>CAXSEA010000173.1:0-8045 GCA_964235675.1 uncultured Armatimonadales bacterium | reverse complement strand
TTTATTTTACCGGGGCGGCTGGATGATGGCCTGAAAGGCCGGATGGGTTCCGCGCCGGACTTCACCTAGCCCCTCCTAGGATAAGGAGGGGGGGGAGAATTAGTTTTCGTCGTCTTCGTCGGGGTCTAGGACTTCTAGTTCGTGGCGGAGCTTGCCTTTTCTTGCCACTAAGCGCCAGGGCATTAGGGCAGATTCTAGGATGACGCCTTGGGACATTTTGGAATGTCCCAGGCGGCGCTCGGTGAAGACGATGGGGACTTCCTGTATTTTGCAGCCGGCTAGGAAGGCGCGGTAGGTCATTTCCACCTGGAAGGAGTAGCCGCTGGATTGAATGGTGGCGACGTTCATCGCTTGGAGGGCGCGGACGGTGTAGACGCGGAAGCCGGAGGTGCCGTCGTGGACGGGCATGCCGGTGATGGCGCGGACGTACTCGTTGGCTCCGAGGCTCAATAAAATACGGCGCAGGGGCCAGTTGATGACGGAGATGCCGTTGAGGTAGCGGGAGCCGATAACGACGTCCGCGCCGTCGTAGGCGGCCCGGAAGAGGTCTGGGAGCGCGTCGGGGGAGTGGGAGAAGTCGGCGTCCATCTGGCCGACGGCGTCGTAGCCGCGCTCGATGCACCAGCCGTAGGCTTCGACATAAGCGCGTCCGAGGCCGTTTTTCTGCTGGCGATGGAGCACTTGCATGCGTCCGGCGTATTTGCGGGAAAGGTCGTCGGCGACGCGTCCGGTGCCGTCGGGGGAGTTGTCGTCGACGATCAGCAGGTGCAGGCCCTGGTGTTCCAGCACGGCCTCGCTGATGGCGCGGACGTTGTCGACTTCGTTATAGGTGGGAATGACTACGATGCATTTCATAAAGTATTAATCAGCGCTCCCGGAACCCATCCGGCGCTTTGCGCTACCTTCCCAGTCGGGAAGGAAAAGTCTACGGCCATATTCCAGACCGTCTTGGAATGCAGCGCCATCCTATATTTCCTTTCCGACAAGGGGTTTAGAAAAAGCCGGTTCAACTTCCCGGCTTGGACAAGGATGGGTGCAGGATCTCTGTTTTGATGCGACGCTCGTGCTGGGCGGACCTCCCCTTAATCCCCTTCTCAGACAAGGAGGGGAGATCAGAAAGCGCCGGATGGGTTCTCGCATTATTACCGTGAAGCGTGGTATACGTCAAATATTAACCACATGCTGCATCCACTAAGAACTACACCGGGCCTGAGCAAGGCGGAGCGACGAATAGCGCTGGGCTACCAGTTTATTGTGGCTCTGCCGGCGGCGCTGATGCTGATTGCGGGCGTGGTGGCGCTGCTGTCGATGCATGAGGGACGGAGCGTCGCGATCGAATATGGCTTGTGGATGATCGTGCCGCTGTGCGTGGCGACGATTATCGGGCGGCTGATTAGTTTGCGGTATTTGCGGCCTTTGGTGCAGCTTCGGCGCGGGGCGGAGCGGATGGAGGCGGGCACCTACGAGCCGCTGCCGGTGGACCGGATGGCGAGCGGCGAGTTCAGCGATTTGACGCGGGCGTTCAACCATATGGTGGCGGTGATCGCGAGCCGCGAGGCGGCGCAGCGGGAGCAGAACCGGCTGCTGGCGGATTTGAACCAGCGGATGGAAACGGTGCTGAACGCGACCAACGACGGGATCGCGCTGCTGGATAAAGAGGGGCGGTTCATGCTGGTGAACCGGCGGTTCTGCGAGCTGCTGGGCATCCGGATGGACGCCCTGCTCTACCAGCCGATTTCCGAGGCGCAGGCGCTGCTGACGGCGCGTTTGGCGAGGCCGGAGCGTCTGCTGAGTCGTTTGGGGCCGCTGACCGATCAGGACGAGGCGCATCAGGTGGGGGTGTCGGAGGAGATTGTCGAGGTGCTGGCGGCGGAGCGTCGCTTCGTGCAGGTATACACCGCGCCGGTGCGCGACGATCATCTGACACTCACCGGACGGATCGTGGCGCTGCACGATATCACGCGCGAGACGGAAGTGGACAAGATGAAGACCGAGTTCATCTCGGTAGTGTCGCACGAGCTTCGCACGCCGCTGACGTCGATCAAGGGCTATACCGATCTGCTGCTGACGGAAGAGGCCGGGGAGATCAACGAGCTGCAGCGGGAGTTCTTGGAGATTTTGGAGGGCAGCACGAACCGGCTGACGAATCTGATCAACGACGTGCTGGATATCTCGCGGCTGGAATCGGGGCATGTGGACGTGAAGCTGGAGCGGGTGAACTACCAGCGGATCGTTACGGACGTGCTGCGCCTGATGCGGGCGTCGGCGGACGAAAAGGCGGTGTCGCTGGATGCGAGCATGCCGTCGGAGTGGCCTGACGTGCGCGGGGACGCGGATAAAATCACGCAGATTCTGGCGAATCTGGTCAACAACGCGATCAAATATACGCCGACGGGGGGATGGGCGAAGGTATCGCTGGAGATTCAGGGCGGGGCGATGGTAACCTGCGTGGCCGACAGCGGAATCGGCATCTCGCAGGACGATCAGAAAAAGCTGTTCCAGAAGTTTTTCCGGGCCGACAACTCCACCACGCGCGAGGCTGGGGGAACGGGGCTGGGGCTGTCGATCGTGAAGACGATGGTGGAATTGCTGGGCGGCGCGGTCTGGATGGAAAGCGAGGCGGGCGAAGGCAGCCGGTTTTATTTCAGCCTGCCGATTTATACCGAGGCCGCCCCCGAAACGGGCCAGACAGGGCGGCTGACGCTGGCGGACACTCCGGAGGCGACGCGAATCGCGCCCGAGGAAATCGAGGCGGCGCTGGTGGAGGCCAAGCTGGCCGAGGCATCGCTCGACGAGATCGCGTCCGGAGTGGCGCGGGAGCGGATTACCGGCAAGCTGCTGGACCGGGGCGTAGGGCTGGTGCTGGTGGTGGACGACGATCTGTATGTGCGTGAGCATTTGCAGCACGCGCTTCACCGGATGGGCTACGGCGTGGTGATTGCCGACGAGGCGGACCAGGTGCTGCGCCGGGCGCGGATTCACCGTCCGGACGTGATTCTGCTGAACATGCTGGTGAATGCGTCGAGCCCCGGCGGGATGGAAGGGCTCTCTATCCAGCGCACGCTGGCGAGCGACCCCGCCACCGCGCCCTTGCCGGTGATGGCGTACTCGCTGGTGGGCGACCCGGTCCATGGAATGCTGTCGCTGGGCGCGTTCTCTCTGCTGCCGAAGCCGCTGCCGGTAAAACCGCTGGCCGCCGCGCTGATTGCGCAGGTGTGCCAGCCGGGGCTTCCGGTGAGAGCGCCGGTTGTCCTTTCCGTAGCGCTGGCGGGCGGCGATGGCGAAGGGGATGGTGGAGCTCAATTCGAGGCGGAGCGGGCATCGCTCCAGGCGTTGGGCGTGGAGCTGCGGCACGCCCCGAGCGCGGAGGATGCGATCTTGCTGGCGATTGCCGCGCCGCCCGATGCATTGCTGATCGATGCCGATTGCATCCAAAGCGCAGGGGGGGCGGTGCCGGACCGGGTGCTGTTTGATTTGCTGCGGGCGTTGAAATCGGAGGATTCCATTGCACGGATTCCAATTTTGCTGCTGACCCAGGACGCCCCCAATGCCGCGCGGAGCGCCGCCGATGCGCGCGCGTTTCATCTCGGCCCCGCGCCGAGCGCGAATGTGCCCACCGACGCTCTGGCTTATTTAGGCGACCAGGTGTCCCGCATCCTGCGCTCGCGCGGAATCGGGCGCGCCGCCATGCCGCATCACGAGATGGCGGATGCTTTGAGTTCTCTTGCTTAGAGCTGGTTTCAACAAGCTTATGTTAGGGACACTGTTTGGAGTTATGGCTGCCTTCCCACCTATCCGCCCTCACGGGCACCTTCCCTGAAGGGAAGGAAATCCGCACGACGCTTTTTGCCGCCGTATATCCAGAACGGACGCATCTTCTCGGAATCGGCTCTTGGAGTGTGTAGAACGCCTGGCCTTCGGCTCTAGGGACCTATCCGTCACGCTCGGAAGCGTGCCACCTTCCCTGAAGGGAAGGACTTAGATCGAGTCAGCGGAGTGCCTCAACTTGTCTTTGCCTGTAGAGGGTTTGAAAGTCATTTGAACTTCCCTCCTAATATAAGAATAGGGGTCGGAGTTTAGTTTTTATGCAGTATTTGTGCTGGGCGGACCTCCCCTTAATCCCCTCCTTGGAAAAGGAGGGGAAACCAGACGGCTTCTCCATCATAATCAGTTTGGTTTTTGCTTTCGGGGGCGGGGGTGGCGCTCGTCGGCGACGATTTCGGGGGCGGCGGCGACTAAGTCGGTGAGGTAATCGACTTCGGCCTGGATACGGTATTCGATGTGGCGGAGCGCCCACTGCTTGGCGACGCCGATATAATCCCGCGCGGCCTCGCTGGAGCTTTTAATTTCCGCCAGCAGGCCGTACGCCGTTTCGAGGCGTTGGGCGAGGACGGACGGCAGATCGTCCAGAGTGTCCGGATCGGCGAGTGTCAGGGCGAGGTCGAAGGGGTCGAACTTGAACCAGAACTCGCTGAGACCCTCCCGGCGCAAATCGGCGAGAGCGGCGCGTCCTTGATCGGTGATTTCGTAGAGTTGGCGGGTCGGGCGGTTTCCCTCGCGCTCGCTGCCCGCTTCCCGCAGAAGTCCGTCGGCGGCGAGGCGCTTCATCGCGCCGTAGACCGCGCCGACGGTAATATCGGTCCAAAGGGGCACCCGGTTGCGCTCGGCCTCGGCCCGCAGGCGATGGCCGTGTATCGGGCCGTGCTGGGCGAACGAGGAAAGAATAAATAATCGGATCGAAGACATATTGCTTTCGCGAGAGTAATCGTGCTAGACTATCGGCAACGCTTTGAAGGTTGTGCTTTGCACTGAGCCTTCAGTATACATTCGGCGGACTCAGGAGAATTAAGTAATGAAAGTTTTCGTGACAGGAGCCACGGGCTTTATCGGGTCGGCGGTTGTTCAGGAGCTTATGGGCGCGGGACATCAAGTGCTTGGACTGGCGCGCAACGACGCATCCGCCGACGCTCTGACGAAGATGGGTGCGGAAGTGCATCGCGGGGATTTGTCCGACCCCGAAAGCTTGGCCGCCGGGGCGAAGGCGAGCGACGGAGTGGCGCATCTCGCGTTTATCCACGACTTTTCCAACTTCATGGCCTCTGTCGGCGCGGATCGCCAGGCGATTCAAACGTTGGCGAATGCTTTGGCGGGAACTGATAAGCCGTTTGTCTCCACGTTCGGAGTCTTGCTGATGACGCCGGGGCAACTGCTTACCGAAAACGATTCGGCCCCGCCCCAGGCGAATCCCCGCGCCGCCACGGAATCGGTGGTGATGGAAGCCGCCGGGCGCGGCGTTCGCGCCAGCTTGATGCGTCTGGCGCCGACTGTCCACGGCGCGGGCGACGGCGGCTTCGTGCCGATGCTGATCGGTCTCGCGCGGCAGAAGGGATACGCCGCTTATATCGGCGAGGGCGAGAACCGCTGGCCGGCGGTGCACCGTCTGGACGCCGCGCGTCTGTACCGGCTCGCGCTGGAAAAAGCCGCGCCGGGCACGCGTCTGCACGCGATTGCCGAGGAAGGCGTTCCGATGCGCCAAATCGCCGAAGCCATTGGAGAGGGACTTGGCGTGCCGGTCCGCAGCCTTACCCCGGACGAAGCGTCGGAGTATTACGGCTGGATGGCGATGTTCGCCGGAAGCGATGCGCCGGTCTCCAGCGCGATTACGCGCGAAACGATGGGCTGGACTCCCCAGGGGCCGGATCTTCTCACTGATATGAAGGAGAACGGCTATTTCGACGCCTCTCAATCCAGCAAATATTAATTTGCATCGATTTGGTGAGGCTTGGAAGACCCCATTCGGTCTAAAAGGCCGGATGGGGATCGCCGTTCGGTGCCCTACACCCTTTTAGAAGCGACGCATGAGCCGACAACCGCGGATAAAAACAGTCCTTGTGATCGGCGCGTCGGGGTTTGTTGGGAGCCATTTGGCAAAAGCGCTGCTCGCGAACGGATACTTGGTTCGGTGCTTGGCGCGGAACCCGGCCAAGGCTCAGGGATTGGCAGCGTCCGGGTGCGAAATTGTCCAGGGCGACATCTCTGATTTGGCTTCAATCCAGCGCGCCGTGGAGTCCGTACAGGCAGTCTATATTTCTCTTCATACGCTCTCGCCTCAGCAAAATGGGGGAGCGTCGTGGAGTTTCATGGAGATCGAAACAGCTGGATTGCAAAATGTCGTGGCGGCGTGCCGGGAGCAGGACGCGCGCCGGCTGGTTTATATCACGTCGCTGGGAACTTCGGCTGAGGCGCGGAGCGAATGGCTGCGCGGACGCTGGGAAGCGGAGCAGTTCCTGCTGATGAGCGGCCTCGACGCGACTGTAATCCGGCCGGGGCAGATTGTCGGCGCGGGCGGGCGCGGGTTCGACATGATGGTGGGGCAGGCCAAGCGGCGGGTGGCTGTCGTTTTCGGCTCCGGGCGGCAAAAATGGCGCAACATCGCTCTCGGCGATTTGGTTTACTACCTTGTCGGCGTGCTGAGCGACGCCCGCGCCTATGGGCATGCCTACGACGTGAGCTGCGACGATATTCTCACCAGCAACCAGATGATCGATATCGCCGCCGATGCTCTGAACCGACGGCCACCTATCAAAGTTCATGTCGCGCCGCTTCTTCTGAGCCTGCTTGCGCCGGCTGTGGAAAGATCCAGCAAGCTTCCGCTTGGCTCGATCAAGGGCTTTGTGGACGGGATGGACACCGACGCGATAGGCGATCCCATGCCGATCCGCGCGATTCTGCCTCGACCACCCCTTCCCTATCGACAGGCGGTGGAGCGAGCGTTGGCGACTCTGTAAAGGAGCGATTATAATGCGTGTTTTTGTGACGGGAGCCACGGGCTTTATCGGCTCGGCGGTTGTTCAGGAATTGATCGGCGCGGGGCATCAGGTGATTGGCCTGGCTCGCTCGGAGGCGTCCGCCAAAGCCCTGATCGCCGCCGGCGCGGAAGCACATCGCGGCACGATCGAGGACGTGGAGAGCTTGCGCAAGGGAGCGGCCAAAGCCGAGGGCGCGGTTCATACCGCTTTTTTTCATGCGTTTGACCATGCCAGCCTCGGGACGCGGCTGCGCGTCTTGGCCGGGGGCAGCCCAGCCGGTATCATGCCGAGATTCATGGCAGCCGCCGTCGAAACTGACCGCTGCGCAATCGAGACGATCGGCGCGGCGCTGGTCGGGGCTGACCGGACGCTCGTGGTCACCGCGCCGACCATGTCGCTCACGCCGGGCCGCTTGGGGACCGAGCGCGACGCGCCCGACCCAAGCGCGGTCGGCGGCCCTCGCGCTCTGGCCGAAGAAGCGGCGCTGGCGACGGCTTCCTCGCGCGGGGTGCGCGCGTCGCTGATACGTCTGCCGCCGACGGTGCACGGCGACGGCGATATCGCTGGGTTCATTCCAAACTTGATCGGCAGCGCGCGGAAAACCGGCGTGTCGGCTTATGTCGGAAGTGGCGCGAACCGCTGGGGCGCGGTGCACCGGCTCGACGCGGCTCGGTTGTTCCGGCTGGCGCTGGAGAACGGCTCCGCCGGAGCCAAATATCACGGCGTCGCCGAAGAAGGCATAGCGTTCCGTGAGATTGCCGAGGGTATCGGCAGGCATCTGGGCGTGCCGGTCAGCTCCAAGCCAACCAAAGAAGCGGGCAAGCAGTTTGGCTGGCTTTCGATGTTCGTTGCGATCGACAATCCGGTCTCCAGCAGTTTGACTCAGGAGCAGATGAACTGGCATCCGGCGCAGCCTGGACTGCTTGCCGATATCGACCGGGCAAGTTATTTCGAGAAGTGACGGGCTGGCTGAAAGAGTTTGGAGAAGTCTGCGAAGATAGCTTTGTGATTTTCCTCCTTTCCAGCTAAGAGGGTGTAGAAGAACACCTTGCGGAGACCTATCCGCCCTTCGGGCACCTTTCCTAAAGAGAAGGACTAGCCGCGCACATAACGCTCCATAGAAATAGAGGGGTGAGGGGAGGTCGGGAGCGCTTCACGGCAGCTTCATTGAGCTTGTCAGACAGGAGCTCCAGACCTCCCCCAGCCCCTCCAGAGAATGGAGGGGAGTTCAGATGA
>CAXSEA010000172.1:0-8074 GCA_964235675.1 uncultured Armatimonadales bacterium | reverse complement strand
CGTAGACTTTTCCTTCCCGACCGGGAAGGTGGCCTGAAAGGCCGGATGGGTTCCGTATGGGTAAACACCTAACATGACACTCACCACCACTCCCTTCAACGCTAAATCCACCGCCGACGAAGTAGTCGCCGGTCACGATCTCTCCGGCCTCACCGCCATCGTCACCGGCGCGAGCTCCGGCATCGGCGTGGAAACAGCGCGTTCCCTCGCGCGAGCGGGAGCGCAGGTCACCATCGCGGTGCGCAACGTCGAAGCGGGCCACAAGACCGCTGAGGACATCGCCTTGTCCACCGGCAACAATAGCGTGCGCGTGGCGCATCTCGACCTCGGCGACCTAGCCAGTGTCGCGGAGTTCGTCAAAGCGTGGGAAGGCCCGCTCGACCTGCTCATCAACAACGCCGGAATCATGGCCCTCCCGGAGCTCACGCTCACTGCAAGCGGATGGGAGATGCAGTTCGCCACCAACCACATCGGCCATTTCGCCCTCACCGACGGCCTCCACTCCGCCCTCGCCGCCGGAGCCGATCTCCACGGCGGCGCGCGGATCGTCAGCGTCTCGTCCGGTGGCCACATGCGCTCGCCGGTGATCTTCGACGACATCAACTTCGACAGTCGCCCTTACGATCCCTGGAGTGCCTACGGCCAGTCCAAAACAGCCAATGTCCTGCTTGCTGTGGAAGCCACCCGCCGCTGGAAAGACGACGGCATCGTCGCCAACGCCCTCATGCCCGGCGGCATCATGACCGGTCTGCAAAAATACGTTCCGCAGGAGTTCAGGGATGGTTGGAAAAAGAGGGTCGAAGACGGATCGCTCGTTTTCAAAAGCACTCAGCAAGGCGCGTCCACGACTTTGGTTGCGGCAATCTCCCCCGAGTTCGCCCATACGGGAGGTCATTATCTGGAGGATTGCAACGAAGCTAAAACAGTGCCGAACGATACGGAAGGCTTAGGCGCGAAAGGCGTCAAGGAATGGGCGCTCGACCCGGAAGCCGCCAACCGTCTGTGGGAGCTTTCGTTAGAGCTGATACGCTAAGAAACCCATCCGGCCTTTCAGGCCACCTTCCCGGTCGGGAAGGAAATATAAGATGGCGCTGCATTTTGTGACGGCCATAGAATATGGCCGTAGACTTTTCCTTCCCGACCGGGAAGGTGGCCTGAAAGGCCAGATGGGTTTCTTACTTCGCCTCTGTCAACTCAGGCAGCACCTGACGCATCGTATTCGCCCACTTCACCGCCAGCGCGTGCGCGGTGGTCGTGTTGTACTTGGCAGTGGCGGCGTCGGCTGTAAAGAGAAGATTGCCTTTCACGTAAACAGCGGAGTCGTTGCGGTCAAGATCCTGCACGGAAATATCAGCCGGCAGAATCGCTCCCTGGCTCAAAATATTATTCACGCGCTCCTGAATCGCCGCCGCCCGCTGCTCCGGCGTATAGCCCGACGCCCCGAACCGCACCCGCATGATCGGCGTGCCGCCCACGAACACCGAAGTCGAGGAATACTTCGAGCTGGCGCTGGAAATATCGTTCGGCTGAGGTAAAGTTTGCGCCAGCGATGCGACCGGCGCGGCCATAAGCATTACTGCGGCCCCTAAAACACTTAAGAATCGAGCTTGGTGAATCATTATTCGGTACTCCTAATGCTTTAAGTAATACCCAGACCAGCGGCATCAAGCAAACGCGGTAGATATGCCGGAAAACCCATCCGGGCTCTCGCCCACCTTCCCTGAAAGGGAAGGAATTGTTTACGACGTTGAGATTTGCTTATCGTTAGAATGCGTTCTGTATAGCCGACCATTGGCTGTATTCAATTCCTTCCCTTTCAGGGAAGGTGGGCGAGAGCCCGGATAGGGTGTTTGACAAACCCCGCGCCCCAGGTTACACTCCCCCTAAGACCTCCGGCCAGCAAAACTACGGGGTCAATCTCTTTTCTGATTAGAACAGTCTCCCGCACTTGCACCTAAAAAAGCTGCAGCTAACCGGTTTCAAAACCTTCGCCGAGCGCACCACCGTGGAGTTCTCGCCCGGCGTCACCGCCATCGTCGGTCCCAACGGCAGCGGCAAGTCCAACATCTCCGACGCCATATTGTGGGTGCTGGGCGAGCAGCGCGCCTCCGCCATTCGCGGCGTCAAGCTCCAGGACGTCATCTTTTCCGGCTCCTCGCTCCGCAAGCCCACCGGCCTCGCCGAAGTCTCCCTCACCGTCGACAACACCGACGGCTCCCTGCCGCTCGCCTTCGACGAAGTTACCATCACCCGGCGCGCCTACCGCAGCGGTGAAGGCGAGTTCTTCATTAACAAGACCCCCTGCCGCCTAAAAGACATCCACGAGCTGTTCCTGGACACCGGAGTCGGCCGCGAATCCTACGCGCTCGTCAACCAATCCGAAGTAGACGCCGTACTTTCCGCCGACCCGCAGGCCCGCCGCCCCTTATTCGAGGAAGCCGCCGGGATCCATAAATTCCGCGTGAAAAAGCGCGAGGCCCTCCGCAAGCTGGAACAAACCGAAGGCAATCTAGTCCGCGTCCGCGACATCGTCCGCGAGGTGGAGCGCCAGCTTGGCCCGCTGGAACGCGCCGCCGAAATCGCCACCCGCTACAACGACGCCAAATCTCGCCTGGAATCGTTGGAGCGCAACTTCCTCATCGCCGAAGTCCGCACTGTCGAGGCCCAGCTCGCCGCCGCCCGCGCTGACCGCGACAAAGCGCTGAAGCAGTCCGGTGATTTCGCCGCCGCCGCTCGCGCCGCCGAAGAGCGCGCCGCCGCCCTGGCGCACACTCTGGGCGAGGCCGACCACCGCCTCGACGGTCTCCGTACCCGCCACCAGGCCGCGCTCACCCACGCCGAGCGCGTCCGCGGCGAGCGAGCCTTGTCCGCCCAGCGCGCCCAAAGCGTCGCCGCCCAGATTGAAGCCCTGCAGGCCGAAGTAGGCGACACCGACGCCCGCCTGGAGACCGTGATCGCCGAGCGCGAGGAATCCGGCGCGGGCATCAAGGAAGCCGACGCCGCCATCCACGCCGCGCAGGCCAGAATCGACCTCCTGGACGGCCAGCGCAAAGCTATCCTCCCCAAAATTGCCTCGCTCCGCCAGGCTGAGGAAAACCGCCGCATCCGCGTCGCCGAGCGCGAGCGGGCCAAAATCGCCCGGGAAGCCGAGCTGGCCCAGCTTCAAGCGCGTCTGCTGCAATTCGACGAGCAGGAGCAGGAACTCGCCCGACGCGTCGAGATCCTCGACGCCGCGCTGCAGCAGGTCGGCGGCGAGCAAACCGCGCGAAAGGGCGAGCACGAAGCTGCCGCTGCTAAGCTGAAAGACTCCGAAAACGCCTTGGTCGGAGCCGATCAATCCGTCCACGCCGCCCGCGAAGCGCTCCACGAGGCCCAAAAAGGCGTCTCGATGCTGCAAAGCGACCTCGCCTCGCTCTGGTCGCGCCTCCAAACCCTGCAAGAACTGGAAGCCGCGCAAGAAGGCTACTACGCGGGAGTCCGCGCCATTCTCCAAGCGTCGCAGCGGGGAAGGCTTAACGGCGAATACAAGGTCGTCGCCGACGCCTTCACCGCCCCGCAAGGCTACGACATCGCCTACGACGTCGCCATGGGCGGCTCCCTCCAAGATATTATCGTCACCACCGAAGCCGAAGCCAAAGCGGGCATCGAGCACCTCAAGCGAGAGCGGGCAGGGCGGGCGACCTTTCTCCCGCTAAACCGTATCCGCTCCGGCGGCCCGCGCCCGCAGGTGCCGTCCGGCCTCGACGGCTACCTCGGCTGCGCCGCCGATCTCGCCGCCTACGACCAGCGCTACGCTCCCGTCATGGAAATGCTGCTCGGGCGCGTCCTCATCTGCAAAACCATCAACGACGCTATCGCCGTCGCCGACCGAGCGCGAGGCTGGGGCAAAGTAGTCACCCTCACCGGCGAAGTGCTCACGCCCAACGGCGCGATGTCCGGCGGCTCCGCTACCAAAGCCCAAGGCTCGCTGCTGCACCGCAAAACCGAGATCGTCACCCTCACCGAGCGAACTCAAAACGGGCGCGTGCAGCTTGCCGAGCAGGAAGGCGAGGAGACCGAGAACCAAGCAAGCCTCCGCGCGTCGATTACGTTGCAGCAGCAGGCGCAATCCGCCCGCCAAATCGCCCAAGCCGCTCTCGCCGCCGCGGACAGATCGCGGCACGAGGCCGCCCGCGACCAAGCCCGCGAGGAGCAGGCCCGCAAGGAAGCTCACACTCGCCTGGAACTCGTGCGCGCCCAACGCGTCCAAGCCGCCACCGCCTTGGACGACAAGCAGCGCCACCACGCCGCCGCGCCGTCCTCCGCAAGTGAAGACACTATCCGTTCCGACTCCGATTCCACCGATGCCGCCCTCCTGCCCAGCTTGATCGAGCAGGAGCAGGGCTTACAGGAAGAACTGCTGCAACTCCGCATCGCGCTCGCGTCGGCGCAGGAAAAAGCGCGCGGCCAGGCCCAGGCCGCCCGCGCCAATACGGGCGAGATGGAGCGCCTAAGCCATCAGCGCGACCGACGCGCCGAGCGCCTCGCCGCCCTGCTCGCCGAAGCCGAAACGCTGGGGGCGGGACACGGCGACTTGGAAGCCCGCGAAACCGAAGCGACCATCGACCTCACCGCATTAAAGCTCGATCTCGACGCTCAGGGCGACCAGCGCCGGCGCATCGCCAATGAATCCCGTGAAGCGCAAATCCGCGCCCATGCCGTCGCCGAGGAGCGCTCTCAAACCCTCGCCGCCGCCCAGGCCGCCGAGTTGAAGGAAGCGCGCCTGCAAATGCAGCAAAGCCAGTCCGCCCAGCGCCTGCTGGACGAATACGACTGCACCGTCGCCGACGCTCTCGCCCAGCCCGCTACTCCCGAAGTCGCCGCCGACACCCCGCGCGAAGTCGCCCGCCTCCGACGCGAATTGCGCGCCTTCGGAGAAGTCAACACCGGAGCCGCCGCGGAGTACGCCGAGCTCAAGGAGCGCTACGACTCCACCTCCGCCCAGCAGCGCGACGCCGAGATCGCCAAAGACAAAGTCCTCGCCGCCATCCGCGAGATCGACGATTCCACGCGCGGCCTCTTCATGGATTCGTTCAACAAAGTTGGCGTCGAGTTCGAGAAAATCTTCCAGCGCCTGATGGGCGGCGGTCACACCGAGCTCAGCCTCACCGACCCCGGCAACCTCCTCGAAACCGGCGTCGAGATCGCCGTACAGGCCCCTGGCAAAAAAAAGCAGAACCTGATGCTCCTTTCCGGCGGCGAGCGCGCTCTCACCGCCACTGCGTTGCTCTTCGCCTTCCTTAAAGTGCGCCCCGCGCCGTTCTGCGTCATGGACGAAGTCGATGCCCCCCTCGACGGCGTCAATGTCGAGCGCTTCGCCTCCCTACTCTCCGACTTCGGCAAGGAAGGCCAGTTCCTGGTCATCACCCATAACCCCTCCACCATGGAAGCCGCCCGCTGCTGGTACGGCGTCACCATGCAGGAGCCCGGCGTCTCCCGAGTCCTCTCCATGGAAGCCCCCGCTATCTCCGAAAGCGGCGTCAGCACCTCCCGCGCCACCATGGAGCCGATGAGCGCCATAGTCGCCACCGCCGCCTAAGCTATTCCTCTGAAATTAACAGACTGCTCTTGCATATTCAATTTATTTCGCTCGCAATTGGCAGCATCAGCTCGAATATTAATCGCCGCATCTGTCTTTAGCGCACCCTAAGAGTTTCACTTGCATATGCACGCGGGAAGATAACGCTCCGAATGATCGCGCAACACGTGTGGCGCGTCAACACGTTATTACAGCAAAAGTTTTTTGCGAGGAGAAGAGTTTCATAATGGACGAAAACGCATCGCTCGGAGATCAAGTGAAAGATCAAACCCAGCACGCTGTTCAGCAGGGGCAGCAAATTGCCGGACAAACGGTCAGCAAAGTGACGGATCAGGTCAAGGGGCAGCTTTCAACACAGAAAGACAACCTTGCCGGAGCCATTGACAGCGTCGCGCTGGTGCTCATGCAAGCAAGCAATACGCTTAAAGAGCAAGGCCAGCCCGCAATCGCCGGGTACGGCGACAAGGCCGCTGAAGAGATAACCAAGGTCGGCGACTACCTGAAGAAAAAACAGTTCGACGAGCTGGTCAGCGATATCAGCGAGTATGGTCGTGCCAACCCGATCGTATTCCTGAGCACCGCCGCAATCTTAGGCGCAGTCGCCGCGCGCTTCCTGAAAAGCTCCGGCAAGGCAGCTGCGGCAAGTGCGGTTTCCGTGCCTACGTCTACTCCCGCGCCTGCTGCTTCCACGCCGGTTCCTCCGGCTCCGGCATCTTCAACGGGCGGCGGCTACTACTCCAACGCTCCCGCGTCTCCTACTACCCACGATGTCCCGGCGGCGACCGGCATGGGCGATGGCCCCGCCCTGCACGGCGTCGATGTCGGCGATGAGGACGAGTTCGCGCCGACCTCCAGCGGTATTGACTATATTGAAGTGGCCGACGTCACCGGCGCGAGGATGACCAATGACCTATGAGACCCGTCAGCAGCCGGCGCACGCGCCTGCCCCTGCGGCGGAGCGCTCGCTAGGCGAGCTTCTCGGCGATCTGATGCGCGAGACCAACACCCTGGTCAGCCAGGAAATCAATCTCGCCAAGCATGAAATGACCGAAAAGGCCGCCGTGGCCGGCAAGAACGCCGCTGCGGTCGCCGCTGGCGGAGTCGTCGCCTACATCGGCCTGATGGCAATTGTCGCCGCTATTATATTGCTGCTCATCCATTGGGGTATGGCCCCATGGCTGTCGGCTTTAATCATCGGCATAATTGTTGCAGGCGTCGGTGGATTTTTGGTAATGAAAGGCCTGGAAGCTTTCAAGCAAATGGACCCCGTGCCGCAGCAGACAGTGGAAACGCTTAAAGAAGACGTGCAATGGGCCAAGGATCAACGTAAATGACCTATTCCGACACGAATTATGGCTACGGCACCGCGCCTGACGCTCATCCGGTCGTCGATCCCGACGATGTAACGCCCAGCGATATTCAGCACACGCGCGACGAGATGAGCGATACGCTTGCCGCCCTCGGCGAAAAGCTCAATCCGCACCATCTGGCCGAAGAAGCCAAGGAAGCGGTGCTCGACGCGGCGAAAGACACGGCCAACCACGCGAAAGACGCGGCGATAGAGTTTGTGCAGCATATCCGCGACACTCTGCCGGAGATTGTCTCCGAGGCCGCTCATCATTTGGTTCACGGCATCGTCCACGAAAGCAAAACCGTCTGGAACGGTGCCGTGGACAATTCAAAAGACGCGCTTGGCGGCGCGGTAGAATCCGCCAAGGGAGCCAGCATGTCAGTTCTCGATAACGTTAAGCAAAACCCCCTCGCGGCGGGCCTCGTCGGACTCGGCCTTTATCTGCTCTTCAAGGGCAATGGCGCTGCTACTAAAAGCGCCAGCATTCCCGCAGTCGGCTATAACCCAGCCACTGGCTATAATCCCGGCGGCACCAGCTTTCCGGTCACCGGCTACACACCAGGAGCCACTGATGCGGCCGGAGCGGTAGCGGGCGCGGCCCAGTCAGCGGGCAGCGCGGTCAGCGATGCGGCCCACACCGCCGCAGGCAAAGTCAGCGACGCCGCCGGTCAAGTCCAAGATGCTGCGGGCAATCTGGTGCACCAAGTTCAGGATAAGACCACCCAGGTAGCTGGCCAAGTGCAAAGCTCGCTCACCGGTGCCGCCGGCACTGTCCAAGATAAGGCGCACGACGCCGTCCAAGCCGTCCAAGGCACGGCGCAAGCCAGCACCGACTTCTTCCAGCGCTCCTTGCAGGACAACCCGCTCGCTGTCGGCGGCGTGGCGCTGGCGGTCGGCATGGCAATTGCCCTGGCCATCCCAGAAACCGCTCCCGAGCACAAGTTGATGGGCGCGGCCAAGGATAACCTGGTGCAGAAAGCGACGGACGCCGCCCACGGTCTCGGCGACAAAATCAGCAGCGTCGCCACCGACACGCTGACCTCCGCGAAGGAAGCGGCGCACAACCAAGGCCTTACCGCCTAATACGCCTTTCATCAATCGAAGCACCAAACGAGGAGAGCATATTGCTCTCCTCTTTTTGTGCT
>CAXSEA010000171.1:0-8079 GCA_964235675.1 uncultured Armatimonadales bacterium | reverse complement strand
CTGCCCTGCTCAAACAACAGCTCTCATCCACTTTTCAATGTGGATGAGAGCTTTTGCACGCGAATCGTGATTACGGAGTGACCATCAGAAATTTCTCGATGATCTTTAGAGTTGCGGACCAGGAGATCAGTATCTGGTTTGCCGACGAGCAGTCTGCGTCCTGATAACCACGTGGATCGTCTGTAAAGTTCGACAATTCGAAAAGAATTGGCAATGCGCGTGATGAAAAGGTGAAGCGTCGTACTGCATGGCCGTGGAGATCGTGTCTGTGCCGTACTCTGAGTTAGCGGCGCTGTCCGTCCTCATGTTCTTATATCGGTGCACAGTATACAAAGGTGAATGCACCTGGGCGCTGTACTGCAAATAGGCAGATTTTATGAAAGATGTCGGGGACGCATTTCCGCCAATAACACGCGTTCGCACATTTATCTTCGTATCCTACAATGTCCAGATCAGAACCCCCACTTCGACATTTCGAAGTGGGCTGCTCATGGGTATGGCGCCTTTACCTCTGGGTACTCGATGCACCCGCGGACGTGCATAAGCAGATCGCCCACGCCTCCTATAGCTTTGTTGTATGATTTCTGTTTGACTGCTCGTACTCCGCGCGCGATGTAATAAGCTCGGCGGTTTTCGACCAATTACTACAGGAGTCACTTCATGTCTCTTCCCAGCAAACTCCGCGCTGCACTCAGCGCCGGGATAGCGTCTACTGCCGCAATGTCTGCCGCGTCTTGGGGCGGGTTGGTGAACTGGGTAGGTGCAGTAGGGCGACGGGGCGAGCAACGGGTCGCCCCGAGGGCAAAGTGTCTTAGGCTCCCACAGGTGTCTCTGGCTGCATCTCGTAGCACTTTTGAAGATCAACTGGCCTGCTCCCAAGGTTTTCCCGCGTCTTCTTCGTCCAGGGTTCCTCGATGTTCTTCCTGGTCTCCTCGATCATGGATTTGGGTTCGAGGTTGCGGTAGTCATCGATCTCACCCGCGACCACTGCGGTCATCGTTTTGATCATGATTTCCGGATCATACTGTGCTCTTGGGAACGCGATCTTTGAATAGTCGAACAGCCGCTCGGACGGTTTATCCTCCCAGCTCTCCC
The DNA here is from genome assembly GCA_964235675.1 of uncultured Armatimonadales bacterium. Taxonomy (GTDB): domain Bacteria; phylum Armatimonadota; class Armatimonadia; order Armatimonadales; family Capsulimonadaceae; genus CAXSEA01. The sequence goes on along the minus strand of CAXSEA010000171.1, from coordinate 6,984 downwards.
ACGTCTGAAAGCCGCGATCGTTGAAGCCCGTCAGGAACGGCCCCGGATTAATTGTCGCCACTTCAATCCCGAATTCCTGAAGCTCTAGGCTCATCGTCTCGGCAATGGCTTCGACGGCGTGCTTTGAGGCGGAGTAGATTCCAGTGAAGGGGTTGACGTTGATTCCCTCGCGCGAGGAGACCCACACGATCCTTCCCTCGCCCCGCTTGACCATTTGTTTCGCTATCCCCTGCGTTAGCAGCAGTGGGCCGACTACGTTGACTTCAAACTCGCGCCGCATGTTGGCGCCGGGTATGTCCACAACCGATCCGCCCTCCAAAACACCGGCGTTGTTCACAAGTATCTCAACATTCCAGGCCAGGGCCTTTTTGCGGTCCCCTTCCACTGTCACATCCAGTTTCTCGACCTGGAGGCTGATTCCTCGCGCAGCCGCTTCGCGTTTCAGGGGCTGGACCTGAGCGTAAATCTCGACAGCGGCAATTACCTCGAAACCTTTCTCCGCGAGTTGTATCGCCACTCCGTGTCCAAGGCCGGTTCCCGCGCCTGTGATCAAAACCTTTTTCATTTTTTGCGTACTCTTCGTCTTTTTTCGCGTTCCGGCCTAAGCCACGCTGCCGAGGTGCTTCACTACAGAAGTAGCTGTGGCCTCTGCGGAGGCCGGGTTCTGACCCGTGATAAGATTGCCGTCTATGACCACATGGACGCTCTGCGCCGGACTGGCTTCATACTTAGCCCCAGCGAGGCGCAGCCGGTCTTCCAGAAGCCAGGGCGCGTTGCCGGCGAATGTTGCTTGCGTTTCTTCTTCGTTGCTGAACCCGGTCAGCGCGCGTCCCTTGAACAGCCATGAGCCGTCGGCCCGGTGGGCAGGCAGGAAACTTGCCGGACCATGACAAACGGCAGATACGGTCTTGCCAGGAGCATCCAGCATAGAGGCCAGGAAGTCGCCGAAGGAAGGATGCACCGCCAAATCCTGCATCGGCCCATGCCCTCCGACCACGAACACCGCATCGTAGGAGCCGGCTCGCACTTCTTCCAGATCCACCGCTGCGGCTAACACGGCCGCCATCTGCTTGAGGTACACCCGCTGATCGGCAATCTTGGCTGCGTCGTCGTCGTTCATGCCCAACGAAAGGCTGAGGTCATCCACGGTAGGCGTGACGCCGCCGGGGGTCGCAAGGGTAATCTCCAGCCCCGCATTGGTGAAAACCTGGTGCGGCTTGATGAACTCTTCGGCCCAGAACCCGGTAGGGTGCGCTGTTCCGTTCTTCATAGTCCAAATCTTAGCGCCCGTCAGCACCATTAATACAGATTTCATTATCGTCTCCTTAGCTTGTCTGCGTCGGTATGATTATAATGCGCCAGAAGAACGCTTAGGTTGGATAATTCTGGGAGAGTATTGTACAATTCTCTGAATATTAATGAGGTGGATCGTAGCGATGCGATGAATGGAGCCGCGATTCGCGGCAAGGCTAAAGAGGCACAGTTTGAACCGGAATACCAGAGAGCGGGTAGAGCACAGGGCGCAAGCCGACAAAGAGGAGCTCGTGGAATGCGTCGCGCAAGTCATGCATGAGGACGGGTCGGCCAATCCTATGCAGGGACTTTACTTGCAGCGCAGCTCCTTGCCAATGGTGGCGGTTCATGGTCTATATGGTCCTGCTCTGTGCATGATCGCGCAGGGCAGCAAAGAGGTGCTCGTAGGCAGTAATCGCTACTGCTATGACCCTGCCCATTATCTTCTCGTCACAGTCGAGCTTCCTGTGGTGAGCTGGGTGCTGGAAGCGAGCAGGGAGCAGCCGTACCTCAGCCTCCATTGGGAGCTTGACATGGCCATAGTTCGCGAGGTTGCGGCCGAGGCTAAGCTACCTTCGCCTGCAAAGCCTGCTCAAGTGAAGGCTATGAACACAGGTCCGCTTGACACTGGCCTGCTGGGTGCTGTGGTACGACTCGTTAGACTCCTTGATGCGCCGGACGAAGCAAAGATTCTCACGCCGCTTGTCACACGGGAGGTTGTTTACCGTCTGCTCTTGGGAGAGCGGGGCGACCAGCTTCGCCGCATGGCAGACCAGGGCGGCAACACCCACTATATTGCACGTGCTGCTGAGCAGTTGCGAAGAAACCTCGCTCAACCCCTGCGGGTTGAGGAGGTTGCGAAAGAAATCGGGATGAGCGTCTCCAGTTTCCATTCCCACTTCAAAGCTGTCGTCGGCTTGAGTCCTCTGCAATTTCAGAAGCGGATGCGGCTCCAGGAGGCCCGCCGTCTGATGCTCTATGAGGTGCTCGACGCCGCCGATGCGGGTAGCCGGGTGGGCTACGACGATGCGGCGCACTTCAGCCGCGAATACAAAAGCTTCTTCGGCGTACCGCCGAAGAAAGACGCGGAGCGACTGAGGGAAGCGGCTCGGGGGAGCTCTAATTAGGCGGCTATTTAGAACCTGCCGACTGTTCTACGAGGCATGGATGTCGGATAGGGCGAGTATTCTCATCGGGAGGGTAGGGAAGTGCTCTACTCGCCGAACTCCTGATGCGCCGCTTCAAGCGGCGGTAGATATCGCCGTTGCGCCGGGTCGCTCAAAGCGAGCTCATAGAGCCTGCGCAAAATCGACACCCTGAGAATGTCCGGCTCGACGTGCCACTGCGGCCAGCCGCGCGATGTGGGAAAGCCATTGGCGCCAGAGTCGCCCTTCCCAGGTTGCGCCCGTTGACCGTGCGCCGAATCAAACCCACGGGTCGCTTCATTAGCAACTCCATTGCCCGGCGGTCTCCGCTCTGCGCGAGATGGACAGCTTCAACGTCGGGCAGATTATCATAAGATGTCGGGCGATAATTTCGCGCGGAGCGGTATAGGTCGTGTCGTATTTGAGAAGGTGCGCATTGGTCTTCGCGTCTGTCAGGTCATTGATAGCTGCAATTTCAATCTCGCCAGGGTAGTCGCTCAGAATCGCTTCGAGCGAGTTGCGCCCGATCCGTCCGAAGCCTCTGATGCCGATGCGAGTGGTCATGGCTAAAGCCTTTCGGGAGTATTAAGCGGCGACGAAAACTTCGCTTTCCTCGAACCGCATTTTGGAGCGGTAGCCGACGGCGAGTGCCGCGACCGTCGGGTAGTCTGTTCCGACCTGCCCGGCGATCTCGTCAAACTTTGTAGGGTCAACGCCATCCATCGCGCAGGCATCTATTCCGAGGAGAGCGGCGGTGGTTAAAAAAGTTTCCATTGCCACATAAGTCTGCCGAGCCGTCCAGCCAGACTGTGCCTCTGCTGTTTGGGTGGTCAAGCGCCCCACGATCATGTCCCGAAAGGGCTGGAAGTTCTCCCTTGGCGCGCCACGGACTGCCGAGACAAAATCGAAGTGACGAGCTATTAGACCTCTTGCATAAGTATCGTATAGTGCTTTTATGCGCTATACGGAAGCTGGAAGTTTGCCGCCTGCTGCATTCAAGCGGCTGACGGGCGTGAGTAAAGAGACGTTTTCATACAGGCTCATCGCTTTGGAAGCACAGATTCGCTCCTTTAGCCGTCCGACCAAGCTGAGCCTGGCCGACCAACTGCTGCTGACGCTGACCTACTGGCGCGAATACCGCACCCAGTTCCATATCGCGCAAAGCTACGGCGTCTCCGAAGCGAATGTCTGCCGCACCATCGTCAAGATCGAGAACGCTCTCGCCAGGTCGGGCCAGTTCCGCTTGCCTGGCAAGAAAGCCCTGCGCGGCGAGAGCTGCTCCATCGAGGTAGTGCTCGTAGACGCCACCGAGCAACCGATTGAGCGGCCTAAAAAAAGACAAGCAGCGCGAGCACTACAGCGGCAAGAAGAAGCGCCACACGCAGAAAGCGCAACTGGCAATCGACGCCTGCGCAAGGCGGGTTGTGGCTACAGCTTTTGGAAAAGGCGCGATGCATGACTTTGCTCTTTACAAGAAAAACAGCTTGCCTTTGCAAGCAGAGTCGACCTGCTGCAAAGCCGACAGCGGCTATTTAGGGCTAAACAAACTGCACTTCAATGCTCAGGTGCCCAAGAAAAGCTCCAAGCATCATCCTCTTACTGCCCAGCAAAAGGTGAGCAATCACCAGCTCTCCAGCGAGCGCATGCTAGCTAATCGAGCACGTGATCGGCTGGATCAAGCGCTTCCGCATTCTCGCGGAGAGATACCGCAATAGGCGCAGGCGATTTGCCTTGCGCTTTAACCTGATCGCTGCTATCTACAACAAAGAAATGGCACTTTGACTACTTTTGCAAGAAGTCTATGGAAGATCGTCGCGGGCAACTCACAGCGCGCATCGTCAAACGACGGGGCCAGACATCGACCGGCTAGAAATAGCAGCGCATCGCAAAGCTCTCGCCGATGTTTCAACCGTCTTAGGAAGTAGCAGCGTCACGCGGGAAGAGAAGCGAACGCTGATTCGGCGCGTGGTTAACAAGGTCGTTCCGAGTCAATCTGGAGCGGACGTCTACTTTTATGGCGAAACTGTAAGGAATTCCTCAGTCACCCAGAATTCGCCGGTAGACGGGTTGCGGTAGATGCCAATCCCCGCCTGGTCGTACTGAGGCGTCAGGATATTGGCGCGGTGGCCGGGCGAATGCATAAATGCGTCGTGCGCTTGCGCGGCGTAGGCGCTGACGGAATCCGTGACGGAGCGGTAATAGATATTCTCACCCACCATGGCGCTGTTGGGACGCTGTCCGAGAGCGGCCAGGTAGCGGTCCATCGGGCTGGCCGGTCCCGGCGCTGGGGCGATATGGTCGAAGTAGTTGCGCCGGCACATGTCTTCCGAATGCGCGCGCGCGATTTCGCAGAGCAACGGGCTCAGTGTCAGAGTTTGCAGGCCCCGCTCCTGACGCTCTTCGTTCACCATTGCCAGCAGAGCCAATTCCTGCTGCCCGAGAGCCGCGCTGGAATTGCGCCACTGCGCTGCGCTCGTCGTCTCCAGTGCGGCAGGAGCGCCGACTGCGAGCGAGACGTCTAGCTTAGGCGCATAGCTCGGTTGGAGCGGCGAGTCGATTTGAGGGGCCGGTAAGTCAGCCGATACAGGTTCGGCGGCGGCGGAAATCCGAGGCTTGAGCGGCGCGTAAAAAATAGGCTCGCTGTCTACAACGCTCGGCGCGACGTACAACGGCTCGGAAGATGCCGGAGCGATCACGACGGTATGCTGCTCATCCGGCTCGCGCGTGGCCAGCTGCGAGAAGTCGCGGACAACCATGCGCGGGGGCCTGGGTGCCGCCACAGTCGCCGCGCACCTGCTTTGGACTGTCCGCGCCTGAGCCGCGTGAGCGGTCAAGCCGGTTTCGGCCATTGTTTGCAAGCCGAGCGACGGCAGCCCAAGCGCTTGGCATAACGCGCCCAGCGCAAGACCCGGAACCGTCAGCGGCGAAAAAATTGCACCCAATAAACCGTATCCTCCAAAATCCGTGTTCGACACAGAAATCATCGGATGCGGGTAGGGTTTACTGGATATGGGCCGGTACTAGGTTTTACGCCGGAGATCGGTTAAGCAGCTCGCCAGCTGCTCCACGCACCAAGCCGCCTGCTTGGACGACAAGATAAGCGGTGGCGTCAGTTCCACGACCGTCCCATCGTCGCCGGCCAGCAGCAGAATCAGGCCGCGCCGCAGAGAACCAAGCAGGCACTCCCGCGCGATTTCCGCCGAGCGCATCTCCACCCCGATCATCAGGCCGCGCCCACGCGCTTCGACGATGCTCTCCGGGTACAGTTCCGCAAGCCGTTGCAGCGCCGCCAGCATCTCGCCGCCGATCCGGTCGGCGCGTCCCGCCAGATCGTCGCGCGTGATGACGCGAATCGCCGCCGAGGCTCCGGCGCAGGCGAGAGGATGACCCAAAAACGTGGACGTATGCAGTGCCTCGCCGGTGGATTTCGGCCAAGCCCGCTCGATCAAATCCCGCGCTCCAATACAAGCCGACAGCGGCATGCCCCCGCCCATCGCCTTCCCGACGCAAATCAAATCCGGCGTGACCTCATCCCATTCACAGGCAAACAGCCGGCCGGTGCGTCCCCACCCCGTATAGATTTCATCCAAGATAAGCAGAGCGCCGAACTCGCGGCAAACCATACTGATATCCCGCAGCCATCCGGAGGGCGGTATGCGGATTCCGCCCCGCCCTTGAATCGGCTCGACAATCACCGCTCCAATTCGCCTCTCCGGGTCAGCGAGCAGCCCGCGAATTGTCTCGACGTCGCATCCAAACGGCAAATGCTTCGTAAACTGCCCGCGCTGGGCGGCGAACGGCTCCCGGAAAGCGGGACGGGCCGTCGGCTCCAAAGTGCCGTAAGTTAAACCATGGTAGCCGCCGTGAAACGCCAGCACGCCTGGCCTTCCGGTGGCGAGCGCGGCGGTCTTCAGCGCCGCTTCCACCGCCTCAGCGCCGCTCTGCCCTAAAATAATGCGTGGCTCGGGAACAGGCGAGTAGGCGGCGATCAATTCCAGCAACTCCACTTTCACGCGGCTTGGATGAACGTCGCCCATCCCGTGCATTAGTCGCGCCGCCTGGGCCTGCACCGCCTCCACCACCTCCGGATGAGTGTGCCCGACACTCATCGCGCCGAAGGAAGAAGCCGCGTCCAGGAAGGTGTTGCCGTCAACGTCGGTCACCAGGCAGGCGTGCGCCGATTCCCAAAACACGGGAAACTCCGGCGACAAATACGTCGTGTCCGGACTCTCCACCTGCTCCAGTCGCTCGGCTAAAGCGCGTGAGCGCGGGCCGGGAACCGTTCCGGAGATAATTTCAGGGAAATCGAGCTTTGATTTTGTCGCTTCAGAGCTGCTTGCGTGCACGAAGCATTGTAGCTGGGTCATGAATACTGCCTACTAAAAAAAGCTCCGACACAATGAATTATTGTATCGGAGCGCCACGCAATAAAACCACGAAAAACTACATCGCCGTGTCAGTCTCAACCTGAAGACGAATCTGGCGCAGCACCGAGGCCACTTTTTCGCATTGCTCTTCGCTGCCGGAGTAAGCTACGGCGCGCCCG
>CAXSEA010000170.1:0-8081 GCA_964235675.1 uncultured Armatimonadales bacterium | reverse complement strand
GCAATGTCGGGAACGGCGTCCTGCACGAGTTCAATCTGATTTTCGACTACCCGCGCGAGCAGATTATCTTCGAGCCGAACAAGCACTCCGGCGACCCGGACGTTTATCTGCGCACGGGCATTGTTTTCGATATCAACACGGCGCTGCCGACCATCTCCGACGTTGTTCCCGGCAGTCCCGCCGCCGACGCGGGGCTGAATGTCGGGGACACGGTTCTGAGCATCAACGGCATTTCTGTCCAGAACTCCGCTTTTAGCTCCATCTTCCAGACGTTCAACTTCAAGCCTGCGGGAAGCGGCGTGAGCATGCAGGTGATGTTGCCGAGCGGGCAGACGAAATCGGTGACGATGGTTTTGCGGGATCTTGTGTGAGCTATAACTGTACCTATGCTTAAACCGTCTATTTCTCCATTCCGCTTGTTGCGGACTGAAGTTCCATTTTTTACTCTCGCCCTGGTTTTTCTCGCGCCGACGCCGGGATACGCGGGCATCGCCGATTCGAGCGTCTCCCCACAAGCCGGGAGCAGCGCGGGAGTGCCTACGGCAAACGCTCTCCTGGCGCGCTTCAAAGCGGCGACCGGCGGTGCGGCGTGGGACTCGCTGCGGACGGAGCATTCTGTCTCGACGGTTACCACGAGCGGGCTGAATGGGACGAGCGAGGAGTGGGACGATCTGCTCACCGGGCGGACGGAATCGCGGCTGACGCTTGGGCCGCTGAAGCAGACTTCCGGCTATGACGGCAAGCGTGCCTGGTCGCAAGATGATACCAACGCGGCGCATCCGATCGACAGCGTGGAAGGCAGACAGGCGGCGGCTGACGCGGCTTATTTGACCAGCCTGGCTTTTTGGTACCCGGAGCGTCATGCGGGCGCGGTGAGCTATGCCGGGCCGACAACCGAGGCTGGCAAAACCTATGACGTGCTGAATATCGTGCCGGAGGGCGGGCGGGCGATGCAGATGTGGCTCGACCGGAGCACGGGGCTGCTGATTAAAGTGGTGCAGCATACGGCGGAGGAGACCGACACCACGACGCTCGGCGACTATCGCATCGTGCAGGGAGTGATGGAGCCGTTCGCGTCCAGCGATACCAACGGCATCGCTAAATACGATATCACGGGGCGCGAGACCTCGGTCGTGTTCAATGCCGCCGCGCCGGATGGTGTTTTCGACATTCCCGCGCCGCCGCCCGCCGACTACGAGTTCGCCGGCGGGGCGACATCGGTGACCGTGCCGTTCCAATATATCAACCAGCACCTCTTTGTTCCGATCAAGATCGACGGGCAGAGCTTCGAGGCGATTTTCGATACGGGCGGCGCTTACGTGCTCGACGTCAGCCTCACCCAGAAGCTTGGCTTAAAGCCGGAAGGGGCGCTGCAGACCACCGGCAACGGCGCGGCCAGCGTTGATTCCGGGCGCGTGCGCGTCGATACCGTGCAGATCGGCGATTTGACTCTGCGCAAGCCGCTGTTTGTCTCGCTTCCGCTGCCCGCCGCGATTCGGACCACGCCGATTATCGGCTACGAGCTGCTGCAGAGGTTTATCGTTTCCATCGACTACGATCAAGACACGATCACTTTTACGGAACCTAAGAGCTTTCATTATCCGAAGCAGGCACTGCTGACTCCGTTCCAGTTTCAAGGCGACGAGCCGGAGGTGAGCGGCAGCGTGGACGGCGTTGCGGGCGTGTTTACGATCGACACCGGAGCGGGAGGGTCGCTGGAGTTGAACGGGCCGTTCGCCTTGAAGCATCATCTGAAAGCCAAGTACAAGCCGAAGTTTACGGTGATCTCGGGCTACGGAGTCGGTGGGCCGGATTACTCGGCGATTGTGCGAGTGAAGACGCTGAGGTTGGGCGGAGCGGTGGTGCATGGGCGAATCGCCGGACTACGGAGCGGCGCGACGGGAGCGGCCTCAAACGACGTGATTGCGGGGAATGTCGGCAACGGAGTTTTGCGGCAGTTCAATTTGATTTTCGATTACGGCAACCAGACGATCACTTTCACGCCGAACCATCATTACGGCGAGCCCGACGAGTACACGCGCAGCGGCATAATCCTGAGCGCCGCGTCCGAAAAGCCGGTCGTCTCCGACGTCGTCCCCGGCAGTCCGGCGGATCAAGCGGGAATTAAACCGGGAGACGTTCTGCTGGCGATCAACGGCCATACGCTGACCGGCGAGGCGACCGATCAGACGTTCCGGGGGAAATTGACCGCTGCTCCTGTCGGCGAGCGTGTCACGGTGCGGCTGCAGCGGGGCGATGCCGGCAAGACGAAAACCGTGACGTTTGTGCTGAGGGACTTGATTTAGCCGCTCGGCACGTATGGTTAAAGCTCAAATGCCGCGCGTCGTCCGGAATTTATCGCCGGCAGGGTAAACCCCTTTTGTGGGATTCTTTCGCCGTCTGTCCATTGCCGCTCTTACCTTCTGCTTAATTCCTGCAACTCTAGCCGGATGCGGGCAGTCTAAATCCTCATTACATCGCGGGAGCCGCTTGATCGCAGAGCCGCGCACGCGCGTTTCCGGGATAAGGATAAACGATCCGGACCCACTGCGGCAGCTTGTCTCAACTCGGTTTGGAGTGACGGTCAGGGGCGCGGGGGGCGAGCCGGTTAGCGGCGCTCGGGTGCGCCTAACGCTGGTAATGCCGGGAATGGCCATGCCGCCGAACGTGGTGGACTGCTCCAGACCGTCGCCTACCGCGCCGCCGGGGTATTATGAGGGAATGGGCACGTTTACGATGACCGGAACCTGGCGCATCGACGCGACCGCTCTTATACCGGGCAGCCGACGTCTGGCGACGAGTCGAGCGGTGCAGGTGCGTTGAGCGGAGCGTGGCAGTGGCTAGTCGGCTCCGTCCCGAGCGCATCGGGAGCGCCGCTCGGGCCGGTGATAGTGGCTGCAGCGCTTTGGGGACTGGCCGGGGGAGTGTCGCATTGTATCGGGATGTGCGGCTTGTTCGTCCTTTCAGCCGCCAAGCTGGATGAGCCGACGCTGGCGGGACGGTTGCGGAAGCAGGCGCTTTTTCAGCTGGGCCGGCTGGGGTCTCTGGCGCTGCTTGGCGCGGCGGCGGGCGCGGTCGGCTCGCTGGTCGGGTTCGCGGCGAGGTTCGCGCGTTTGCAGGGAGAGCTGGGACTAGCGTTTGGCGCGGCGCTGGCGCTGCTCGCGCTGGGCTATCTAGGCATTTTGCCGTGGCTGCGCCTGCCGGAGCCGGATTTGTTCGGGGCGGGCGGCGGACGCGGGCGCAAGCTGATGGCCCGCGTGATGCGCGGCAACCATGAATGGCATCAGCCGCTGGCGCTCGGGACGTTTGTCGGCCTGCTGCCGTGCGGGTTGACCTACTCGATATTGATCGGCGCGGCGGCGACGGCGCACTGGTGGACGGGCGTGCTGGTGATGCTGGTCTTCGGGCTGGGAACGGTTCCGGGACTCATCAGCCTGGGTATGGCCGGGCATTTATTGAAGAACGTGCTTCAAAACACCCGGTTTCGTGTCGCCATGACGCGCGCCGGGGCAGTGGTTTTATTCGGGGCCGGAGTCCTACTGATCTGGCGGGGCTGGCCGAACGTTTTTTAGGCGAGCGCTGAGAAGAAAAGCGAATCGCGAATACTAGAAGGAACAAAGCAGTGAAAGCGCAGCAGCTGACATCGGACGAAAAGCGGCACGTTATCGTGGATGCCGCCGAGGACAAGAAGGCGAACTATGTCACGGAGCTCGATTTACGGGGCAAAACCCTGATCTCGGACTTTTTCGTGATCTGCTCGGGCACGTCGAACGTGCATATCCGCTCGATTGCCGACGGCATCATCGAGCAGATGGAGGAGCGCGGCATCCGCGCCGCCAAGCTGGAAGGCTATGCCGAAGCGTCCTGGGTGCTGCTCGACTACGGCGACGTCATTACCCATATCATGTCCGAGGAGCACCGCAGCTTTTATAAGCTGGAGGGTCTCTGGGGAGCCGCCGGCAAGGAAGATCCGGAGACGGCATCGGAAGCGCCTGAAATCGGCGACGAGGATGAGGGCGATGGCGATGACGGTGCCGTCATGGAAGAAGCGGAGCATTCGGCGGTGGCATCGGCGCTGGTTTAGGATTTGACGATTGACGGCGGCAACGAAGCGAGCAAACCCGATGAGCACACCGGAATCCGATCCAGCGCGTTCCCGGCAACCTTTCAGCCCACTCTCTGAAGGATTGCCGGACTCCGACGATATCCTCGCCGGCGGCTCCGGCACGGTGATTGTGGAACCGTCGCGGGGCCCGCGTCCCGTGAAGCGCGTCGACCCGGCGGGACACGGGCGTCAGTCGCCGGAAGTGGAGGCGGCGTTGCGCCAGGCGCATCTGCTACGCGCGCGAGGCGATCTCGCCGGTGCCGAGCGCGAGGTGCGTGAGGCAATCGCCAAGGACGCCGCGTCGAGCGCGGCCTACGAGGCGTTGGGCGATTTGCAGCTGCAGGCCGGCGAATCGGCTGCCGCGGCGGAAAGCTACCGGCGGGCTCAGTCCTGCGGAGCGGGACCGGCGATCGAATCGAAAATTGGGCGGGCGACGCTGCAATCCGGGCGGGCGGAAACCGATATGCTGCGGGAAATCCCGCTGACGCGCGGCCGGCCGATGCTCGGCTATATCGCGTCGGCGTTGATACCGGGGCTTGGCATCGCGCTGGCGGGCGAGTATATCCCGGCGGCGATCTCGTTTATCGGATGGGCCGGGACGCTGGGCCTGATGCTGACGATTCCGAGCACGCGCGCGCTCGTGGAAAGCTCGATGGGCGGCGCGCGCGGCCTCAGCGTGGGGGCAAGCTCCGGCGGCGGACAGTTTTTATTTCTGCTGCTGGGCCTGGCAAATATCGGATTTTGGATTTACTCGCTGGTGGAAACCGGCCGGATCGCTCGCGGCGGCACCGCCGGGAGCGGCAATGCTCAGAAAAAAGCGTAAGGAAGAGGTACTGCTTGATACTGTCTGATTCTCAACTTAGCTCGGTCAAACGGGCCTGGGGCAAAGCGCTCCGCGCGCCGCTCACTCTCGCCGGCGCGGCTGCCGGGATCGCTCTTTTGGTTGCAGGTTGCTCCGGCTCAAACGGCAGCAACCATGCCGTCGTGCGCGCCACGAACGCTATCGCCGAGGAAGGCGATATGTCGATGATTATCAACGCCGGCGCGGTGAACGGCACTCAGTCGTACGGCGAGACGTCCGGGTATCTCTATTTTCCGAGCACCGGCCAATCCACGGCAGCATTCGCGCTCAGCAAAATCTCGTCAGGCACGGCCTTTCCATCGGAGCCGCTGACTTTCAATGTCACGGGGGCGAACGCCTACACGCTCGTGGCTTACGGCGATCCCACACAGGCTGCCACAAGCGTGCTTTACCCGAACATTTTGCTGCTGACGGACAACTCCAACCCGGTGCCCTCGGGCGAGGCGCTAGTCCGCGTCGCCAATGTCGCGCCCGCCGCAGGAGTAATCGATTACTCGTTTGGTAGCAGTACGTCGACTCCGGTGCTCTACGGCGGTGCCACGCTTTATGGCGAGGTGCCAGTCGGCGCGAACACGCTCACCGTGACCAGCGCCACGACCGGGGCTGTGCTGTTTACGCAAAGCATTCCCGTTTCGGCTGGTAAAGCTTATACGGTGCTCGTTTCGGAATCGATGGTGGCGGCTACGGTCGGCAGCACGGTCACCGGTACCACCGAGTATGGCCCGATCATTCTGAACGACCGATAAGTCCGACCGGCAAACAAAAGAACGCCCCTGCTTTGATCCTTTCAAAGCGGAGGCGTTCTTTTGTTTGCCGTATCCCACGCTAACGACAATATTACTGCTTGCGGCGCGGCGAGATAACGATGTGGCGCTCCGGGCCTTCGCCCTCGGAGTAGGTTTCGACATCGGGGTCATCGGCCAGCGCCGTGTGGACGATGCGTCGCTCCATGGCGTTCAGAGGCTCCAGGACAGCCTCCTCTCCGGTTTCGCGGACCTGCAGGGCAAGCGTCTCGGCAAGCTGCTCCAGAGCCTCCTGGCGGCGTTTGCGGTAGCTGTCGGCATCGAGAATAAGGCGGTATTTCTGCCCGCCGCTTTCGCTGTGAGTCAGCATGACCAGCAGAAGGTACTGCAGCGCATGGAGGGTTTGCCCCCGGCGTCCGATGAGAAGGCCGGCGTCGGCCCCTGTCGCTTCCACGGTGATGGTATCGCCCTCGATGGAGACGACATGCGCTTCGGCTTCGAGGCCGCCGATGCGAATGATCTCTTTCAAGTGAGCCAGAGCGCGCTCGCCGGCCTGCTCGATGGTCTCTTCGAGGTTCCGAGTGTCAGTGTCGGGGGTCGTCACTATGCTATCTGCCTCCTCCGGCAGGAATGCCCGCTTTCCGCAAAACGGGCGGGATTCATCCATTGAATATAAAATGCGATCACGCGAACCGGCAACAGCCGCGCGCTTATTGTATCAGCGGCGTTTCTTTTTCGGGTGAACCTTAGCAGCAATGGTACCTTGCGTTTCGGCTCCCGAGCCATTGGTCAGCGCTTTGCGCGAGCCGACGCCGCTTACGGCGCCGCCATTCGAGGCCCCGTTGCCGGTGGACGCGCCATCCATTAGCTGTCCCTGCACGATCTCGGCCCCGGCTCCGTTGCCCGGCGCGGCGGCGATCAGACGCCCAAGCGCGCCAGTCCCGCCACCTCCTGCAACTACCGGAGCGGCATTCGAAGACGGCCCGTAGCCGCTCTGGCGCATGACGATTAGCTGCACGATGGTGGAGACGACGTTGGAGAAGAGCCAGTAGAGCACGAACGCCGATGGGAAGTGGTAGTTCTGGAACAAGACGAAAAACAGCACTGCCGACATCAGTGCGGTGGATTTCTGCATCTCGGCCTGCTGCGGGTCGGAGACCGGCATCATGCGTTGCGTGACATACATGCTGCCCGCGTAGAGGGCCAGCAGGACAATATCCTGATCGGACAGGTTCGCGCCCAGGAATGTCGGAGCGAGCCGGTGCGAGATCGGGTTGATCCACAAGAAGGTGCCGTGATTAAACTTATACTGGTACAGCCGGACGGCGTTGTACATGAAGTAGAAGATGGGGAGCTGGGCGAGCATCGGGAGGCAGCCCGCTGCCGGATTGATCTGGTGCTCCTTGTAAAGCTCCATCTGCTTGGCTTGCAGTGTGACGCGGTCGTTTTTGTACTTGGCCTGAAGCTCTTTCATCAGCGGCTGGACGCGCTGCATCTCCTTCATGCCTTTGTACTGCTTGATGCTGAGGGGGTAGAGCAGCAGGCGGATAATCACGGAGATCAGCAGCAGGGCGAACCAGTAGGAGTAGTTGTGGGAACCGGTCAGGCGGACGAAGAAATCGACGATGGCGTAGCCGGTGGCGAGCAGGGCGGCGAACACGGAGGGGATGCTGCCCCAATTGGCCGGCCCACGCAGGGCGGCGGCGTGATTTTGGGCGTCGATGCGCTGTCCCAAGGCGTCGCGCTCGGCGACGGCGACGCTCTGGTGCGGGTAGGTGAAGCTGGCGTGGCCGAAGTTATTGACGAGCGCGTTCATGGAGGTCATCGCGTCGTTGTTGTTATGGATCTTGTCTTCTTGCAGATGCGCGATGCTATAAAACGCCTCGGCGGCGTAGGGCGTGTTTTTGTAGGTGGCGCTGCTGGTTATGTCGCCCAGCTTTTTCACGGCGGCGGCGTAGTCGCCGATGCTTGCATAGCGCGCGGCGATGGCGGCGGCCGGGGGTGGCGGAAGAGCGGATTTGATGTCCATCGACCCGGCGAGCTGTGCCCCGGCGCTCGATGGATGCGCCAGCAGCAGAAAAGCCGATAGCGTCAGGAGCGCGGCGGCGACAGAGCCGCGCAGAAGGAAGCGTGAAAAGACCGGCGGCAGGATACGGGGCAACTTCATAATAATTTTTATCGACAACCGGAGCAAAGAAAGCCGGGCAGCATTTGTCTTATCTCGATTATGTAAGATAAGTTCAGGCTGATCCGCTTAAAACCAAAATCTATTATGACACGGGGTCATAGCCACCGGCGTTCCAGGGGTGGCATCGCATCACGCGCCGGACGGCTAGCCACGCGCCTTTCGGGACTCCGTGGCGCATCAGGG
>CAXSEA010000169.1:0-8125 GCA_964235675.1 uncultured Armatimonadales bacterium | reverse complement strand
GCGTGCTCGATCTCGTCCGGCGACAGATGCTCTTTTACCGTCTCATCCTGCTCGATCGCCGTCTTGAAATCCTGGCCCTCCCAAGCCTTCGCCGCGTTGCGCTGGGCCACCTTGTAGGCGTCGTCGCGGCTCAGCCCATGCCCGATCAACGCCAACATGATCTGCTCCGACGACACCAGATTGCCCATCTTCCCCAAGTTCTTCAGCATGTTCTCGGGATAGACGATCAGCGTGTCCAAAATATTGGCGAACTTGCGCAGCATCCAGTCCAGCAGCGTGCAAGTATCGGGGAAGATAATCCGCTCCACGCTGGAATTGGCTAAATCCCGCTCGTGCCAGGTAGTGACATCTTCGAGCGCCGGAATAATATTGCCCCGCACCACCCGCGCCAGCCCCGAAACCGTCTCCGAGTTCCACGGGTTGCGCTTGTGCGGCATCGCCGATGATCCCCGCTGCCCCGCCGCGAAATACTCCTGCACCTCCAGAATTTCCGTCCGCTGCAAATTGCGCAGCTCCGTGGCGAACTTCTCCAAGCTCGCCGCCAGAATCGCGAACGCCGACATCACCTGCGCGTGACGGTCCCGCTGCAAAATCTGCGTGCTCACCGGCGCGGGCTTCAATCCCAGGCGCTCGCACACCCACTCCTCCACTTTCGGCTCGATATTAGCGTGCGTCCCCACCGCCCCGCTGATCTTGCCGTAGGCGATCACTTCCCGCGCCTGCGCCAGACGCTCGATTCCGCGCTGCAACTCGGCGTACCAGACGGCCAGCTTAAACCCAAACGTAATCGGCTCCGCATGAATCCCATGCGTCCGCCCGATCTGCAGCGTGTCCTTGTGCTCCAAAGCCCGACGCCCGATAATCGCCAGCAACGCCCCGGCGTCCTTCATAATCAAATCAATCGAATCGCGCAGCAGCAGCGACAACGCGGTGTCGACAGCGTCATAAGACGTAATCCCGAAGTGCAGAAAACGCCCTTCCTCGCCCAGATGCTCCTGGACATTCTTCACGAACGCCATCACATCGTGCCGGGTCTCTTTCTCCAATTCGGCGATCCGGGGCAGCTCGAACCGAGCGTTCGCCTTGATCTTATCGACATCGTCCTGCGGAATATAGCCGAAATGCGCGAGTCCCTCGCAGACGGCAATTTCAACATCCAGCCAGCGCTGAGTCTTAGCCTCGGGGTCCCAGATGGCGCGCATCTCGGGAGTGGAATAACGGTCAATCATAAGGTCAGTTTACCACCCCCTCGGAACCCATCCGGCGCTTTGCGCCACCTTCCCTGGAGGGAAGGAAATATAAGATGGCGCTGAGTGTTAGCCGAATGAGTACCCCGCCGTAGACTTTTCCTTCCCTACAGGGAAGGTGGCGCAAAGCGCCGGATGGGTTCTAGGCCACCTACATCAACTGCCCCAGCCGCCCGGTGCTATCCCCCAACTCCTCCGTCCGCACTCCCGCCCGCTCCAGCAGCGACAAATACAGATTCGCCATCGGCGTCCCATCCGGATACACCAGATGCTCGCCCTTCGGCAAAGTCCCCCCACCGCCCCCGGCGAGCAGAACCGGCAGATCGTCGTGGTTGTGACGGTTGCCGTCGCTGATTCCGCCCCCGAACACGATCATCGAGTTATCCAGCAGCGTCTTGTCGCCCTCTTTCACCGACTGCAGCCGCTCCAAAAAATAAGCCAGCTGCGTCATCTGGAACTCGTTAATCTGCTGCAACTTGCGCTGCTTGTCCACCTGACCGCCATGATGCGACAAATCGTGGTGCCCCTCCGGTACCCCGATCTCGCTAAAGCTGCGATTGCTGCCTTCGTTCGCCCACATAAACGAGCTCACCCGCGTCATATCCGTCTGGAACGCCAGCACCAGCATGTCCGCCATCAACCGCAGATGCTCGCCGTAAGTGTCCGGAATCCCCGTCGGTGCCTGAAAGCTGGAAACCGCGCTCGTCTGGCTCGCCGTCCGCACCCGGTTCACGCGCCGCTCGATCTCCCGCACGCTGGTCATATACTCGTCCAGCTTGCCCCGGTCGTGCACGCCCAATTGCGCGTTCAGCGAATGAGCGTCATCGGCCACGAAGTCCAAAATGCTCGCCCGGTCGCGGCTGCGAATCACGCGGCTCTGCGCCGTCTCGTCTGCGCCCGTGCCGCCGAACAACCGGTCAAACACCAATCGCGGGTCGATCTCCTTCGCCAGCGGCTCCGTCGCGCTGCGCCACGCGATATTCGACGAGTAAGCGCACGAGTACCCGCTGTCGCACTCCCCGTTCACCCCCGACGGCTCGCACCCCAATTCCAGCGACGCGAACTGCGTCCTCTGCCCAATCGACGCGCTCTCGGCGGCGATCTGGTCCACCGATTTCCCCAGATGGATATCCGCCCCCGCCGTCTTGCGCGGATGCACCCCCGTCAGCCACACCGATGCCGCCCGCGCATGGTCCCCCGGCCCATCCCCCAGCGCGTCGGCGTTGTGATGTGTCAGCCCCGTCAAAACGGAAACATAATCCCGCACCTTCGCCAGCGGTGCCAGCGTCGGCGTCAGCTCGAACGCCCCGGTCGTCGTAGGCGTCCAAGCCGGCATATGGATCCCGTTCGGCACCATAAAAAACGCCATCCGAACCGGCGCGCTCGCCGCTGCCTTAACGCCAGGCTTCGCCAGCGCCGCCAGCGGCATCATCGCCTCCAGCATCGGCAAAGCCATGATGGTTCCGAGGCCGCGTAAAACGGTGCGGCGGCTGATGTTCGTGGTGCTCATATGAGTGAGTATCCTTCTATCGCAAAAACGATTTGAGTTTCAGCAAAGATTCGTTATTCTAACCGTGCGTCTTTCCATAGATTAAAGCAAAACGCAATCAGCCAAGCCATTAAACCCACAATGGGAGTTGATGACACAATCATGCAGCCCGTAAAATCGGGCAAAAGCCCATCATTAGCGTCGTTGTTGCGCTCTACTGCTGTAAAAAAGCCTACTAAAAATACGATGATAGAGATGCATAGACCGAATTTGAACGAACTTATCGCAGCTATTCGGATCCGACTCGGTGGTGTTTCGGGCTTAAGTGGGTGCCTTTGTGGAAACCTCATCCTTCTTTAGGATTTGTCTGAGTTAACTTATCCGAGTGCCGCTCCCGAAACGGCGCGCTCAAAACGATAGCGTCCACCAGCGACGAAAACCGATACCCATTCGCCTTCACGCCGGCCGCGATCTTATCCACATTGCACCGGTCGTCCGGTGTCATCCCGCGTCCCAACGCGAACGTCAGCATCTTCTCGGCAAAAGCACGGTTAAACTGGTCTTTACGTGTCAAAAGATAAGCCTTCAACTCAGCTGGCCCGTTGAATTTGCCGCCATTCGGAAGAACCCCGGACGCGTCAATCGCCTCGCCCGAGTCCTGTGTCCGCCACTGCCCAATGGCGTTGAAGTTCTCCAGCCCAAATCCCAGCGGGTCCATGCTCTTGTGGCAGGTGGCGCAGGCGGGGTCGGCGCGATGCTGAATCATTCGGTCGCGCAAGCTTCCGGTGAGCGGACCATGGGAGTTGGTGGCGTCGGCAAGCTGCGGGACGCCCGGCGGCGGGGGAGGGGGCGGCGTGCCCAGCAGCTCCACCAGCACCCACTTGCCGCGCTTCACCGGCGACGTCCGTGTCGGGTTCGACGTCACCGTCAGCACGCTCGCCTGAGTCAGCACCCCGCCCCGGTTGCGGTCAGTCAGCGCCACTCGCCGGAAATTGTCGCCCGTGACATTAGGAATCCCGTACAACTGCGCCAGCGGCGCGTTCAAAAACGTGTAGTCGGAATCCAGGAACTCGATGATGCTCCGGTCCTGCGCGACGATGTTCTCGAAATACATCTCCGATTCAGTCCGCATCGAGTCGCGCAGCTTAGAGTCGTACTGCGGAAACTGGCTGGCATCGGGCTGAATCACGTTCAGCTTGCGGAGCTCCAGCCACTGGTCGGCGAAATCAGTCGCCAGCGCCTGCGATTTTGGACTCTTCAGCATCCGCGCCACCTGCGCCTTCAGCACGTCCGGGTTCTGCAGCTTGCCCTGAGCCGCGAGCCTCAAAAGCGTATCGTCGGGCATGCTCGACCACAAAAAGTAGGATAGCCGCGACGCCATCTCATAGCTGCTCAATAAATGGTTGCCACCGTCTTTGCCGACAACCTCGCGCGGGTCGAGCTCCGTCCGGTACAAAAAGCTCGGCGAAACCAGCGTCGCCTCTACCGCCACCTGCATCCCGCTCTCGAAACTCGCCCCGCCCGATGCGCCCTCATCGAAGCACTCCATCAGCCGATCCAGCTCATGCGCCGTCACCGGACGACGAAACGCCCGGCTTACAAACGGCGTCAAATCCGCCTTGGCGCAAGCCCGGAACTGCGCTCGGCTCGCCGGATAACGCGCCAGCAGCGCCCGCTCCGACTCCGGCCTCACCTTCGGCAGACTCATCGGCCCCTGCACCGCCACCGAACAGACCACCAGGTTCCGGTCCCTGTTGTTCGGGTCGGGATCGTCGGCCTTGTAGTAGTCGTTGGTAAACGCCGCCCCCACCGGAAACTCGCCCGGCGTGTCCACATGCACCGTGGCCGAAAATACCTCCGGCTTGGCCTCAACCTGCGCCACTACCGCATCCGCCCCGACCGCAGCATGATTAAACCGCAGCGACATATGGCACTTGTCCGGCCCCGCCTGCTGCCCATAGGCGCGGACATGGATGACGTAATCACCGGCTACGGGGAAATTCACGGGAGCGGAAATTTCGTCGTTGGAGTAAAGCTCATACCCGCCCGCGGCCACCGGCGGTCCTAGCCCGTTCGACACGAACCGCATATCGCCCATCGCCAGATGCGACGTCTGCCCGAGCGACTCCGGCGCGAGGATAGCCGCGTGCGCCAGCGTCTCGGCGGCTGATAAATACTTCTCCAGCAGCAGCGGCGACAGCGATAGCACGTCCCCGTTGTTGTCGAACCCGTACCCGACGTCGTCGCCCGGAAACTCGTCGGCGGGATGCAAGCTCACATGCAGCAGATCGTCGACCGTATTGTCGTACTCCTGCCGATTCAGCCGCCTGAGCGTCACCCGCCCTGGATCATTCACCCGGCACCCCGCCTGGGAAAGCGTCGCCTGAATCCACCCCACCATCCGCCCCCGCTCATCCGTAGACGGTGCCGGCATCCCCTCCGGCGGCATCTTCAGCGAACTCAAATTCTCCGCCGCCTTCTCCCAAACCCCGGAATCGTCGATCACGCTGGTGTTGCTGGAATACTTCGCGAAATCCACCCCGCCCGGTGCCTTGTCTCCCGAATGGCATCCCACGCAATACTCCGCCACCAGCGGCTTAATCGACGAAGCGTAGGAAGTCTGCCCGGAAGCGGTATCCACATGAGGATCGGCGGGCGCACCGCCCGAAGTAGCCGCCACCGCCGCGCCGCGCCCATTACTGACCGTGTGATTACCGCGCACAGCCGGAAGCCCCGCCACGGCCACCAGCGTGCCCAGCAAAAGCGCGTGAGTTCCAAACAAAACGGCACGACAACGCATAACCAAGCAATCCCACGCAAGCCCGAACAAACGGGCAAAAAGACCAGGAAGCGATGGCTCATCTTATCACGCCGCAAACGTTAGGTCAATGGAGCTGGCGTGAGCAGAAAGCGGACCCGTAGATGCAGCCGTTGACTGTATTGAGATAGATGCTAGGTTAACGCGAGTTTTGTTTCGCCTTGCTCTCTAGCTCAGTGTCTCCGACTGCGTAAGCCATCGTTGCAGCCGTGGCGTAGGCGGACTCTACTTCCGCAGTATGCTCAGGAAGGTCTTTCGTCGCATTGGTGTAATACTCTTTCAGCCCGTACGCGTAATAAAACCTCGCCAGTCGGGAGTCAGGCGCAATTTCTACAGCCGTTTTATACTCATTCAGCGCTCGGCTATACTGTGGATAGAGCACCGAAAATCCGGCGTCATAGATCAAGCCTAATCCAACGTGAATGTCAGAAGCGAGTTGCTTTGGCTGAGGAATGTTCGAGTAGTACTCCAAACGCGCCTTCATCGTAGAGTCCAACGTATCGAGCGCACTGTCAAAAGCTTTTGCCGCCTGAGGCCAATTCCCGGCTTTCAGCGACAACAAGGAATACGGCAGCAAGAACTCGGCATAGCTCAAGTGCATGTCATTGACAAGATAGCTGTAGGTCTTGAGCGCCTCGGCGTTTTTTCCTTCGCACATAAGTGCCTGCCCCAGCATTTCCTCGCCGAGTTCTCCTCCATGTTCAATAGCGATCAACCGGCGAGCGTCAGCCTCAGCCTTCTTGTAGTCTCCAGCATAAAGCGCGGCAGGAGCGCTTCGCTGCAACGCGGCTTCTTCTACTATGATTGCAGGAGGCGGTGGCCCAAATGGCATTATCAGTAGGAGGCGCGATTCGTTTACCCCTTGATCCTGTGACTCTCCGGGATATGCCGCCGATTGAGATTGAGACTGCTGCTTTGAGGACGAAGCCGTTTGCGCCAGCACGACGGCACCCTGCCAAGCCACCCGCAATGTGAGGCCGAATACGGCTGCAAGAATGATCTTTGCAGACTTAGTTCTGTTCACAACTGATCGTCTCTTTCCTTAGCCGTAACCAAGAATTGCGGCTTAGCTAAGCGCTTCTACAGCGTTGTCGGACAAGTAGGTGACTGTACGTCTTTAGGCTTTTTTCTGTGTGTCTTTGATGACGCCCGCCTCAGTCTGGTGCCTTGCACTGCTGGCGGGCGTCCTCAAAGACACACGCCCTCTCTTTTGTTCAGACTTACGAGCAAATGCCGAGCTTGGCAATGCGTCTAAGTTAGTATTCTCTACATTAAAGAGCACTGTCAGTGCAAAACTGGATTTCGCGTTGAATAAGTTAAATTAATTGTTACTACTTTGCCGAAAATTTACAACAATGAAGCGCTGTCGTCTTCAAAATTCATTTGCTGCGGTATCCTGCTGGAATGCTTGTCTTTGTAGATGAATCGGGTGACACGGGATTCAAAGAAGGCTCAACTGAGAAGATGGTTATCACCCTTGTTGTTTTTGCAGACGATGATGAAGCTCAACAATGTGACACTCGCATTGGATTGCTGAAAACGGAGTTGAGAATGAACGAAAAGTTCGAGTTCCACTTTCATTCTAATTCAGATCGTCAACGTGCCGCGTTTCTTCGAGCAGTTGCGCCATTCGAATTCTTTGTGTATAGCTTCTGCGTAAATAAAGCCAAACTGACGAGCGATTTCCTTCATACCAAAGATGGTTTATATAACTCCATCTGCGGAATGCTTTTCGAAAATGCTCGGGGAACTCTTGATCGAGCAATCGTCAAGATCGACAAAAAGGACGATAAGCCCTTCAGGTTGGAGTTATCCAAGTACCTAAAAAAGAAGATCAACAAAGGCGAGGGCAGTATCCAGCACATCAAGAGTGTTAGCATGGAGAATTCCCATGCTAACAACCTCATTCAAATGGCCGACATGATATGCGGAGCCATTGCAAGGCGGCACAAGACAGGTAAAAAGGATGCGGACTGGTTCTTCAACATGATCCGGCACCGGATTGTCTCCGAGCGCGAATGGCCAGTGTAGGAGGAGAGTGGGGGAAAAGGTCGGCTCAGACTCTAGGCAAATATGTGTGCCACGCACGCATCCATACTAGCGTCGTTTTTACGACGAGGCGACAATTCGAGTCTGGGCCAGTTCCAATTTAATTATCCCATATCCACCCTGCTATTGACTACTAATAGCAACATTCCAACAAAAACATTTTGAATAATTTTGTTTTCTAGTAAATACTATTGACAAACCAGCAAAAACAAAACACAGGAAACACCATATATAGTACAACGCATGAGGCTAGTGTCTATATGCAGTATGTAATAATCATTTAACATAAAAATTGGTGGCTGCAAAAGCTATGTTGCTTACCCCTCCCCAATAGTGAGCACGCTCATGAACGCTTCCTGCGGGATTTCCACGCTGCCGATGCTCTTCATCCGCTTCTTGCCTTCTTTCTGCTTTTCCAGCAGTTTGCGCTTGCGGCTGATATCGCCGCCGTAGCATTTGGCGAGGACGTTTTTGCGCATGGCCGATATCTGCTCGGCGGCGATCACCTTCGCGCCGATGGCG
>CAXSEA010000168.1:0-8172 GCA_964235675.1 uncultured Armatimonadales bacterium | reverse complement strand
TCTTAGTCGAGTGGTATACCATGATGCGCTCGTGCGACGGCGTCCCCATGTTCAAATCCGCCGACGAAATCCGGGGCATCGTCTCTCAAGTCGGCATCACGCCCAGCACGCCGGTCAACATCTACTGCTTTAAGGGAGCGCGGGCGTCCAATACCTATGTAGCGCTCAAGGAAGCGGGCATCGACGACGTCAAAATCTATTTCGCCTCCGGGAATGAATGGTCGCGCGATCCATCCCTGCCCATCGAGGAAGGCACGCCCGACCCAAGCCGCCCCGCCGTCCACGCGTGAACTCCAACCAGGTACGACCATGTCACAATCGGCAGTTATGGCAACAGTGACGCCTCAGAGTCCGCTTCCCTTACCGGAAGCGGACTGGCTGGCGAGTATAGAGCAATTGACGGCGCAGCAGCTTGCCCCGCAAGTGCAGCAGATTGACGCTCAGGGCGTCTATCCTGCCGCCTTCATGCGCGCGCTGGGCCAGCTGGGCGTCTACCGGCAAACCGTCTCCACCTCGCGAGGCGGAGACGGGCGAGGCATGCGCTTGACCATCCAGGCTATGGAGATCGTGGCGCGCGAGTGCCTGAGCACCGGTTTTTGCGTCTGGTGCGATGCGGTTTGCGTCTGGTATGTGCAAAACAGCCGCAACTGCGCTCTTATCGACCAGTGGCTTCCGCCGCTTATGTCCGGCGAGCGCTTGGGCGCGACCGGCATGTCGAACCCGATGAAGCATTTCGCCGGTATCGAGCGGATGCACCTCACCGCCGAGCCGAGTGCGGGTGGCGGGTACACGGTCAGCGGGGCCTTGCCCTGGGTATCGAACGTCGCCCCCGACCACTGCTTCGCCGCGGTCGCCAAAATCGCGGATACAGAGAGCGACTACGTCATGTTCCTAACTCCCGGCGACCTACCGGGAGTGGCCCTGGGCGATGGCGGCCACTTTATCGCCCTGGAAGGCAGCAGCACGCACAACGCCATTTTCAAGCAAGCGAAAATCAGCGAATCGCTTGTGCTGGCCGCCCCCTGCGCCGCCTATATCGGGGCGATTCGGGCTGGTTTTATCTTGATGCAAACCGGCTTCGGGCTGGGCCTGGTGGAGAGCTGCATTACTCTAATGCGCCGCGCCGATGAGCGTCTCGGCCACGTAAACCAGTACCTGCCCGACAGTGCCGACGATCTCGCGCGCGATCTCGATGCTACCCGGCATAGCGTCTATCAGCTGGCTGATACAATCGGCTGCGGCGAGCGCCCGCTCGGCTTGGAAGCGACCCAAACAGCGGTACAGCTCCGCATCGAAGCCTCCGAGCTGTCCCTGCGCGCCTCGCAGGCGGCGATGCTCCACGCCGGAGCCACCGGCTACCGCTCCGGCAGCGTTGCCGAGCGCAAGCTGCGCGAATCATATTTCGTCGCCGTGGTCACCCCGGCGCTGAAACACCTCAAAAAGCTGCAAGCCGACTGGAAAGCCGCCGCGTGACGGGAACAGAGAATAAGTTCTCGGAGCGCTCCAAAGCCGCGCGGCTTTTTTTCGCAGTTGCGCTTGGTTCGTTGAGCATAACCGACTGCCTCAACTCCTCCAAGTCGCGGCGACTTGGAGGCAACAGTCCAGGCTGCGCCTGGCCGCCGGAGGCATCCGAAAACCAAAGGAGAATTCAAAGATGGAGCTAGCTGAAGTTACGGAGCAGTTGTTGGCCGCCAAGAAGAAATCGGGAATGAGCTTTGGCGAGCTGGGCGGCAAAATGGGCCTCGACGAAGTCTGCGTCGCCGCCATTTTCTACCGGCAGGCAACCGCCACCGAGGACGAGGCCGCCAAGCTCTGCGCGGCGCTTGCGCTGGACGCGTCGATTGCCGAGAAGCTAACCGAGTACCCCGTCAAAGGCCTGGGGCCGGTGGTGCCGACCGACCCGTTCATCTACCGCTTTTACGAGATCTTGCAGGTCTACGGAATGCCCCTGAAAGCAGTGATTCAGGAGAAGTTCGGCGACGGCATCATGAGCGCCATCGACTTCACCATGCATGTCGATAAGGAAAACCACGTCAACGGCGCCCGCGTCGTGCTGACCATGAACGGCAAATTCTTGCCCTACAAAAAGTGGTGACGCGGTCAGGTTAACCGA
The DNA here is from genome assembly GCA_964235675.1 of uncultured Armatimonadales bacterium. GTDB lineage: Bacteria > Armatimonadota > Armatimonadia > Armatimonadales > Capsulimonadaceae > CAXSEA01. Next base: position 6,059 of record CAXSEA010000168.1, on the reverse strand, counting down.
TTGATTGAGTGAGCGCCTCAGACCGTATCGCCGGGAATAAGCTCGACCGGCAGGATCGTGTCCGTTTCCAACGGCTTGCCGGGGTTTTGCACCAGCAGATCCACTGCTGTGCGCGCCACTTCCCGCCAGGGCGCGCGGATCGTGGTGAGCTGGTACGGCGGCTTGATAATCGAGTCCCAGCCGTCGAAGCCGACCACCGCGACGTCGCCCGGCACTTGCATTCCTTTGTCGCGCAAGTGGCTGATTACGCCGTGCGCCATCTCGTCGTGCCAGCAGACAATCGCGCTCGGACGATCTCTAGGCGCGTCCTCGCCCGGCCTGCGGGAGCTCTCGCCCCAATTTAGAAACTCGGTCTCCGCCTCGCTGACTACGCCGTCGTCGCCGCGCCCGAGGCGAGGGGTAACGGTCATGCCCAGTTCCCGCGCCGCCGCGCAAAAGGCGCTGTAGCGCCGCGCCGTCGACGAGAGATTGAACGGGCAGATGCCGTACAAGATATGGCGATGCCCTTTGCCGGCCAGCAGCTCCGCCTGCATGCGGCTGCCGTTGGCGTCGTCCACAGTCACCGACGGCAGCCCCGGATGCGGGTCGGAGATGACGATAATCGGGAGGTGCGATGCCTCCAGCCTGTCGATTAAGTTGGGCTGCTTGCCCGTCAGGACAATCAATCCGTCCACCTTGCCGTTCATCAATTCGGCATAGATATCGTCGATGGACGTACCGCGAAACGTGCCGTGCACTAGAAAATCGTGCCGGTTCAGCTCGCAGCCCTGCTGCAGGCCGCTGATAATCTGGCCCAAAAACATGTTGCGCACATCGACAAACCCGCCCATGTAGAAGCCGATAATGTGCGTCTTACCGCCGCGCAGCGAGCGGGCGAGGGCGTTCGGGCGGTACTGCAGCGCTTCCGCCGCCTCGACAATCCGCTGGCGCGTCGCCGCCGAAACCCGCGTGTTGCCTTGCCCACCGCTCAAGACAATCGACGCGGTCACTTTATTCACGCCCGCCCGCTCCGCCACCTGCGTCAGCGTCGCGGCTTTTACCGTATTTTGCCCTGTAGTCATAACGTCTACGTGCTCTGCAAAGCCCGCAAGCTTTAAAGCGAGTGAGTATCCTCTACTATCCGGCGGCGCGGCTTAATGAAAACTGAAACGTGCGCATGCCCGGAAGTCGGCTCAAGCCGTATTGCCGGCCACCAGTTCCACCGGCAAAATCGTATCTTCCTCGGCCAGCTTCCCCGGATTCGTCACCAGCAGATCGACCGCAAGCCGGGCGGCGTCGCGCCAGGGCGCGCGGACCGTCGTCAACCGGTAGCGCGGCTTGATCGACAGCTCCCAGCCGTCGAATCCGACCACCGCCACATCCTCCGGGACGCGCACCCCATGGTCGGCCATGCAGTCGATCACCCCGTGCGCCATCTCGTCGTTCCAGCAGACAATGGCCGTCGGGCAATTCCGATGATCTAAATCTTTCCTGTCAGCGCCGCCGCGCCAGGCCAGAAAATCCACCTCGGCCTCGCTGACTACGCCGCCGTCGCCCCGGCCGATACGGGTCGAGACTACGATGCCCAACTCCTGCGCGGCGTCCTGAAAGGCTTTCAATCGACGCGTCGCGGAGGACAACGGGTAAGGGCAGACGCCGTACAAGACATGCCGATGCCCCCGGCTCGCCAGCAGCTCCGCCAGCATCCGGCTGCCGCGCACGTCGTCCACCGATACCGACGCTATCTTCGGATGAGGATCGGCCAGAGCGATAATCGGCAGGTGTGACGCCGCCAGCTTGTAGATCAGCTCAGGCTGCTTGTTCGTCAGCACGACCAGGCCGTCCACCTTGCCGTTGGCGAGCTCCGCATAGATATCGTCAACCGAGTTGCCGCGAAAGGTGCCGTGCATCAGGAAATCGTGGCGGTTCTGCTCGCAGCCCTGCTGCAGGCCGCTCATCACCTCGCCGAGAAAATTGTTGCGGATGTCGATAAATCCGCCGATATACAGCCCGATAATGCGCGTCTTACGGTCGCGCAACGTCCGGGCCAGCGGATTGCGCCGGTAGCGCAGCTCTTCGGCGGCTTGAATAATTCGCTGCCGGGTCGCCTCCGAAACGCGCGTATTGCCGCCCCCGCCGCTCAGAACCATCGACGCGGTGACCTTGTTCACCCCGGCTCGTTGAGCTACCTCCGTGAGTGTTCCGCCGAGTGCCGCATTTATCGATTCTTCAGCCATTCTTAAGATTGAGTATAGCAGTTCAATAATTCAGCTGCCGGTAGCCACGCAACAACTACACATCAAGAGAAGCGGCAACGCGCTATAGTTACCGTTCGGAAGGCTTGCTCTTATATCCGGAGCTTCATATGGAACCATAACATGCTTCAGCGCGTCCGTCAACACCGCGCAAAACGCTTGCCTGTGTTACGTCGCGCCGTACCTCGACTTTATAAATGCGGCTGGTTGCCGTAATAGGAAACGGATTGCCATAAAGCGCCGCGCAATTATTTTGCGTCAAGTGATTGACACTAATGTTCGGCTGTGCTATTCTGATTTTATTCGAGACTTAACGTTAAGTCAAGTGCATTCAAACCGACTGTTCTTCCTGCGGGCGAAGCTCGCTGGAAGGCAGAGATGGAGTATGCATCAACTGACGAGAGGAAGCGAACCAACAGCGCAGCTGCGAAGTTGCCATCATCTATACTGCTCTGCATTTTAAGCTTAGGAGAAACTCATGGGGCACAACAACCCGAAAAAAGGCTTTACTCTCATTGAATTGTTGGTCGTTATTGCAATTATCGCCATTCTAGCGGCGATCTTGTTCCCGGTCTTCGCCCAAGCCCGCGAAAAGGCGCGCGCCATTTCCTGCTTGTCCAACACCAAGCAGCTGTCGCTCGGCTTTATCCAGTACGAGCAGGACTTCGACGAAACCTGCCCGAACGGCATCAACAACTATGGCGGAGGTAATGGATGGGCAGGCCAGGTCTACACGTATGTGAAGAGCACGCAAGTCTTTGTCTGCCCGGACGATAGTTCCAATGCCGGCAGCGCCTTACAAAACGGAGACCACGATCGTGCCTCTTCGTACATTTACAATGCGAATACGAATATCAATAACGATCCTAAATACACCGGATTGATTCCTTCGAGCGCTGTTACCTTGGCCCAATTCGCGTCTCCGGCTAAAACGGTGCTGCTCTGCGAAGGCGCAAACAGCAACGGATATGACGTTTCGCGCGGCTCGGCTGCGGCCGGCACCAGTACCGTGGTCGGCGATGATTACTATCCTGATACAGGCGGATCACCCAGTGGTCGCGGCGTAGGCGGCGCGTATGACTTGAGTGGCTTCAACTCCAATGGCGCGTTCCCTGGGGGTGTTGGAGGAACTTGTGGAGGCGGCACAGCATCTGCTTGCTTGAAGTATGCCACGGGCTATCTGCGCAATATGCAATCAGGAACGGGAGCAAGCAGCCCCCAGGGCGACTTTCAAGCGCCGCTTGGACGGCATACTGGAGGCTCCAACTACGTCATGGCCGATGGCCATGCCAAGTTCTTGATGGGAGCACACGTTTCAGGCGGCTATTCAAATACCAACACTGACCCTAACTCGACTACTAACTGTGGCGGCACTGCCTTAGCCGCGACCACCACGTGCTCTGATTCGTCGATTTCGGTTACCTTCAACATCGTGCAATAAGTGGTTTTCCCTCGCCAGGACGTCCATTCCGCAGGCCGCGTCCCAGCACGTATTCATACGCGCTGGGACGTGGTTAACTCTCCATCAGAATCCATGCAAACCCACTTTCCACCAAACCACCAGTTATCTTTCGGTCTTCCCGCGCTTGTGATACTCGCTTTGTCTCTCTCCGGCTGTAGCCACAACACTCCCCCAGCTCCGCCCACGCAGCAGCAGGCGCAGCAAAACGGCGCGGCTTACGGCGAATACATGAGAAACCATTCATCCTCGGGATCCAATCCGCCAGTCGCGCCCTCCGCTACTCCTGGCGGCAGCGCCACGCCGCCGCCGAGTGCAGGCGGAGGACAGTAGTTTAGCCATGGAAATAGTGTCTTGCCTCAGCCGTCCATAACTACAGGACGCCGTTTAAGCCGAGAGTCTTGATATTTTTACGTTGGCCGAGATAGAAGTACTTGAGAACAATTAGACGCTTTATCCACTTTTAAACACTATGCAATGGCTTAGAACCGCTACTCTCGCAACGATCTGCAGCCTTGCTCTCGCATCGGCCACCCTTGTTCCTGCTCAAGCGAAGTTTGCTAAAATAGCCGATTTTAAGCAAGTAACGGTAGTCAAGAATACGCCGATACCTCCTGTGAGTAAAGGTGATTACGTTCATTACTATTCGACGATTAGTGCGCCAAGCGCAATCCCAGCGGGCTCTCTGGTCTGTTTATTTCAGTACGGCTCCGCTGATTATGAGACTGGGTTTACAGTAACGGATTCAGCAGGAAATACCTACGTTGGATACTACGCGGGGCCACCCACCGACGAACCTGGAGCCGTTTGCTCGATTTTCTATTTTGTCTTAACCTATCCTCTACCTTCAGGAGGCAAAATTACTGATACAGGTGGCTATGGCTAATTAGAAGCTTTGGCCGCTGTGGCGTGGAGTGGTGTGAATATATCTAGCCCGGTCGATACAGGCACAACAACGTATGTTAAGCCTAACAGCGTTGCCGGACCTTACGCTTTAGGGCCTACTTTGCAAAATTATGCTCCTGATTTGTTTGTCAGTGCATTCGACGCGTTTGATCCTGGGGCGATTTCGGTTGAATCGCCATGGACGGCTGTTACAGGCGAGCCAGGTGGAGAAGGCTATCTGGGGTACCCGCGAATTTGATACCATTGCTGCTACCGGCCACCCGTCTCCGCCAGGGTATTCCTGTCCTTTCTACACTGCGGACATTCCATCTGAACTAGCTGGAGTAACTATAGCCTTCAAAGGCCACTAACTCTGCATGCTGCATCTTCGACGCATAGCGTTGCATTAGACACGAGAACCCTGCCGTTTTCCAGACGGCAGGGTTCTCGCACTTTTCTCAGCAGTCTTTCAGCGCAGCAGAATCGATAGAAGCAAAAACTTGTATTCCAGAGTGTTGACAGGTTTTCAGCGGTCTGTTATACTGTAGATACGGTAAACCTAATCGTTAAGTCAGGTTCCCAAAAATTGCTCTCGCGCAAATGCCGGTGGCCCCGGCGAGTGATTCGAGCAAAGGTTTGGGGAAGCGCGGCGATTTCGCATCGTAGTTGATTTAGCAGCAGTCTTAGCCCGCTAAAGCCGGCGGGCGCATGTCCCTTTGCTATACATCATTATTAGAATCCAAGGAACAATCCCATGTCTCAAACCCGATTAAAACGAGGTTTCACGCTCATCGAACTGCTGGTCGTGATCGCGATTATCGCGATTCTCGCCGCCATCCTCTTCCCGGTCTTCGCCCAGGCCCGCGAAAAAGCCCGCGCCACCTCCTGCTTGTCCAACGAAAAGCAGCTCGGCCTCAGCTTCATCCAGTACCAGCAGGACAACGACGAGAACTATCCCTACGCTAACCAAAATACAGGTGCGGATGGTCGGTATGTTGCTGGTTGGGCGTTACAGGTCTATCCTTATGTAAAGAGCACGGCTCTATTTCACTGCCCTGATGATCCCACAACCCCGACTACCATCACGACAGATACAGGACTCACTAATGTTCAGGCTTATCCCGTTTCGTACGCGATGAATCCTAACATGAACGCAAATAATACAGTTGGGTCACTGAACTCGACCAACGCGGCCCAGCAGGCAGCTCCTGCATCAACCGTTCTGCTTTGCGAGGTACAAGGCTATCTAGTTCCGTTGACTGACACCGTAATTGCAGACGATAACGGCCCTACTGCAGACATGGATCCTGTAGGATTTCCTTACCCGAGCGGTGGAGGTACTACCAATGCCAGGAGATACGCTACCGGTAGCTCACCTGGTCAATCGTTATCTGCAGGTTCGATATCCGCCAACAATGGTGAAGTGCATACCGCTGGTGCCAACTACCTGGCGTGCGATGGTCATGCCAAATACTTATCTC
>CAXSEA010000167.1:0-8287 GCA_964235675.1 uncultured Armatimonadales bacterium | reverse complement strand
GCGAGTACGCGATTGCGGGGATAGTCAGCAGCGCTGGAAGCCACTGCGCGAAACTCAGAGCGAGCGCCCAGCCGGTGATGGTGTGAACATGATGCAAGATTAGGTTGTCCTACCGGCCGAACTGCTTGGCGACCTATCCGGCGTAACGGCCACCTTCCCTGAAGGGAAGGAATTTTGCGAGGCGCTTATCGACTATTTCCACGGTTTGCCCGACAATGCAGCTTCGCAGTTGAATCTATAGGCGGAGCAGTTTGGCGAGCCAGTCTGGGATGGCGCTGGATTGGCGGTTCATGGCGACGCCAACGACGCGGTCTCGTCCGAGGACTTCGATGGCGCGCTGGACGGCGTCGCGGGGGGTCGCGCCGTAGTGGACGACGATCATGACGCCGTCCATGTGCCGGGCGAGCGGCAGAGCGTTCTCGGTGGAGACCGATGGCAGATCGACGATGATGACGTCGAAGGCGTGGCGGGCGGAGGCGATGATTTGGCGGACGCGCGGTGAGCGGGCGAGGCGCGCGGGGCGTCGAGCGCCTTTGCCGGCGGGAACGACGGTCAGGTTTTCGGGCTCGGCCATTTGGAAGGACGACAAGGCGGTGGCGCGCTCTTCCAGGATGTCGATGATGCCGCTGGGCTGGGTGCGCGGGGCGGCGTCGATGTCGGCATCGCCGGATTCGTCCGCAGCGCCGGGATAGAGATTAAGGCGGTCGCCGATGTCGCCGCGTCCGTCGCTGTCGAGGCTGAAGTCCATCAGGCAAATGCGCTTGAAGGAGTTCTGGGCCATGGTGACGGCGAGGTGCAGGGCGGTGGTGGTTTTGCCTTCGCCCTCGACCGCGCTGGTGACGCCTAGAACGTAGGGGCGGTCCTGGCTGAGACCGTCCTCGGCCATGGCGTTCAGGGCCAGCTCGGATGGGCGCTCCTTATCGAGAATGTGGCTTTCGATGCTGGTATAGAGGTGGATGAACTCGGCGGGAATCTGCTCCGCCGCGACGAGGTTGGTCATCGCGGCCCCACTGCCGCGCTGGGCGAGCTGCGAGGCTGACGGCGCGGCGAGGGGCGCTTCGGCGAGTTCGGTGTCTTGCGTGCTCATACTGCTGCGCTCCCCGCGCCGCTCGATTGAGCGGGCAACGGCCTGTAAGCGCCGGGCTGCGGGGCAGCGCTCGGCATGTCTGCGGCGGTGGTTGGCGGGATAGCCGCGTCGGTAATCACAGGCGATTTGGGTTCGACAGCGGCGGCGATGCGCTCATTGTCCGGCCCGGTAAGTTGGCGGACGCTGCGTCCGAAACCCAGGCGCTTGCGCGGCTCGGTCGGGCCGCCAAGCTGGGGCCGGTTGCGCGAATCGGCGACATGGAGGTCGGCGGACTCGGGCAGCATCGCCAGGACGGGAACGCCAAGGGTGCGCTGAAGGTCGAGCGGGTCGCGGAACGAGCGGTCCATGGATTCCACCAGAACGACCAGGCCGGAGGCGACCAGAAGGGCGATGATGACGCCGCCCAGCAGCAGGACGAGGGTTTTGCTTTTGGAGCTGGCGAGCATCGGCGGCGCGGTCATGTAGACCGAATACTCGCTGAGGTTCTGGCGCAGGTTGATTTGCTCGTCGAGCTGCGATTCGGTGAGTTTCTGGCTGAAAAGCTGGTAGTTGTCGACGTCGGCCTGGTAGTCGCGCTGAAGGTTGGCCAGCTGGCGCTCCTCACCGGGCACTTTGGCGACTCCAGCGGCGGTGGAGGTCAGCTGCTTTTTCTCGGCGGAAATCTGCGCGGTGAGACCTGTTCCGGCGATCTTTGCCAGCATCAGCTGATTGTTGAGGTTGTCGTACTCGGGATTTGGGCGAGTGTAGGTGCCGGTAATGTTGGAATTGCCGCCGGCGGCGCTGTCCACTTTAGCCGCTTCGGCTTGCAGGGCCTTTTGGCGAGCGAGAAGCGCTTTGACCTGGGGATGCTCCAGGGTCTTGGTGGTCAACGCCGTGCTGATCTGCTGCTGGACGCTGTTGAGCTCCTGGTCGATCGGGCTTTGACCGGCGACCTGCTGGGCGATCACGGTTTTGGGCGTGGCGGTCAGGTCGGCTTGGAGGCCGGCTTGCTGCTGCTGATTTTCGCTGAGGGAGGTGATATCGCGCTCGATCTGCTGCTGCAAATTGGTGAGCTGGCCTTCGGCGGCTTCCTGCTGGCTCGGGAGATGGCCGATGTTGTCCGCTTTGAAATCCGCCAGCTTGGCTTCGGAATCTTTGAGCGCATCGCGGTAGGAGTCGACCTCGCCCTGGATAAAGGCGACCTGCTGGGTGTAGGCCGCCGACTTCTCTTCGGCGTTGCGCTTGATAAAGGCGTAGATCAGCGCTTGCGGTATGAGACCGGCATCGGTGGCGTTGTTGTAGGTCATCGAGACCGTGAAGGCGTCATTGCCCTGGGGCGCGCTGGAGACGCCTTTCTGCATGTTGAGGAGGGAGTCCTCGTCATCAAAGTTGAGCGGGGCGGCGAGCTTAACCGCAGTGGAGTTCAAGGCCGTCTGGTCGAACTCCTTGGTGGCGACCAGGGTTTGGAAATGGTTGACCGTCTCGGTCATCGCGTTCCAGTCCACCTGCCCGCTGGTGGAGGCCAAGGGGTTGGCGAGCGCCTGGTTGTTGGTGACGACGGTGAACTGCGAGCTATAGGTTTTGGGGCGCAGCGCGACGAAGGCGACCAACAGAATGACGATGGTCGCGAGAGTCGCGGCGAACAAGCGCCAGTGGCGGCAGAACGCATCGAGTATGCGGTATTGGATTGGGCGTTGATAATACATAAATCTGTGTTGGGCGCGTGGAAAACGCGAGCCTATTGTAGATGCCGAAAACCTGGTAATTGCGCCAGCTATGCCAAGTGGCTCAAATTATCGTTAATATGCCCCTTTGCCAGTTGTTACAGCTGGAATCGTCATCAATAAGATTTTAACATATAGGAGAAGCGAGCGATTCTCCACGAACTGCAAATCGAGCGCGATGCTCTGCTCGAAATCGAGATCGCTACGCCCGGACACTTGCCACAAGCCGGTCAGGCCGGGCGGCACGGCGAGGCGCAGGCGCTGCACGGGCGTGTATTTAATGACTTCCGCTGGAAGCGCGGGGCGCGGGCCGACCAGGCTCATGTCGTTGATCTGCACATTGAGCAACTGCGGGAGCTCGTCTAGGCTGAAGCGTCGGAGCCAGCGCCCGGAGCGGGTGAGGCGCGGGTCTTTCTTCATCTTGAAGAGCGGGCCGGAGGCTTCGTTGTGCTGCGCGAGAGCCTGGCGGCGCTGCTCGGCGTCGGCGACCATCGAGCGGAATTTGTAGAACCAGAACTCACGGCCGTGGCGTCCTACCCGCTTCTGCTTGAAGAGGATGGGACCGCGGCTATCGAGCTTGACGATCAAGCCGATCAGCAGAAAGAACGGCATCAGCAGCACCAGCAGAGTGGTGGTGAGCGCCAGATCGACGAAGCGCTGGGCGGCGTCCAGGCCGCGCGACTCGGCGGCGAACGCGCGGACGACCTTCGCGGGCGGCGCGGCCGCGCGCGGCTTAGACGCCTGCTGCTCGGCGGGCGGCGCGGCGGGCGCATCAACCAGGCTGGAGTCGTTGGGCTCGGGATCGCGCGGGTAGGTTTGTATCTGTAGATTCATACGGGGTTGCCGGCGAAAATGTCTCGCTTTGCCAGAAGATCGGGGAGCAGTCAGGCACGGCCTGCGCGACTGCCGCCGCGTTTGTTGACTTTGTCGTCGGCTATTTTGTATTATAGGGACTCCCCGCCTGAGCATCAGGGCTATTTTGCGCTTATGCTTATTTTGAGCGCTCGGCGGCGGATGAATTGAGGAGATTTTCGCTATGTCCAACGTACTCGTTACCGGCGGCGCGGGCTATATCGGCAGCCATACGGTGAAGCTGCTGCTGCGCGGGGGGCACAACGTCACCGTGCTCGATACTCTCGAGTTGGGGCACGAAGCCGTGTTCCAGTATCTGCCCGGCGCGAAGCTGGTGCGGGGCAATGTCGGCGATTCAGCATTGGTCGGCAAGACGCTGAAAGAGAACGAGATCAGCGCGGTGATCCATTTCGCCGCGTACGCGTCGGTGCCGGAAAGCGTTGCCGATCCGGAGAAGTATTACGTTAACAATATAGTGGACGGGATTTCGCTAATTAACTCCATTAAGGACGCGGGCGTGAAGCACGTGATCTTTTCGTCGTCGGCGGCGACGTTCGGGGAACCGGTGTATACGCCGATCGACGAGAAGCATCCGCAGAAGCCGACCAATCCGTACGGGCAGACGAAGCTCGATTTCGAGCATATTTTGCACTGGTACGACGTGGCTTACGGGATCAAGTCGATCTCGCTGCGCTATTTCTGCGCCGCCGGGGCCGACCCGGAAGGTGAGCTGGGCGAAGACCATACGCCGGAGACTCACATGATTCCGCTGACGCTGCTGACGGCGCTCGGGCGCAGGCCGGTGATTAAGATGTTCGGGACGGACTACCCCACCCCGGACGGTACCGGAGTGCGCGATTATATCCACGTGACGGATTTGGGCGAGGCGCATATTCTGGCGCTGAAAGCGCTGGAGGGCGGCGCGGAGACGAATCAGTACAACCTGGGCAACGGCAAGGGATATTCGGTACGCGAGGTGATCGAGACCGGGCGTCAGGTGACCGGGCTGCCGATCAAGGCTGAGGAAGCGCCGCGCAGGCCGGGCGACCCGGCGATGCTGGTGGCGACTTCGGCGAAGATTACCGAGGAGCTTGGGTGGCACCCAAAGTACGGGGATTTGCCGACGATGATGAAGACGGCGTTTGATTTTTTTCAGAGCCATCCGAATGGGTATGGGGACGGTAAATAGCGGACCTATCCGGGCTCTCGCCCACCTTCCCTGAAGGGAAGGAACTCCTTGGTAAGCTTGATGGGCTTACCGGTTAAAGGCGTCAGCTATAGTTAGTCTCAGCTTGATATAAAAAGCTCCTTCCCTCTAGGGAGGGTGGGCGAGAGTCCGGATGGGGTCGCCGCCGCGAAGAACTCTTTCGCGGCGGCGTTCGCTTGTTTGTGGCATAGCGAGACGCGAAACCACCTATGATTACAGCCACTTATTACGACTATAAATCGCCCAAGGGGCAAGAGTGCACGCCGGAGCAGATTTCCGATATGCTGGACAAGCCGGGGGGCATGGTCTGGATCGATATGAAAGATCCGGACGACAAGGACCGGGAACTGCTGAAATCGGAGTTCCATGTCCACCCTCTGGCGCTGGAGGATGTCGCCGAGGACGATCAGCGTCCGAAGGTGGTGGAGTATGGCGAGTATATCTATTTTGTATTGCACGAGATCGAGCAGGTGGATGGCGCGAATCCGGGCGGAAATTCGAGCGACGCCGCCCCGAAGGCCGACCCGACCGAGCCTTGTGTCCGTCGGGGCGAGCAGATTCAGCTTTTTGTCGGCTACAACTTCTTTATCAGTATCCATAACGGCGCTACGCGTTCGCTGGGGATGGTGAAACGGCGGTGGGAGTCTACGCCGGACCAGCAAAAGACGGGGCCTTATTATCTGCTTTATCTGTTGCTGGATACGGTGACGGACAGCTATTTTCCGGCAATCGACGCGTTTGACGAGCGGGTGGAGACGCTGGAGGACCGGATTACGGAGCCGCGCCACGCCGATCCGAACTACCAAGGAGACCCAGACAAGCCGGGGAGCCGCGCCGAGACTCCCCGTGCGCAAAGGCGGAGGAAGCGGCAAAAGCAAAACCGGCGCGTCGCCCGCCAGCAGGACGACGATATGCCTCAGTCGGACCGCGATCAGCACGACTTATCCGAGCTGATTACCCTGCGGCACAATTTGATTATGATGCGGCGGGTGGTCTCGCCCCTGCGCGACGCGGTGAATGTGCTGCTGCGCCGGGTGGATACGCTGCAAGACGACGACAACCATGAAGATGACGGCAGCCAAAAATTCCGGGAGCGGCAATCGCGGGCGCGGGTGCTGTTCGCTTATTTCCAGGACGTCTACGACCACACGATCCGGATCGTGGACACGATTGATACGTACAGAGATATTTTGAGTGGGCTGGTGGACGCGAATCTGTCGGTGATTTCCAACCGCACCAACGATATCATGAAGGTGCTGACATCGGTGAGCATTATGCTGATGACGGTCGGCGTGATTACCGGCATCTACGGCATGAACTTTGTCTTTATGCCGGAGCTGAAGTGGCACTACGGCTATTTCTACGCGCTGGGCTTAATGGCGGCGCTTTGCGCGTTTGAGTTTCGATATTTCCGCCGCCGGCGCTGGCTGTGATGTCGAGCGGCTACAATCCCAGCCATGAAGCTTCTTCCCTCGTGGCTGCGCGGCATCAACGTGCTGCTGGTGTTTATTCCGGTCAGCATCGCCTTAAAGCTGATGCATGTCGGCCCGCTGCTGATTTTCGGTTGCGCGGCGCTGGCGATTGTGCCGCTATCGTCGGTGATGGGACAGGCGACGGAAGAGCTCTCCAAGCGTCTGGGGGCGCAGTGGGGCGGGCTGCTGAACGCGACATTCGGGAACGCCACGGAGCTGATTATCGGCATTTTAGCATTGCGCTCGGGTTATATCGAGCTGGTGCGGGCGTCGATTATCGGGAGCGTTCTGGGCAACATTTTGCTGGTGTTCGGCTGCTGCGCGTTCTTTGGCGGCTTGAAGTATAAGACTCAGCGGTTCAACGAGGATTTGGCGCAGACCAATTCCATTACGCTTCTGCTGGCCGTGGTGGCGCTCACTGTTCCGGCGGTGTTTCTCTCGACTTATCATCCCGTTGGGCCAAAGCCGGTAAATCATGTGGAGGATTTGTCGGTCGCGGTGGCGGGGCTGCTGCTGGTGTTCTATGTGGCGTCACTGGTATTTTCATTGAAGACGCACGAGTCGCTGTTCCGGTCGGTGGAGGACGGCGGCGACGATCCGCCGGTGTGGTCGCTGAGGCAGTCGATTATCGCGCTGGCGGCGGCGTCGGTGGTGGTGGCTTACGAGAGCGATCTGCTGGTGGGGAGCGTGAAGGGCGCGACCACCGCGGTGGGGATGAACCAGGTGTTCGTCGGGATTATCATCGTGCCGATTATCGGCAATGCCGCCGAGCACGCGTCGGCGATTACGATGGCGTTGAAGAACAAGATGGATATTTCCATCAATATCGCGCTGGGCGCGTCGGCGCAGGTGGCGATGTTCGTCGCGCCGTTCCTGGTGCTGGCGGGATTGTTCCTGCACCATCACCTGACGATGGTGTTTCCAGGGTCGGAGCTGCTGGCGATAGGGCTGGCGGTGGTTTCGGCGGCGTTTATCGCGAATGACGGCAAGACGCACTGGCTGGAGGGGGCGCAACTGCTGACGGCTTACGCGATCGTGGCGCTGGCGTTCTTTTTTATTCCGGGGTGACCCTATCCAAGCTCTCGCCCACCTTCCCTGAAAGGGAAGGAATTCTCTCCAGCGCTGTTTCCGCTTAACGTTTACCGAACGACAAGCTGTAAAACTTTCCTTCCCTTTCAGGGAAGGTGGGCGAGAGCCCGGATAGGGTTCAGGCCGCCGCAGCCTTTTTCAGGCGCGCCGCAAAGTCCGCAGCCGATATCAATCCCGTCACGCGGGTGCCAGGGACTTCGTTGCCGTGCTTGTCGAAGAAGAGGACGGCTGGGAGGGCGTAGATGTTGTACTTTTTCTCCGAGGCGGCGTTGGCGGGAAGGTCGAAGTTGGCGGAGAAGGTGGAGAATTGAGCGAGCTGGCTGGCGACTGGGGCGGCGGTGAAGACATTGCGCTCCAGAGCGTGGCAGTTGGTGCACCAGGAGGCGGTGAAATCGACTACGGCGGGCTTGCCTATAGTTCCCGCTTGCGCGAGGGCAGCGGGGGTAAAGGCGGTCCAGGCTGCGGCGGCTCCGGCGGCGGCTGGCGCTTGCTGCGGGGTTGCCTGAGCGACTTGGCCGCTGAGCGCAGTTGCGTCGGACGGTTGGGCTTGCGCTAGCTGGATACCTTTTTGGATGAACGCGGCGAACTGGATCGGTGAGGCGCTGCTGCCGACGTTTTGGCTGAGAACCTTGCCGTCGGGGGAGACGACCGCGTAGAGCGGAAGAGCGACGGTGCCGAAGAGTTTTTGCTGGAGCGCCTCGTTGGCGGGGCCGCTTGCGCCGCCGTCGGTGTAGAGGCGCAGGCGTGTGACTTGATTGGTCAAGAGATCCTTTACCGACGATACGGTGAAGGTGTTTTGCTCGACGTAGCGGCAGTTGGTGCAGGTATAGCCGGTGAAGTCGATAAAGACGGGTTTGTCGGACGATTTGGCCTGCGC
>CAXSEA010000166.1:0-8354 GCA_964235675.1 uncultured Armatimonadales bacterium | reverse complement strand
GCCAAAACCTACGCCGACCAGTACCATAAGATTTTGGACCCGGCGAAAACCCGCGTCCGTTTCAACAGCGAATGGCTTGGCAAGCTGAATCTATACGAGATCATCGGCCTGATGGCGAAGACCACCGTCGCCCGAATCATGGAGCGCGACGATTTCACCACGCGCTTCCGCGACGGTATCGCGATTCACACCCACGAGTTTCTGTATCCCATCTGCCAAGCTTACGATTCCGTCGTCCTGCGCTCCGACGTGGAGATGGGCGGCACCGACCAGAAGTTCAACATCATGATGGGCCGCGACCTTCAGCGCGAGACCGGAGTGACGGAAAACCCTCAAATCGGCTTGTTCATGCCGCTGCTGGTCGGGCTGGACGGCGTGGAGAAGATGTCGAAGTCGAAAGGCAACCATGTTGGCATCGACGAGCCGCCGCTTTCCATGACCGAAAAGCTGATGTCCATCACCGACGAGATGATGCCGCAGTATTACGAGCTGTGCACCGATGTGCCATTGACCGAAATCGCCCTGCTTTGCGATCCCGCGCGGACTCATCCGAAAGAAGCGAAGATGCGGCTCGCCCGCGAGATTGTCGCGCTTTACCACGGCGAGGACGCCGCGCGGGAATCTTCCGCCGAGTGGGAACGTAGACACTCTGAAAGACAGCTGCCGACGGAAATCGCCGAGTTTTCTATCCCTGCTGAAATCATGCAGCAAATCGACGGCGCTCAAGCCGTTCGCCTTGCGCCGCTACTGACGGCGGCGGGATTTACCGAATCCAACGGCGAAGCCAAGCGCTTGATCGCGCAGGGCGGGGTGCAAATCGACGGGCAAAAGGCGCTTCCGGACCCATCCGGAGCCGTGGCAATCAGCGACGGCGCCATTCTCAGTAGCGGGCGGAGAAAATTCGCGCGTTTAAGACTTACGACTTCTGATAATAAATAATTCTTATGCCTGAACAAGTGAACACACTGCCGACGGAAAACAATTCATTTTCACAATCCACCTATCAGGATGGAGCAGAGCGTGAAGCCGTGCCTACGGCTCCTGCCGTGCCGCGTCCGACCGACCCGGTGCTCTTTGAGACTGAAACCGGGCCTCATATCGACGCGCTGTATCGCAACGCCGTTCGCCTGACCGGCAACTCCAACGACGCCGAGGATTTGGTGCAGGATACCTATCTGCGCGCGTACCGATTTTTTTATCAGTATCAGCCCGGAACGAATGCAAAAGCGTGGCTGTTTCGCATCATGAACACGGTATTTTTGAACGACTATCGCAAGAAGTCGCGTCAAGGAGACACCGTGTCCTACGATGGACTAGAAGATTTTTACCTTTACAACAAGCTCGCCGACGATTCCAGCGCTTCGCCGCAGCAGCAAGCCGCGACCAACCCGCAGGACGTAGTGCTTAACCGGTTGGACCGGGAAGCTATCGAAACGGCCATAGGCCAGCTCCCAATCGAGTTCCGCGATACAGTTGCCTTGGCGACATTGGAAGGCTTGGCCTACCAGGAGATCAGCGATATCCTGCAGATCCCTATTGGTACGGTGCGCTCGCGTCTTTCACGCGGCAGGAAGCTCCTGCAAAAGGCGCTTTGGAATCAGTTATCGGCGTTCCCGGAAGAGGAAGAGCCGGTAGAGATTCTGAACGTTCGGAGAGTTGCCGGATTAGGCAACTTGGATGACGAGATGAGCCGCGACGGCCAATCAATCGGCAGGCTTGGCAATATGGACGGTGGTACGCGTCTCCACTCGTAAGGCAAAATCTTCGACAGGAAGCAAATTCAATTATGAGCAGCAAGCCTTGTGAGATACTATAAGATGGGCAGCAAACAAACTGAGCCGTTAAGTCCGACTGAGGTTGACATGATTTTTACTCAGCAAGAGATTGCTGCAGACTTCAAATCGTGCTCGGAGGCAATTGATCGGCTGAACGATTATCTCGATCATGAGCTAAAGCCGGAAGAGCGGGCGGATGTGATGAAGCATCTCCAAATCTGCCAGCCCTGCCTCCAGCGCTTTCATTTTGAGGAGACGCTGCTCGTTCAAATGCGTATGCGAGTCACAGCGATGGGGGCTCCCAACTCGCTCCGCCAGCGTCTAGGAACGGTAATTCGCAATTTCGTCGTTCAAAGCGACGGCCACTAAAGCTTAACAAAAATAGCCGCACTGCCTGAATTGGCGGTGCGGCTATTTTGTCGCTCAGAGGCGATCAAAGCGTCGGTAGATTGATAAACTTTCTCTCTCGCATGGGCGGCGGGGTGGTTTCTGCCGGATCGACGGCCTCGTCCTCGTTGTCGGTGTACGGAATTTCGACGTAAGGGTGCAGCAGCTCGAACATGTCAAAAAGGTCTTTGTTCGAGCGCCCCGCCGCATCGTAGTTTTCGGCGACGTCATCGAAATACTGCGGCTCTTCCGTGAAGTTGCGCGCCACGCTCAACCACTCGCGGAACACGGCCGCCGCCGAGTCGCTGGGACGGCCTTCCGGGTCGCGGTCGGCGATTTGCATAAGCGCTCGCGCGAGTTCCATAGTTTGCTGAAGCAGATTTGGTTCGGCTTGTTCCAAACCCGCTGCTTGCGGCGCGGAATTGTCGCTGATAATCTGTTCGGTTGCTGGCATTGATATTAACCCATCTGCCGTAGAAGCGGTTATGACCAGGCGCGGGGCTTTGCTCCGGCCTGCTCTTCTTGCACCAGATGTGACACGGCTTTTTGCAGCTGCGGGTCGTACTGCAAATCGACGGTAGCGGTCGGGTGCTTGATGAGAAAAGCGTTCATCGCCCGCTCGTCGGCGGCGGTGAGCGTAATCGGGATATCCGGCTGAATGCCTTTATGATGGATATCGTGGTGCATCGGCGTGTAGTAATGCGCCGTCGTGATGATGGCCGCCGAACCGTCGGGCAGCGGGATAACCGTTTGGACGATACCTTTGCCGAACGTCTTCTCGCCGATCAAGACTCCGCCGTGGGTGTCCTTGATCGCTCCGGCGGTAATCTCCGCCGACGACGCGCTGCCGCCGTTGACCAGCACCGCCAGCGGGTACTGAGGGTGATCGTGCTGCTTAGTCTCAACCGAGAGCGCGTACTCGTGGCCACCACGCTCTTTCTGCCAGACAATCGGGCCCGATGCAATAAAGCGGCTGGAGATATCCTGCGCGATATTGACTAATCCGCCTGGATTGCCGCGCAAATCAAAGACAAGGGCGCGCATTCCGTGGGCTTGCAGCTGAGTCAGCGCTTGATCCACTTGCGTGTCGGACACTTCGGTGAACTGCGCTAGGGCGATATAGCCGATTTTATGCGTTTGGTCAATCATTTGCGAGACGACCACTTCCGACTGCACGTAATTACGGATGATGGTCACCGTGATCGGCTTCTGCACTCCGGAACGCAGGAGGGTGAGCGTCACCGCCGTATGCGGCTGGCCGTGGATCAGCGAGACAACCCGCGTCACGTCCATGCCGACAATCGGCTTGTTGTCGATCTTGACGATGATGTCTCCGGCCATGACATGCGCCTTGAAGGCCGGGCTGTTGGGGAGCGGCTTCACGATGTAAACCTGGTGGGCCGGATTCTCGTCGAGCTGTGCGCCGATGCCGACGAACTGCCCCGCGTTCTCCTGGCTTTCCTGCGACGCTTCGGTCGGATCGACAAAGCGCGTGAACCGGTCGCCCAGCGAGCCCATCATGCCCCGAATCGCGCTGTAGGTGAGCTGCTTGGTCGTATCGACACGTCCGTAGTAGTCGTTGCGGACAGTATCGAGAGTATCGGCGTAAAGCTCGTAGGGCGAGGCGTCCGATTCGCCGCTCTGAGCGTCGGCTATGGTGTGCACCGCAAGCTTCAAACGCTCGGGAAGCAGTTGCAGCGACAGCGGCAGCGACGAGGGCTGGCGCATGCCGGCCTTAATGTCTTGCAGCGAAAAGCCGCCGACAAACACCACGCCGAGCAGGGAAACGAAAGCCGCGCCCTGCAAAGTCCCACGCCACCAGCGCTTCGCGCCGGAAGGGCCGGTCGAATGAGCTGCCTGCGGCGTTTCTTGTGGTGACATGGCGGTATCAGGTTCGCCCATGTTTGCGGGGGCGTTTTCTTCGGGCTGATTGTTCAATTTACTGCCTACTTCCGTTGCGCACGGCAATCTGCGCCGATGACGTCGCCGCTGTGGGCGCTGCTTGAGCGATCTTCACCGGCGCGCCGATAGACGCGACCGTCAGAATGCCGGGAACGGAGGGAAGCGTGGATGCGGTCAAGGGATGCGCTCCCAGCGTCTCCGGCCCGGCGGCGAGCAGGGCGATTGCTTTGTCGAGTCCGGCGTCGGGCGCGGCGGCAGCGCCGCTGGCGGTTAACGCGGCGGGGTGTCCCGGATCGGCTAAAGCGTACTCTGGAGCGAGGCCGACCTTATAGAACGATATGCCTTTTTCCGTCTTCAAGCTGCCGGTGGTCAGGGTGAAGGCGGAGCCGTCGGTAAGGGGAAAGAGGGTTTGCGTCATCGCGTCGCCGAACGTGCTCGATCCGGCGACGCGCGCGCCGGCTTGATCGTGCAGGAATGCGGCCAGCATTTCGGCGACATTGGCGGTGCCTTTGTTAACCAGCACGGAGATCGGCAAGCCAGGTGCCAACAGCGGGGCGGATGTACCAGCGCCGACTGCCGGACGCGCGCCCAGAAACGCCGAGTTCAGCAGCTTAACTTGCATGGGAAAGGAGCTGCCGGCGGCTTTCGCCGCGGCGGAATCGGCGGAGTCGCCATAGTTGCCCGGAGCGCTGCGCACCGCGACCTGGCCAAGCGCGGCGGACGGTGCCAAGGACTGCGCAATCTCGACCGCCGAATCCAGCGTACCTCCAGGACAGTCGCGCAGGTCAATGACCAAGCCCTTGATGCTGCCCAGCGAAGCGACGGCATCGCGGAAGCTCTGCGCCGTGCCGTTCGTAAAGACGTTGAAGCCGACATAACCGTCGCCGTTGTCCAAGCGGCGCGATTCGATATCTTTGACTTGCAGCGGCGTGGATGCGTCCAGCGTCATTTGCAGCGTGGCAGCGGGCGCGGTCAGAGTAGCGCCGGGACGCATGATGACCAGATGCAGCGGCGTGGCCGAAGTGGTGTCAAGCGCGGCTTGCGCTTTGCTGAGAGTAAAGCTGTTATCGACGCGCTTCTCGATCGAGTCCACGGCCTTCTGCAAATTATACGGGTCTTTCGCCAGTTTCTTGAGCTGAGAAAGCTGCTCCTGAAACGGCTCGTAGCTCATCACCCAGTGGCCGTTGATTTCAGTGACTACGTCGCCGGTTCTTAAGCCCGCCTTTTCCGCCGGGGAGCCGGGAAGTGCGTCCACGATGGTCAGCTGCCGGTCTACCAGATCGCCGGAACGGGTCACTTTGCGGACGCTGAACGCCGCGCTGATCCCGCGAAAAAGCCCCGTGCCTTGATCTTCCAGAGCTTGGCGTTCGGTAGCGTCGATAAAGCGCGAGTTAGGCTCGTCGAGCGACCAAAGCAGCTGAGTGGCTGCGCCGTGGGCCAACGGCGCGTCGCTTGGGATAGCATCGACATACTGGTCTTTCAGCAAAAGATAGACTTGCTGAAACGTGGCGGCGGGGCTGTCGCTGCTAAGCAGATCATTTAATTGCTGCTCGCTGCTGGAATTAGGCTGCGCGGCCTCCGGGGATGGCGCGACGCCACCGGCTGGGGACGCGGCGTCGGAGGGTGCCGGAAGCAAACTCGGCGCGGGACTCGCCGCCGCCGCGCCGCTGCCGGCGTCGGACACTTTGTAGGAGCGTCCTTCTTGAGAACTGGCCAGGAGCGAGACCAGGCCGCCGACCGCGCGCGGCTGGCGCAGGCTGAGGGCGAACGAGGCGCTGCGCAACCGCTCGCCTTCGACAAACGACCCCATAGCAAGCAAAGCGCCCGCTGTCAGTAGTGCTGTTTTCGGTATGGATTTAATGAGAAAATCTCCGCTCTAATTCCGCGTTTTCACGAACCTCGCGCGGCCCGGCGCGGCATCAAATCAGCACGCGGCGGCAGTCATGTGAGAATGCTTTAGTGTACCTGCGCGAGGCGAAAAAGAAACCGAACTATGCTCGTGCGTCGGCGTCCATGCCGCGCCTAGTATGTACTAATATACGCATGAGTCGTGCCGAAACGTGCCCGGAGCCAACTCTGGCGAACTGCTTGAAGAGGTATACTTGGGGCAGAATTATGAAGTATCGCAACTTTGGCACCACCGACTTGCAAGCGTCGGTACTCGGATTTGGCGTTTGGACGGTGAGCACGTCGATGTGGGGCGTGAACGATCACAATTTGCGGATCGGCTTGCTGCGCCGCGCGCGCGAGCTGGGCGTCACCTTCTATGACACCGCCGACGTCTACGGCGACGGCACCGGCGAAACGATTCTGCGCGAGGTGTTCGGCGGAGAGTATGCCGGGTTGACTGTCGCGACGAAGTTCGGCTACGACTGGTACAACCATCCCGGCATCCAGCCCGGCCAGCGGGAGCGTCCGCACGATTGGTCGCCGAAGTTTGTCCGCTTCGCCTGCGAGCAAAGCCTGTCCAGGCTCGGCGCGGAGCGCATCGACTTGTACCAGCTGCACAACCCCCGCGTGGACGCTATCCACGATGAAGCCCTTTGGGGCGAGCTGGATGCTCTCAGGGCCGAAGGTAAAATCCGGCACGTCGGAGTCGCCTTGGGGCCTGCCATCGATATCCGGCAAAAAGCGGAGGCGATCGAAGCGCTGCAGTTGCGAAATGTGGCCAGCGTGCAGATTATCTATAATTTGCTGGAGCAGATGCTGGGGCCTGATATCTTCGATGTCGCGCGCACCACCGGCGGCGGAGTGATGTGCCGCGTGCCGCATGCGTCGGGCCTGCTGGAAGGGCAGTACACTACCGACACTGAGTTCGCACCCGGAGATCATCGCCAGTTCCGCGTCAAAACCAGCGAGGCGCGTCGCGAATGGCTCGACCGAGGCTTGATGAAAGTCGATAAACTTGACTTTTTGACCGGCGGCGCAAGCGGCGGCGCTCTCCGGACCATTGGGCAGGCGGCGCTGCAATATATTTGGAGCGAGCCGCAAATGGCCTGCGCCCTGCCAAATATTTACGATTATGCGCAGCTGGAAGAGTTCGCGGCGGGGGCCGACACCGCGCCGCTTTCGGTTGCGGAGCGCGCTGAAGTAGACCGTCTATACGCCGCCGATTTTGATTTATTGCCGCCTACCCCTGTTGGAGCAGCTTCGGTTAGCTCATAATACAAGGGCCACTTGATTGTTGTTCCGTCAGAGATTTTTGCGGCGGACGCCGCCTTTGCTTGAACCCGCTGCCCAATGACCGAAAGTACCAAGTCATGAGAAAGCATCAGCCGCCAGGGGACGCCTCTTCAAACCACAGCCAGCCTTCACTGCCCTTTAACGGTTTAGAAGACGAGCAGTTCACCGGCGACGCTTTCGCGCGGTTTGCCTCGTCGCTCCAGGGTGACGGAGAAGCCGGCGGGCAGTTTGTCGGGCTGGCTCACCCTGCCCTGCTGCTATGCGCCGACGAGTACCCAGCGCTCAACATTCAGCGCTGCTTGACCCGCCTGGACGATCTCGCGGACGACGCGCTTCAATCCGCCCTGCTTGGCGCGCGCACCGACTTTGAAGCCGCGCGTCGATTGGCTGGCTTTCTCGCCGAAACGCACGGCTTCCGGGGCGCGTCGGGGCCCAGCTACTATGATCCGCGCAATTCCTATCTCAGCGATGTTCTGGAGACGCGCGTCGGAATTCCGATTACCCTTTCGCTCGTACTGATCGAGGTCGGCCGGCGTCTCGGGCTCCCGCTCACCGGCATCGGCTTTCCCGGCCATTTTCTGGTCGGATGCGGGCCGAACCGCCGCGGAGAATCGCTCCTGCTCGACCCGCATGCCGGCGGCGCGATTGTGGACCGCGCCGAGTGCGAGTTGCGTTTGCAGGCGCTTGGTATCGCCTTCGACCCGGAAGTGCATCTTGCCCCGATCAGCACGCGCGATTTCTTTCTCCGGATGCTGGGCAATTTGCAGGCGGTCTACGCCAATGCCGGCGATCTGCCCCGAGCGCTGCGAGTTATCGGCCGCATTGTGCAGATGAACGCCGCGCGCGTGGAAGACTACCGGCACCTCGCGCTCAGATGCGCCAAGCAGGGGGAAGGCATCGGCGCGCGCGCGTGTCTTCGCGCTTACCTCGACGTCATCGATCCGGCTTGCCGCAACGGCAATTTCAGCGCCGACGCCGAGGACGACTGCGACGATCCTTCAGTTTTGTCAGCCCGCGAGCTGCTTTCCTATCTCCTAGATCAGCGCGCTTTGCGTAATTAACAGTGGCGGCTCGGAGAACCCATCCGGCCT
This sequence comes from uncultured Armatimonadales bacterium, assembly GCA_964235675.1. GTDB lineage: Bacteria > Armatimonadota > Armatimonadia > Armatimonadales > Capsulimonadaceae > CAXSEA01. The sequence continues at coordinate 16 of CAXSEA010000166.1, read as the reverse complement.
TTCAGGCCACCTTCCC
>CAXSEA010000165.1:0-8388 GCA_964235675.1 uncultured Armatimonadales bacterium | reverse complement strand
GCTTTGGAAGCAGCTCCGCAATCTTCTGCGCATGCGCGGCGACGGGATCCCCGTGCTCGGCTTTACCTGGTACAGCCTGACCGACCAGATCGACTGGGACACGGAGCTGGCCGAAAAGAACAACCGCGTGAACGCCTGCGGGCTCTACGACTTGAACAGAAAGCCCCGCCCCGTCCGCGACGCCTACCGGATGCTGCTGGAGGAGTTCGGCCAGATGTCTCTGGCGTCGCACGCCGAGATCATGCAGATCAACACGGGACCGTCCACGCTGAAAACCAGCCTTTAACCGGCCAGCCGGGGTGTGCGCGACCGATCATTTTGGGTACCAATCAGCAGCGCTTTGGAGAAAGAATTTGAACTTTTGCTGAAGCGACGATATTTTCAAATCGTATATGGGAGAAACCTGGAATGCCGACCTTTGATCACGTGCAGGAAGCCAAGAAGTCGCTGAATTTAACGACGCACGAGGGAGAGCAAATCGGGGTTTGCCTGACCTGCAAATACTGGCATATGGAAGAAGAGCGTCATGAGGCGCATACATCCAAGCTGGCGCAGTGCGTCTACCCGGCGCTCAAAGAATACGCGCTGATCGTCAGCGGCTCCTCCGGCTGCAATAAATGGGCGAACGCCGAAAACTCCGCGCCCGATGCTAAAGCCTACGCCGAACGCGGCGAGTAGATAGCTTTTTTAAACGAAATCGTCCTTTCGCATAATTGTGGAGGACGATTTTTTGCGCCAACAGGATAGGGATCGTCGCTATGCGGCGACAGTGACGAAAATGCGAAGGAGATCATCGGGGTTTAACGTAGCGGGTTGGTTGAGCGTTACTCCTGAAGGCGAGTACACCGCGGGTATTTGGTTATTTCCGACTAGCGCCTTGAGTTCGCCATCGCGTGGCAGATCCCGCAAATCCAAATGCTGGATGGTTTGGCAGCCGTATAGAACAATCAACTCAAAGCGGCCTTCGTTAAGGTTCTGGCGGTACTCGCCCCAGGCGGTGCCGGTCGACCAAAACGTGCGGAAATCGCGCGGGTTGATCTTGGGCGCGAAGCCGAGGCGGCGCTCCGGCGCGCTATAGGTAAAGCCGTCCAATGCCAACTTCACTGACCACGACGCCATCGCGCGGGCGTATTGATTGCCGCATTCGATCTGGTTCCAGGGATTTCTGTTGTAGCCCGAGTAGCGCTCGGCGACGGCTTGGACGATGGTCAAGCCTTCATCGACTAAGCCTTCGTAGATGAGGTGGGCCGCGACCTGGTACTCGATGCCGGTCCAGACTTCGTCGGAGTAGACGAACGGCAGTGCCGGACGGTCGCCGTGCGGCCAGGAGCAAAGCAGCAGTCCAGGCTCGTCGCCGACGGCGTACACGCGCTGGACGTTGGCATCGACGCCTACTGCGGGGCGATAGTTGTAGCGGAAAATCGAATGGACAGCCGCGCGCACCTGGGTCTCGTCCAGCAGGTATCCAAGCCCCGCCACATGCGCCGCCCATTGGCCGATCAGCTGGTCGGACAAGCAGCCGTCGCCGTATTGGTATTTTGGGACGATGGCCTGCGTGGCCGATGCGTCACCGACCATGGCGAGCGCGGTGTTGTCGTCGATGCCGACCGGGCTTTCGAGCTGCTCGGGAACGTCCACGCCGTTGATGACTTCCACCAGCTGAATATAGTATTCGCCGTTCCAAAGCAGGCGCTCTACTTTGGCTCGCCCGCTGATGGCGACGGCGTGGTATTCGTCCGCTTTGTCCAACTGGCCGAAATAGCGCGCGATGCGCTCGGAGGCTCGCAGAGCGCCGAGGTACATCGCGGTGCACATCGTGTTCGGGCCGTAGAACTCGATATCGTAGGTGTTGTGCTGCTCGCCCTCCATGAGGCCGTCTTTGTCCGGGTCCCAGAGCGAGTCGATACTGCGCTTGAGTTGGGTCGGCAGATCGCCCGAATGCCCCTCGCCCTGCTCCATCGCGCCAGGGGTCATTGTCCAGGCGTATTCCAGAGCGCGTTTCATGGCGGGCCAGAGTTCACGCAAAAATGCGTCGTCGCCGGAGAGCTGCCAATCACGGTAGGCTTGGATAATGGTGCCCATCTGGCCATCGACGCACGGTTTGAAGCTCCAAAGCTTAAGCCCAGGCGGCAGGTTTGTCCGGAAGGCCATATTGCCCGAGGCGCGCGTGTTACACAGAAATTCCGTGCGCCGCATCGAGCGCTCCAGCTCGGGAAACAAGAAGGCCAATGCCTGCTCGTAGTTCCAGACGTGCGTGCAGGAGCCGTGGCACGAGCCTGCGTTCGGCCAGGTGCCTTCCCAGCCGAAAAAGCTGCCGTCCGCGAGCAGGAAACAGGTGGAAGTCCGGATAATGCTCGCCTGGCTGGTGACCGCTTCCAGAACTACGGCGGGCAAGGTGCTGCCGAAGATGGTTTCCCGCCAGGTTCCGGTTTGCCGTTTCAATCGGTCGAAGTCGCGGTGGATATACTCAGTTACTGCTTGCGCGTCGGAGAAGTGCGCCGCGACATACGTGTCTAGAATCGCCGGAGCGTCTTCGGCATCATCGGTCCAGGGATTGCGCATACGTGGAAAGTGCCACGCCAGCGTGACCGGGAGGGTGACCGAGCCATGCGGCGGAACTGTCGCCCGCAAGATGAGCGAGCCGATGTCGCCGTGGCCAGACGATGGATTATTGTAGTTTATGTCCGGTGCCGTGCCGGTGGCGGCGAAGCTGTCCCAGAAGAAATGGAAACGGTCAAACCAGCCGCCCCGGTACCACTGAGGATGAATTCGCGTCTCGCCCCATGTCGTGGCGAGCGCGAGCGTGCCGGTGGACGCGTCCTTGGGGGTCGCGTCGGGATGGGAGTAGAACAGCCCCTGCGTCGAGCCTTTGGAAAACGGCTGAATCAGCGATCCGAAGTCGGTTACTCCACCTTCGGCGGTTACGGCCATTAGGGGATTGCCCATGCTGGCGGCGAGCGCGATTTCGACGGGGGCATCGCCGTCGTTGGTAAATGTCCACTCGAAGATCGCCGCTGGAAGAGCGCTGTCGTGGACATTCAGCGGGATGAATGGGTTCCAGGCGTTCAAGGAGGCGCGGACAGGAACGTCGGCGTCGGATAACTTTACTGTCGCCACCGGATACTCGCCGGTAAACGACACGTCCCGGAAGCGCGGCAGACCCGCGAGCTTGTCCGGCAGCTCGCCGCCCGCCTCGCGGAAAGGCGGTTGGAGCCGGCCCTCCAGTACCCGCGCCACAGGCGGCTGCCCCGCCGCCTTCGCCCACAGCGCGAAAAACGTGCAGGCGATCTGCCGGCCTTTGGCGGGATGGTTCTGTATCTCGAAATCCCGCAGATTGCCCCGGCCGCCCAAACTGATCGTTCCCGTGCCGATTCCGCCCAGCGGAAAAGCGATCTCGGAAAGGTTCGCGCCGGAAAAAGTGCGCTGCGGGCCGACGGGCAAATGCTTGTTCAAGCGAGGACGCTTTCCAGTTCGTTTACAAAACGCTGACGGGGTACTGCGTTATGGCTGAATCGACTGTGACGATGGTCATGTTTTCCGACAACGCCTGCGCGATGAGGGCGCGGTCGAAGGGGTCGTGATGCAAAGAGGGTAGGCCGGCAACTCGTTTGATATTGCGCTCGGTTAAATCCAGATTTTTTATATCGTGTCTTAGGCGTTCAGTAGGCAAGTAGATTTCAGGTGTTGCCGGTAAAGGAAGCTTTCCTACATTGTATTTGATTATTATCTCCCAAAGGGACACTACGCTAAGATAAATGTCGTTTTGGGGATCGCGAATTGACTCATAGAACCGAAGACTTAGCCGATTACTGCCGGTGATGTACCAGAGAAAAACATGCGTGTCCAACAATAGTCTCACAACTCGCCCTCAAAGCTTCTCAGAATTTCTTCGGGGAGCGGATCGTCGAAATCGTCAGGAACGACGAATTGCCCTTTGCAAAGGCCAAACGGCCGCAAGGCTTTCGGCGCTTGCGGCACAGGCACAATTTGAAAAATCTCTTTATTTTGCTCGACTATGCTTAGGGTTTCACCTGTCTTAGCCATGTCGATGTACTTTGAGAGGTTATGCTCCAACTCGTCGATTTGCACAGTTTCCATAGCTGTAATTTACCTTCCTTCGATACTAAACCGCCTTCTCATATTTAGCCGGGTCTTCCAAGCAAGCCGGTGGAATTGTTACCTTTTTCGTGAATCGGTCGCCGCTGAGATCGTAGCGGGCGCGGCTGGTAATTTGCTTGGTGAGCGAGCGCAGGGCGCGGACCCCGGTTTTCATGGTGGAGGCTTTTTCGACGATAGCGTCCAGGGTGTCGTCGGCGACGATCAGGTCGATGCCGTCGCGGCGGAACAGCTCGATCTGCTGCTTGATGACCGCGTTTTTCGGCTCGGTCAGGGCGCGGCGCATCTGGTCTTTGGTCAGCGGCGCGAGCGGGACCACCACAGGCAGGCGGCCGGCGAGCTCCGGGACGAAGCCGTATTCGATCAGCGATTCAATCAAGATATCGGTGGGCGCTTCGGCCAGGATTTCATAGTCGCGCTGCGGGTCGCCGAGGATATCGTCCTTGCTGGCGCGCAGGCCCATCATGCGGTTGGTGTTGCGGTGCATCTTCTTGGCGACCACTTCCGGGAAGCCCTCGAACGCGCCGCCGCCGATGAACAGGATATTGGTCGTGTCGATATACTCCGGCGGCGCGTCCGGGTGCTTGCGTCCCGACGCGCCCAGCGGTAGCTGCGCGTTGGTGCCTTCGACCATTTTGAGCAGAGCGTGCTGGACGGACTCACCGCTGACGTCGCGCGTGATCGAGGCGTTCGCCATCGATTTGCGGGCGATTTTGTCGATCTCGTCCAGAAAGACAATGCCGCGCCCGGCCCATTCGGTGTCCTCGCCGGCGTCGATATAGAGCGCCGACAAAACGCTTTCCACATCGTTTCCGGTGTAGCCGGTCGGGCTGAGGCTGGTGACGTCCGCCGACGAAAACGGTACGCCGAGCGAGCGGGCGAGTGTCCGGGCGATCAGGGTCTTGCCGGAGCCGGACGGGCCGATCAGCAAAATATTGGATTTCTCCAGCTCGATGTTGGACTCTTCGGCGGAAATCAGCCCTTGGTGAATGCGGTGATGGTCGTACACAGCGACGGCCACCTCGCGCTTGGCGCGCTCCTGACCGATGACATATTCGTCGAGCGCTTCGACAATCTCGCGTGGGGAGCGGTCGAACTCGTTGAGCGCTTTCTCCGCCGTGGCGCGCTTCGCCTCAGCGTCGGCGGTTTCGGACTCGGATTTCGGGGCGGTGCCGAGCGCTTCCATCATCTGCTTTTGCAGGGCCGCGCCCGCGTTGAAGCCGGGCCAATCCTTGCTGCAGACATAATGCTGGTCACCGTCGATGGTGATAATCTGGCCTTTGTCGCGGTCAGTGTCATACTGCTGGCGGCAAACGATACAATACATCTTCATACTTGAAACTGTACCCCGACCGGAACCCATCCGCCCCTTCGGGCACCTTCCTGGTCGGGAAGGATATGAAATGGCGCTTCGTGTTGGCCGGATTAGGGAAATCGGCTGTAGACTTTTCCTTCTCTCCAGGGAAGGTGGCCTGAAAGGCCGGATGGGTTCCGAGTAGGTAAACTAATCGGCATTATGGCCGCAGTCATCGCTCCTCCGACTTATGCTTCCCATCGCCGGCGTGTCACGCTGGGAAACTCGCTTTCCGGCGTGTGGACCACCGCCCGGCTGACTCTCACCGAAGCGATGCGTCGCCGCTTCTGGATTCCCGCGCTCGCGGTTGGATTGTTCTACGTGCTGCTCGGCTTTTTCCCGATCCACCCTCACGGCATGGATTTGCTGGGGCCGGTCATCAGGGACCAGTTTATCGCCGCAGTCATGGGCACCTACGGCGCGACGATGATCGAGTTCTTCTGCTTCTTGTTCGCCGTCGCGCTCTCGGCGGGGGCGATCAGCGCGGAATTGGAGCGCGGGACGCTGTCGGTAATCGTTCCCAAGCCCTTGCCCCGCTGGGCGATCTACACCGGCAAATGGCTCGGCGTCAATTTGTTTCTCGCACCGTATCTGCTCTTTCTCACCAGCCTGCTGCAATGGGCGCTCTGGATGCATATCCACAAAACGTCGCCGAATATCTGGCACGCGATGGGCGTGATGTATCTTTATCCGCTGCTGTTTACCTCGCTGACACTGATGTTTTCGTCGTTCGCGGGCAACCTGCTGGCGACGATTATCCCGCTGATATTCGCCAGCACCGCCTGGTCGGAAAATATTCTGCGCGCCCTCGGCTACGCCTTCGATGTCGATTCCCTCAAAATCGCCGCGAAGTATATCGTGTATGTGGTGCCGCTCAACCCGATGAGCCGATGGCTGGAGCGCGCCCAAAACTTCAGCATCCTGCAAGTCTTCCCGATATCCCGCGAGCACCCCTGGCCCCCCGACCCTCCGGCGAACCTGTATGATTTAGGCTGGATTTTGGGGTACGCGGGAATCGCTTTTTTGATCGGGCTAGTTGTTTTTCAACGGCGGGATTTGTAAACAGGCAGCCGTGCAAGAGACCTAAAACTACTTTTACGGATTGTTGCCGGATTTCGTGGATGAGTGGCAGTGACAAACTGAAGGCTCCTGAACGTTCGAGGAACCTTTAATGTAAAGCTAATATGTCATTCAAGTTTCTACGCCGTGTCTGGCAAAGTATAGAGGATTTAATAGCAGGCCTGCCTACTCAGAAAAACGATGATAAGGTAAAAACGCCAACTGCCACTAAAGAACAGTACGATATATGCAAAACTATTTATGATGAGGAGAAGAGCCGCTTCGCTGCGCTCGGCAGCCGCGCAAACATCTACGTCACTCTAGTTAGCTTCTTCCTTGGCGCAATTCTGTTTCAACTCAACGGTCTAAAGGCGTTCTTGACCGATTTCCATGTTCCTGAGTGGATTGAGCTATTTGTCGGTATATCCTTGATTGGAGCTATGTCTTGCACTGTACTAGCCTTAGTGCTCCGCAAGAACGTGCCAATACAAAGCTTATTTGTTATAATCAAAAAAAGAGCTTGGTGCTAACCCATTAAACGACCAGTTTTACGCGAATCGCATCGCCGACCTTGCTGTCGCTAACGATTTGAACATAAAATTGAATGATGGCGTGTCGGACATGCTGATGCGCGCCGAAATGTGCCTTTTTGTAGCGTTAGTAATCCAAGGAATAGTTTTTGTATTGGCTTTGGCAGGTCACTCTGGCCTGGAATCAGATATTGCGAGGTGCTTATGGCATTTAGAAAAGTATCTAGTAGGTTAAACGCTGCACGTAAGAATGCAAGCGAAAGTTCTCAAAAAACTATCAGTGACTCATCAAACAAAAAGTTAACGAACAATGGATGGGACTTGTTGATCGAGCAACGGCAAAAACAGGATTTGCCACCGCGCAAATCATAGCGGTCGTTACTCGAGTTCACCAGAATAACATTGTGCTGCTCCTTTTCCAGCTTGTCTATACCAGCGCTGCCTTAAAAAGAAGGGCAATCTAGAAGCTATTTCAAAAGTCGTGTAAACTCTCCAGCATGTCTGGAGCTACACGGTTGACGGATGCGCAGTGGGAGCAGATAATGCTTCACCTGCCGCCTCCGAAGGTGATGGGACGTCCCCGAGCCGACGACAGGACCACTCTCGACGGCATTCTTTGGATGCTGCGCTCGGGCGCAAGGTGGTGCGACCTGCCGAAAGAGTACGGCTCGGCCACAACAGTTTGGCGTCGGCTGCGTGCGTGGGAGGCAGCAGGCGTGTGGGAGAGCGTCTGGCGGGCGACTTTGGCCTCGCTGGACGCTGCGGGCAAGCTGGAGTGGGCGCAGGCTTTCTTAGATGGCTCGTTCGTTCCCGCCAAAAAAGGGGATTGAAAACTGAAGGCTCGGCTGTTGGCCTGACGCGCCACGGCAAGGGCACCAAGTGGATGATCGTGGTGGATGCAAACGGCACGGTGCTCGGAGCGCTGGTCGCTTCGGCCAATGAAGCAGAAGTGAAGCTCGCCAGGCCGACCCTTGAGACGATCTGCGTAAAACAAAAGCGCGGACGAGCCAAACCCCGTCCCGCCCGAGTGACGGCGGACAGGGCTTACGACAGCCGCGAGTTGCGGAGCTACCTGCGAGGGCGCGGCATCGCAAGCTGTATACCCGTCCGCAAAAGGCGCAAGAACTGGAAGCCGAGGCGTGGCAGACCCATTGTGGTCGGCAAAGAGCAGTATGCCAAACGAAACATCGTGGAGAGAACTTTTGCTCATTTGGGCAACTACAAGCGATTGCTGATTCGATACGAGCAGCATTTGGAAGTCTACCGAGCATTCTTCATGTTTACCATTGCCCTGCTGACCATTAACAGACTTTTGAAATAGCTTCTAGA
>CAXSEA010000164.1:0-8584 GCA_964235675.1 uncultured Armatimonadales bacterium | reverse complement strand
TCGTCCCCACGTTCACGTGAGGCTTGCTGCGGTCAAACTTCGCTTTCGCCATTGTCTTAAAGTTCTCCCAATCCTAGAATTTTGTATTGTACAAACGACAAAGCCCACGCGGCATGCACCTCCGAACCGGTGCGAGTGGCCGCATGGGCTTATGGTCGGAAGGTTATCAAAAATTGCCTCGCCGAAGCTTATTTGAAGCCTCAGCGAAAGTGCGCCATGCAGTATGGCATATTGCGCCGGGTTTGCGTATGCATCGACGCGCAATTTAGCCCAGCGGTTTTCAGAATCGCTCTGTGGCCGCTGGGCCATTTTTCACATTTCCGGCCTAACGGCCGAAAATGTGAGGGTTTATGATTGTGAGCGCGTCGTTACCTTGCCGGCGGACTTTGCGGTCAGCTCTTCAGCGATGTTGCGCGGCACTTCGTCGTAGTGCGACGGGGTCATCGTGTACGAGGCGCGTCCCTGGGACATGCCCCGCAAGCTACCGACATAGCCGAACATCTCGGCGAGGGGTACCTGCGCCTTGATGATCTGGTTGCCGGTTCCGGACTCCTGCTCCATGCCGAGCACCTGGCCGCGGCGCGAGTTGAGGTCACCGATCACGTCGCCCATGTTCGCGTCGGGAGTGACGACTTCCACACCCATAATAGGCTCCTTCAGCAGGAGAACAGCCTTGCGAGCGGCTTCCTTGAAGGTCATCGAAGCGGCGATCTTGAACGCCATTTCCGAAGAGTCGACTTCATGGAACGAGCCGTCCATGACCGAGACGCGGAGATCGACCATCGGGTACCCGGCGAGAACGCCGCGCTCCATGGCTTCCTTGCACCCGGATTCGATAGCTGGGATGTACTCCTTGGGAATCGAGCCGCCGACTGTCTTGTTGACGAACTCATATCCCGCGCCGGGATCGAGCGGCTCGATCATCAGCTCGCAGTCGCCGTACTGGCCCTTGCCGCCGGTCTGCCGCTTGTATGTCTCGCGGGCCTTTGCCTGCTTGGAGACTGTCTCGCGGTAAGCGACCTGCGGGCGTCCCTGGTTGGCTTCGACTTTGTGCTCGCGGAACAAGCGATCCACCAGGATTTCGAGGTGCAGCTCGCCCATGCCGGCGATGATAACCTGCGCGGTCTCTTCGTCGGTGCGGACCCGGAAACTTGGGTCCTCGGCGGCCAGCTTCTGGAGGCCAATGCCCATCTTTTCCTGGTCGGCTTTGGTCTTCGGCTCTAGCGCGACTGAGATGACAGGCTCAGGGAAGTTGATTGATTCGAGTAGAATCGGGCTCTTCTCCGCCGTCAGCGTATCGCCGGTCATCGCGGTTTGTAAGCCGACTGCCGCCGCGATCTCGCCTGCGTAAACCTCTTCCACATCCTCACGCTTGTTGGCGTGCATGCGGACGATCCGTCCCAACCGCTCCTTTTTGCCTTTGTTGACGTTCAGAATGGTATCGCCCTTGCGGACGACGCCGGAGTAAACGCGGAAGAAGGTAAGCAAACCGTACGGGTCAGTAACGATCTTAAATGCAAGCGCGGAAAACGGAGCCGTGTCAGTAACAGGCCGGTCCTCATCCTCGAGGGTATCCGGGTTAGTTCCCAGTGCAGCGCCCTTGTCGATTGGCGACGGCATATAGCGGATAACGGCATCGAGCAATGGCTGGACGCCTTTGTTCTTGTAGGCGGAGCCGCAAAGAACCGGAACGATTTGCATCGAGATGGTGCCCTTGCGAATCGCCGCATGAAGCTCTTCGACGCTGATCGATTCGCCTTCGAGATACTTCTCGGTGAGCGCGTCGTCGCACTCGGCGACTTTCTCGATCATCTTCTCGCGGTACTCGTTAGACACGTCAAGGAGATCGGCGGGAATTTCGGTGATATCGAAGTCCTCACCCTTATCGTCCTTGTAGACAATGGCTTTCATTTCGACGAGGTCGATCACGCCCGCGAACTCGGTCTCCGCGCCGATGGGAACTTGCAGGATCACGCTGGGCGCGCCCAAACGGTCGCGGATAGTGCCTTCGGCGCGGAAGAAGTCGGCGCCGGTGCGGTCCATCTTGTTGACGAAGCACATGCGGGGGACTTTATAACGCGTGGCTTGACGCCAAACGGTTTCCGACTGCGGCTGCACACCAGCGACGGCGTCAAACAGCGCGACGACACCGTCGAGCACACGGAGGGAACGCTCGACTTCGATGGTAAAGTCCACGTGGCCGGGAGTGTCGATAATGTTGATGCGGTGCGTATTGAGACGCGCTTTGCCGGTGGGATCTGTTTCGAGGCCCCAAAAGCACGTGGTGGCGGCGGAAGTAATCGTAATTCCGCGCTCCTGCTCCTGCGCCATCCAGTCCATGGTGGCCGCGCCTTCGTGCACTTCGCCGATTTTATAGGTGCGGCCTGTGTAGAAGAGGATACGCTCGGTGCAGGTGGTCTTACCCGCGTCGATGTGGGCGGCAATGCCGATATTTCTAACTTGGTCTAAAGGATAATCACGTGCCACGGTTGGTTGTAGCTCGAACTTTCTCCGCTGCTCAAAGCGGCGGTTAATGGTCAAACCCGATCAGCAATGCGTCTTATCGTGCAAAGCGATCTTGGTTTTGCGAAGGTGAAATATTAACTGTTAACTAACACTGATGCAGCGCGGTTCGCTCCCGGTTTGAATCGACATCAGCGCCGATTTAGGGAAGGAAACGCATCTGCGCCCAGGGCGGCGTGGTCTCCACTGCTGATTCACTCCTCTGCAATTTTGCCGTAACGCTAGGAAGCGGCTGCGCCGTGAATAGCTGGAAATCCAGTTAAACAGCGCAGCCGCCCGGCTCCGGCAGAGAGTTGCAAAAGCGTCTCTGACGCCTACCAGCGGTAGTGCGAGAACGCTTTGTTCGCTTCGGCCTGCTTGTGCTTGTCTTCGCGGGAGCGGATCGCCGAACCCGAGTTGTTGGCGGCGTCGATCAATTCGGCGGAAAGCCGGTCGATCATGGTCTTGCCGTTGCGGCGGCGGGCGGCGGCCACGAGCCAGCGAATCGCGAGTGTAACCTTGCGGTCGGCGCGCACTTCCATAGGAACCTGGTAAGTAGCGCCGCCGACGCGTCGGGGCTTCACTTCGACTTGCGGCATGACATTGCGCACGGCGGTATCGAAAATCTCGATTCCGCGCTTGCCGGTGCGGGTCTCGGCGGCATCGAGCGCGCCGTAGAAGATGTGCTCGGAAATGCTCTTCTTGCCGTCCATCATCATACGATTGATAAACCGGGTGACGAGGCGGTTGCTGTAGATGGGGTCCGGGGTAATCGGACGCTTGCGAACTGGTCCCTTGCGAGGCATGGTTTCATTCTCTCCGTGTAAATTGGATTAGGCCGTCTACCCGGCTTTCGGACTAGAAAGCGGGCACCGATTCGGCCAGCCTGAACCCATCCGGCCTTTCAGGCCACCTTCCCTGGAGGGAAGGAACTTCGGACGGGCGTTTGTAGAGCTACTTTACTACTACTTCTTGCCGCCCTTGGCTGCGGCTGCCTGCTGCGCTGCGGTCGGCTTTTTGGTGCCGTACTTGGAGCGGCTGGAGCGTCGATCCTTGGTACCGGAAGCGTCGAGCGTGCCGCGGACGATGTGGTATCGCACGCCCGGCAGGTCCTTGACGCGTCCACCGCGGATCATCACAACCGAGTGCTCCTGCAGGTTGTGGCCGATTCCCGGAATATAAGCGGTGACTTCGATTCCATTGGTCAGGCGAATACGGGCGATCTTGCGAAGGGCCGAGTTCGGCTTCTTCGGCGAGACCGTTCTCACGACGAGGCAGACGCCGCGCTTCTGCGGGTTTCCACGCAGAGCAGGCGACTTGCTCTTTTTGACAACGCGCTTGCGGCCCTTGCGCACAAGCTGGCTAATAGTCGGCATAGGTTCCTCTTAACTGACCGTTCTAGCGATAGCGACAGTTGCTGTTTAACGTCCGCCGACGTGCCGGGAGCAATACTGCATTCGGCAACTTGGAAAGAGAACCGCGCTGATAATAGATAAGCGCCCCACTCTTGCCTGCCACAGAATATGCGGCTTGGGAGGGGACGCTTCGATTCTAATAAGCGCAGCGCGGGCAACCGGCTGAAATGCCGATCAAAATCGTCGCTGACATGGCACGGAAAAACTGTGCGGTGTACTTTGGCGATTGTGCAGCCGAGTTTGACAGCAAGCCTGATTGCTCAGACGGCTACCGCATACGGCAAAGCCCTTCCCCTTGAAAACTGATTTTTGCTTGTCCTACCCGCTCGCGCCCAAAACAGACGCGGGTCGAACTGGCGGGACATTCCGAAAGTATACTGCCCAGCGCCCTGCCCTGTCAACGAGCGACGGGCTATTCGCGCGGCAGCATGAACCCAGCGCAGACTAGTTGGCGGCGCGGGCGACCTTGCCGGCCTTCAGGCACTTGGTACAAACCTTGATCCGCAGCGTGGTGCCGTTGACCTTGGTCTTGACGCTCTGCAGGTTCGGCTTGAAGATATGCTGGGTGCGCGGCGCGCGCGTGGCCCAGGAGCCGGAGTGGATATGTCGGATATTGCGGCCATACTGCGCACCCTTGTCGCAGACCGCACACGTGTTAGCCATCAGTAAAAACCTTCCTCAGCGGATTACGCCCAAATACTATAGCATACTTGTCAAGATGTTGCAGTCACAATGACTATGGAACCAAAAAGTACGTATGTTCGGTTGACATACAATCACAACTAGCGTACAATACGATTGCCTCGTAGAAATATGGTTGCGAGGGTGATTTGTGTTCACGATTGTCAATGGCTCGCGCCTGCACAATCTGAGTTATCAGAATTGTGATTGTTGTGATGTTGATGATGAGTCGTATCCACATAATCCATTGTACTCCTTGGTGTACAGGGCGGTGAAGGTGGTAACTGTAGATCCAGGCCCACTGTAGATATAGCAGGCGTGCTCCAAGGGCTTTCATAGACCCCGCCGATCTCGGCCCTTGTGATTTGACCAATGCCTAACTTGGACAACATAAGTTTCGACTTTCGCAAGCGAACTTATTGTCACTTTGATCCTCGGATTGATAAAAAGCGTGCGTGTGATCTTGTTAGTAACCCTAACAAAGTTGCACAGCACGCTTTTTTTCCGTTTATTCGCAGACGAGACAGCATTCCACGATACAAGCCAGAGGAGCATCGTGTAAAATTGAAAGATCGTTTTATTGCATACGCTTCACATTATGACGCAGCAATATATGAGTATTATTCCAGCCTACTCTCGCAAAGCTATGAGCAGAAATTAGCTGAGTTAAACATAGCTAACATTCCAACAGCCTATAGAAAGTCGGCAGGCAAATGCAACATTCACTACGCCAAAGAAGCGTTTGACTTCTTATCAAGCAACTGCCCCTGCAAAGTCTACTGCTATGATATAACGAAGTTTTTTGATAATATCGATCACAGTATCTTATATAAAGAATGGTGTAAATTGCTGGGGAACACGCGTTTGCCCAATGACCATTTCGCCGTATTCAAAAGTTTGACCAAATTCGACTATGTAAGTGAGGTTGAACTGTACGCACGACTAAGGCTGAGTAGACCTGAGATTCGAAAACAAAAGCTCACTCGGCTTTGTGATGCACATACCTTCCGTACGAAGATCAGAGGAATAGCACCAAAAATTATTGACAAGAATTCTAAAACATTTGGAATTCCACAAGGTAGTCCAATGAGTGGCTTGCTATCAAACATCTATATGATTCCATTTGATCAAGAGTTGCGTAGGGTTGAAGAACAATTCGGCTGCTTTGCGCGAAGGTACAGCGACGATATTATTATTGTTGTTCCAGAAGAATTTGGCGATGAGGCAGATGCCATAGTACAATTAGCTCTTATTGATCAACGTTTGGAGATACAAGAAGAGAAAATCGAAATTTATCCATGTACTGTAGGCAAGTTTGATCACCCTGTACAGTACCTTGGCTTGACGTTTGATGGCATTAATATTCGAATTCGCCAAAAGGCATTTGGAAGGTACCATTCTAAAGTAAGGTCGTATCTTAGGAGAAGTATATGGGCAGCACAGCATAACAAGCAAAACAATAAGCCGTTTCGACGACGATTGCATGAGCTTTACACACATTATGGAAGTAAAAATTTTATAAGTTATGCTCATCGATGTTCAAAGATTTGCGAATCCGAATCTGTGCGGCTTCAAGTCGCACGTCACTTCAAAAAGCTAAACAAAGCAGTTATAGGAGTTGAGGCAAGTATGACTCGGCGGCGCGAGGCAAGAACACGTAGGTGGCGCGAAAACAGAAGCACCTAGCTTTCAAAATTCGTAGGTAGAATATTGGCTATGTACACCTACGACGTCATCGTCATCGGCTCTGGGCACGCGGGCATTGAAGCCGCGCTTGCTTCGGCTCGGCTTGGGGCTAAGACAGCGGTGCTGACTATCAACCCGGATACTATCGGCCTGATGCCGTGCAACTGCTCTATCGGCGGACCGGCGAAGGGGCATGTGGTTCGGGAGGTGGATGCGCTTGGGGGGCAGATGGCGCTCACCACCGACGAGACGCTGACCCACGTGCGGATGCTCAATACCGGCAAGGGGCCGGCGGTGCAGGCGCTTCGGGCGCAGTGCGACAAGAAGATGTATCAGCGCGTGATGAAGCGGGTGCTGGAGAACGCGGCGAACCTGGATATCAAACAGGCGATGGTGGAGTCGCTGGTTTTGAACGAGAGCGGCGACGCGGTGGTCGGCGTCCGCACTCAGACGGGGGTAGAGATGCGGGCGCGGTCGGTGGTGATTACCACGGGGACGTTTTTGCGCGGGCTGATCCATATCGGCGACGTGCGCATTCCCGCCGGGCGCTCGGGGGAGTTTCCGGCGGTGAGTCTGGCGGACAACCTGCGGGAGATCGGCTTTCCGACTGTCCGGCTCAAGACCGGGACCACCCCGCGCATCGACAAGAACAGCGTCGATTTGTCCAAGACTGAGGTGCAGCCGTCAGACCCGGACGTGCCGCCGTTCTCGTTTTTGCACGAGCGGATCGATGTTCCCAATTTGCTGCCGTCGTGGCTGACCTACACCACTCCCGAAACCAAGGCGATTATCCAAGCGAACCTGCACCGGAGCGCGATGTACGGCGGGCATATCGAGGGGCTGGGGCCGCGCTACTGCCCGTCCATCGAGGACAAGGTGGTGAAGTTCGCGGACAAGGACTCGCATCAGGTGTTTCTGGAGCAGGAGGGCTGGGACACGAACGAGCTTTATGTCCAGGGCATGTCCACGTCGATGCCCGAGGATGTCCAGTTAGCGTTTCTTCACACTATCCCCGGTCTGAAAAACTGCGAGATGACCCGCGCGGGTTATGCCGTGGAGTATGACTCGGTGCCGCCCACCGAGCTGACCCATGCACTAATGACCAAGCGGGTGAGCGGTTTGTTTCTGGCGGGGCAGATCAATGGAACGTCCGGATACGAGGAAGCGGCGGGCCAAGGGCTGATGGCGGGGACGAACGCGGCGCTGCACGCGCAGGAGCGGGAGCCGTTCGTGCTGGGGCGCAAGGATTCGTATATCGGCGTGATGATCGACGATCTGGTCACCAAGGGCGCGGACGAACCGTACCGGCTGCTGACCTCGCGCGCCGAGTACCGGTTGCTGCTGCGTCAGGACAACGCCGATTTGCGGCTCACTGAGCTTGGGCGCAATATAGGGCTGGTGGATGACCAGCGCTGGAATGCTTTCATAGCGAAGCGCGAGGCGATCAGCGCCGAGGAAGCGCGTCTGGGCGCGGAGTTTGTCGGGCCCGCCGATACCGAGCGGCTAGCGGAGCGGTTTATCCGTCCGGCGGGAGTGAAAACGTCGCTGCTGGATTTGCTGAAGCGCCCGGAAGTAAGTCTGGATGATTTGGCGGCGATTGCGCCTTCTCCAGATCCGATTGCCCGTGCTGTGTCGGAGCAGGTGGAAATCAAGGTGAAATACGCCGGGTTTATCCAGCGGCAGGTCGATCAGGTGGCGCTCGCGGGCGGGCGCGAGGCCGTGGCTATCCCGACGGGGCTGGATTTTCTCGCCATCCGGGCCATGTCCACGGAAGGGCGGCAAAAGCTTGACCGGGTAAAGCCGGTGACGCTGGGGCAGGCATCGCGGATTCCCGGCGTCACCCCGGCGGATATTTCCCTGCTGGCGGTCTATGTCGAGCAGAAACGGCGGACCGCCGAGCGGGAGGCATTAACGCGATGAGTGTGATGCCTACGAAGTATGTAATCGACGGTAAGCAGTTTTCAACGCTCGAAGGATTCGCTTGCGCCATCAATGAGAGCTTTGAGCTTGAATCAAAATTTGATTACAACTTTTGCGGCAAACCCAGTCTAGATGCTTTCCATGACATATTAAGTTGGCCGTACACCGACGAATCCGGTGCTTACACTTTGATATGGCAAAATGCGGACATGTCACGGGAGATGCTTGGATATCCTGAAACTGTTCTGTGGCTAAAAGACAAATTGGAGCATTGCCATCCGAGCAACATTCCTAATTTTCGACGGCGCTTGAACGATGCGGAAAGTCGGCAAGGCGAGACCATGTTCGAGATGCTAGTCGAAATTATCCGAAGCAACGAG
>CAXSEA010000163.1:0-8715 GCA_964235675.1 uncultured Armatimonadales bacterium | reverse complement strand
GACGCCGTTCCCGACATTGCCGGAGACGAACCGGTCCGCCCCCGCACCGCTTTTGCCGCCGCGCAGGTACGTCACCCGGTCGTGCACCGAGACGCCGCCCAGCGTCAGCGTTTTCGTGCGGACGACATAAGCCGGGTCCGCGCCGCCGATGCCGTAGCCCGAGATCGCCGCGAACTTCGGCTTATACTTGCCCACCAAATCGTTTTTCTGATTAAACGGCCCGTTCAGCGTCAGCGCCAGGTTGTCGCCGGTATCGATCGTAAACGTGCCCGGTATCCCGTCCACGCTCCCCGCCACCACCGGCATATGCCCGTCATGGTACTTGAACGGCACCACGATACCTGTTCCACTATAGTGAAACGCCTCCGGACGGGTCAACGTCATGGTGTCGTCATCATAGTTGATGGCAATCACGAACCGGTCCAGCAGCTCCGCTCCGGCCACCGGCTCGCCGCCTTCGCCGTCGAAGTAGGGAATCGTGGTAAACACCGGCTTCTTGAGCGTCACCCCGCCGATTTGCACCGTATCCGCCCGCGCCATCCCACCGTTCACCGAGCTGGAGCCGTTGCCGCCCACCTCGAACGCGCCCCGCGCCTTTAGCCCGAGCGTGCTCGCCGCTTCGGTGGAGACGATAAACGAGCCTCCGGTATCGAACATCGCCGTCTCATCGTGGCCGTTGATCTTCAGCGGGATATAGATATGGTCCTGGAGATACTGAATCGGCACCGTCACCGACGACGCATTTCCCGCGAAGCTGTAATCCGGCGCGTACTGCGTCGGCATATCGAAGACGCCGTCGGGAGGCGCATCGTTGGCGGTCACTGACTTGATCTTCTCCACGGTATCGTAGCGAGCGTTGCCGTCGCTCTCGACCACCTTGAACGGCACCAGAATCGCCGCGCCGCTCACGGCCCGGTAGTCACTGTAAATCGAAGTCGACGACTCCATCGCCGTCTGCTGAATCGTCTTTGCCAGCAGCCCCGTGGAATGATCGAGCCACATCTGATACGACGTGCCTCCGTCCGGCTCTACCCGCACCACGTCGAAGACGCCCTGCGCGTTCGTGGTCTGCCCGAGCGACGTCAGCTTCCCTGGATACCTGCCGGGATACCAGTAAGAGTTCGACGTATCGTAGGCGTTGCTGATTGCGTCCCTCTGCTCCGCCTCGCCGTTGTCGGGATGCGCGGGATCGCTGTCGTCCTTGTGCCACGCCTGCTTGCCGTCGAAGCCGCTCTCGCCGAGCGAGCCGCCCGTAACATTCACCGAGACCGTGCGCCCGTCCAGGCAGTCGTCCCACTCGTCCGACGTGCCGCTTAACCCACCGGCGTTGATCTCATACTTGGTATGCAGCGTGCGCAGCGTGTCCCATGCCGCCCCGCCGGTCACGCTCTTAAACCGCTGAAGAACGGCGTCCGCTGAAATAGGGGAGGGCGCTGTCGGCGGCTGAATCGCCGCCGCCACTGCAACTGTCGTTGGGGAAACCGACGCCGTTGCCGCCTGTTGAGCCGACGCCGGACGCAGGCAAACGGAAAACGCCGTGAGCGCAACACCGAACGCAACGGCCAGTCCGGACGGACGGGCGCGAGAACTGCTTTCAATCATACGTGTCTATACGATGTCGCGCAGCGTGAACGTTGCCGTCGCGACCGCTCCGTGCGTGCGTTTCACCACGATTGTGCCCGCCGCGCCGTCGGGTTGTACCAGCTGGCTTGGACGGCGTACGTTCATAATCGATTACTTATCGGTGAACAAACTTCCGTAAATTGATCCGGGGCATCTCGACATTAACTCTCCGCGATGGGCTGCCAAAGCTCGACACGGTTTCCTTCCGGGTCGATGACTCAGCCGAACTTTCCAAAATCGTAGCTTTCGCGATTCGGATCGACCGTAACGCCTGCGGCTGTCAATCGGTCCAGCACTCCGTCAAGATCGTCCACTTCAAGGTTAATCATCGCTTTCTGTGCCGGAGGAAAGTATTCATCGTCTTGTCCGAAGAAGGCGAAGACGACCTGAGCGCGCTGCGTCGAATAAGGAAACGCGTAAGCCCCCTCGGACATCGTTAGACCGAGATGCCGCTCGTACCACTTATATAAAGCTTCCGGATCATTCACCCGGACAAACGCGCCACCAAAACCGGTAATAACAGCCATGTAGCCTCCTAACGGGGAATGATTGCCTTATTGAAAGTGCGCAGAAAAGTCTCAAGAACCCACTGCTCTCCAGCTTGCCCAGCGCAGACAATCCAGGTACGTCGCGTCCAGGCGAAACTTTCCGCGTTTCGCCGGGCTATACGATCATCCTAAAGTGTTACACGACATCCTTCAGCACCAGAGTCGCCGTCTGCGTCTGGCCGTGCGTGTCCTTGTAAACAATCACCACGCTGGAGCCGACCGGCCCGTAATTAAAGCTCACCGTTTTATCGTAGCTAGCTCTGCTGTCATCAATCTTGACGCCATCGATGCTCCGCATCGTGTCGCCTGCCTTTAGTCCGGCTAGGTCAGCCGGACTGCCCGGAACGATCTGGCCTATTTTTCCGGGCGTATAGCCATCCAAGATAATCCCGGTTCGAGCGTATCCGTCGGCATCGCCGTACATTTTGTTCGGCTCCAGTATCATCTTCTCGTCGGCGTAGTCGAAGATCATATTGAACTGGTGCAGTTGCGGCATGCCGACTACTCCCGATTCATAACGGTCGGCGCCCGCTCCGGTTTTACCGCCGCGCAGGAACACGATGGGGTTTTTTACCGTCGCCCCGCCCAGCGTCAGGGTGTTCGCCCGTCCGACATACGCGTAATCTGCGCCGCCCACTCCGTAGCCGACCGCCGCCGCGAATTTCGGCTGATACTTGTCTTTCGTATGATTGTCCAAGTTAAATTGGCCGTTGAGCGACAAGCCAACGGCGTCGCCCGTATCAATGGAGAAAGTGCCAGGGATGCCGTCGATGCTGCCGTCCACAATCGGCATATGCGACTCGTGGATGCGGAATGGCACGACAATGCCGTTTCCGGTATAGTGAAATGCCGATGGCTCGGTTAAAGTCATCAAATGTGTGTCGAAGTCGATACTGACTACAAACCGGCGCAGCAGTTCGGCGCCGATAATCGCCGGAACAAACGCGTCGTTTTGAGAACCGATCACCTCGAAGATCGGGGTTTTCATCTTCATATCACCGAATTCCATGTCGTCGGGCTCTGTGAACCCCGCTTGCACGGAATGCTCGCCATTGCCTTGCGCTTCAGCGCCGTTTGAGACCGGAATGCGCAATCTGCCCGCAGCGTATTGCGCTAAAACAAACGATGCGCCAGTGTCGAAGAGGGCGTTCTCCGTCTCGCCGTTCACTTTGATCGGCACTTCGATCCGATGATCCACAAACTGGAACGGCACCGATGTCGAAGTCTCGCCTGGATGGCGGAAAGTGTAGTCCGTCTTAAAGTTCGTGGGCGCGTCGAAGATACCGCTCGGGGTGGGCGTGTTCACCTGCACCGACTTGGTTTTGGACAGGCCGAGAGATTCATTCGGCCCGCTGTCGAAGTTCGTCTGGAATGCAATTAAGACGCTGCCGCCAGCGCCCGGCACGTTCACTGAGCGATACTTGCTGAAAAACGCGGTCTCCGTATACATTGCGCTTGGCTGGATCTGTATGTCCAGCAGACCCGTGGCGTGGTTAATCCACATTTGAAACATCACCCCATTATCGGGCTGAACTTCGACAATATCGTAAAGCGACCTTTTGTACGTGGCTTGACCGGCGTAGGTTATTTTTCCAGGCATCCGGTCTGTGTACCAGAACGAGTTGCTGATCTGGTAGGCGTTGGTGACGGCGTCTTGCTGCTCCGCCGGCCCGTCGTTGTAGATCACTGGGTCGTTATCATCTTTTTCCCAATCGCGCTTGCCGTCATAGCCTTGGAGACTGCGGGAATTGTCGTTTTTCCGGAAGAAAGCCGAACGTCCGTCCACCGTATTGTCCCACTCTTCCGAACCGCTCGACGTATCGCCGGAGATGCTGTCCAAATGCGTATCCAGCGTGCGGACGCTGTCCCAGACCGCGCCGCCGGTGGCGGCTTTGTAGCGCGCGAGCACGGCGGCGGCGGTCGCGTCATCCGTATCCGACGGCGCGGTGTTGGCAATCGCCGTGGGCGGAGCGTCCGCTCCCGACCCTCCGTTCTGCTGCGCGGCGGCGGGGCGGCAGTGCAATGCCGCGCCCAAAAGCAGCGCGGCGGTCAAAGCGGCAATCCGGCGGGAATGAAGTGTGAAAGGGTTTCGTGTTTTCATAAGCGTCGAATATAATTTACGACGCTTGCCTGCTAAACTCCACCATTTTCTGACCGGCAACCGGGAAATTTTTCGCGGCTACTCGCTCGCCCAGAACATTTCCCCGGCAGGCTCCGCGACAATCGCCGATTTCAGCACTTCCACCGCTTTGAGCAAACCCTCGTTCGTGGACAGCAGTCCGTCCTCATGCTCGATGGACAAAACATGGTCGTAGCCGATCATGCGCAGGTTGGAGACAAAATCCTTCCACCAAAATTCCGAATGCCCGTACCCCACCGACCGAAACACCCAGCTCCGGTGCAATATGTCGCCGAAGCTCTTCGTGTCGAGGTTTCCGGTCAGCGATGAGTTGTACGGGTCGATTTTGGTATCCTTGGCGTGCACATGGAACACCGCGCCCGCCTCGCCCAGCGTGCGAACAGCCTTGATCGGGTCGATCCCCTGCCACCACAAATGCGACGGGTCGAAGTTCGCGCCGATATTCTCCCCCGCCGCCTCGCGCAGACGCAGCATGCTTTCCGTGTGGTAGACCAAAAAGCCCGGATGCAATTCAATCGCGAACTTCACGCCGCGCGATTCCAGCAGCGCGTTCTGCTCTTTCCAGTACGGAATCGCCACCTGGCTCCACTGCCACGCCAAAATATCGCGGTACTCGTCAGGCCACGGGCAGGTCACCCAGTTCGGGTTTTTCGCATCCGGACCGTCACCGGGGCAGCCGGAAAAGCCGTTCAAGACAGGCTGCTTGATGATGCCGTCGCCGTGCAGACGCGCCACCAATTCCACTCCGTCCACAAACGCCTCATGGTGCAGCTTGGCGATCTCGACGTTCGGGTGAATCGGATTACCGTGCACCGAAATCGAGTCGATCTCCAGCCCCCGGTCGGCGGCGATCTGCCCCAGACGCTTCCGCGCCCCGGCGTCGGCGATCAGCGTCTTTACCCCGCCGACGTCGTCGAGATGCCGGCTGCCGGGATAAGCCCCCGCGCCCAGCTCCACCGCCTGAATCCCACCTGCCGCAATCGCGTCGAACGCCGCCTCGATAGGCCGGTCATGGAACAATGGCGTAAAAATTCCGATTTTCATGGGAAAAGTGTCTCCTAAGTCTTTCCTATTTACCGCGCGGAACCCATCCGGCCTTTCAGGCCACCTTCCCTGTAGGGAAGGAAAAGTTTACAGCTGGGTGCTTGTTCGGCTAACACAAATGCGCTATCTTATATTTCCTTCCCTCCAGGGAAGGTGGCGCGAAGCGACGGATGGGTTCTGAGTTTTCCACCCATTCTACACCAGCGCGAAATCAATCCATCCCTTATCCGGATTCACGCGAATCAGCCGCACCCGAACGGCCTCACCCAGCTTGAGCGCTGATAAATCGCCTTCAGTAATCCGTCCTTCCACCGGACGATGCACGGCGCGCGCGTAAACGGCATGCCCGTCGTCTTTGATCGACGTGACAATCGCCTCGTACTCCGCCCCGATCTGCTGCGCCAGGAGTTCGGCGGCGGCGGCTTTGCGCACCTCGCGCTCGGCCCGCCGGGCGGCGGCGATCTGCCGGTTGCACTGCTCCGCGATTTGCCGAAGCTCGTCCTCGCCATAGGCAGCCGGCGCGTTCGCCAGGGCGCTCTGCACCTGGCGCTGTACTGTTAAATCAGCGTAGCGGCGGTTCGGCGCGGTGGAGTGCGTGTAGCCGCTGACATCCGGCCCGAACACATCGGCCATATTCCGCGCCGGGGCCACGACCTCATAGCGCCCTGATCCGATCAGCCGCGCGACAATCTGCGACAACCCGAGAAAGTCGTCCGGGCACTTCGCCGCTTGATCGTCGAGAAACGACGCCAATGCCATTGCGTCCGGATCCGTCGGCAGAGCGAAGCCGCGCTCCATCGCTACTTCGATCAAACGCGGCCACTTCTCCGGCAACCGGACAATCCGCTCGATGCTCGCCAGTCGGCGGCCATGCAAAAAATCGGTGAACGCCGTATTCGCCGCCAGCATGAACGTCTCGATAATCGTCCGCGCCAGCGTGCGCCGCCGCAGCGTCAAATTGACGATAGCGCCGTCCTGCACCACCGCCGCCGCGTTCGCCAGCTCGATTTCCAGCGCCCCGCGCCGACGCGCCGAAGCCCGCAGCGCCCGCGCCGCGAACCATTGCAGCATCATCTGCTCCGTCAGGCCCAGCACCTCTGCCATCTCCACCGGCGGCTCCGCCCGCTCGCCCCTGCTCATCGCCAGTAGCCATTCCCCGCATTCGTCATAACCGAGACGGGCTTTATTGATAATGGTGGCGGAATAAACTTCGGATCGCTGTACTGATCCGTCAGTGCCGATACTCATTTCCGCCACGATGACGCGTCGGTCTTCACCCGGCAGCAATGATGTCGCTTCATGCGTCAAACACTCCGGCAGCAGCGGAAACACCTCCGTGCCAGTATAAATCGAAGTCCCTCTCTCGGCGGCGAACCGGTCCAAAGCACTGCCCTCCGGCACCGACGCCGCCACATCCGCAATCCCGACAAATACCCGGTACGCCGCATCCGCGCCGCTGCCGTCAGCGCCAACAATTGACTCCACATACTCCACCTGATCCAAATCGCGCGCCCCAGGACTATCAATCGACGACCAGAGCAAATGCCGCAAATCCCGCGCCATCGGAAACTTGACATCAGCCGCGCGGGATGCCGCCGCTTCCGCTTCCTCCGCAACCTCCGGCGGAAACTCCGGCTCCAGCCCATTGGAGCGCAAAATCTCCAACGCCCGACCGTGCAGTGTTGTGGTGGTCAGCATAAGAGCCCATCCGTCGCTTCGCGCCACCTTCCCGGTCGGGAAGGAAATAGAAAATAGCGCTTAGTGTCAGCCGATTTTAGCCAAGGCTGTAGACTTTTCCTTCCCGACTGGGAAGGTGGCGCGAAGCGACGGATGGGCTTCACCACCCCCGTTGCCAATCCCCCCGCTCATATCCCCGAAACCCATAGCACCGAAAAATCTGTATCGTCCGAATCGGCTTCTTGTACGAAGCCCGGTAAATCAGCAGCGGCGGCGCGAGTGTCACGCTTCGGAACACGGCGCGGCAGTCGCCCAGATGGTCGGGCTGCTCGTCGTCATTCACGAAAACCGCGTTGCGCCCTTTCAGGCTTGCCTCATCGTCCCAAAACAGATACTGATTCGAGCGCGACTTCAAAAACAGCGAGTAAGTCTGCGGCTGCCCCGGCAGATAAAACGCCATTTCCGACGGCATTCGGTAGTTCACCCCGAACACGAACGGATTCCCGCCGACAATTCCTTCCTCCTGACGCACCCGCGCCGCCATCGCGTCCCAGCCGTATAACTCGTCGGTACGCTTGTCCAGAGTGGCGACCAGCCCTTTGCGCGGCAGCGTGGTCAACGTGGAAACATACGCGAATATCGTCAGAAACGCCGCCAGAGCGATGGAAACTGCATGCCAAACCCGCAGCCCCGCCCGACGCGACTGCCACGCCCACTGAATTACATAGCCCACCAGAATCAGACCGCCCAGATACGCCGCCACCGCCCAGTTGCCTTCCACCCGGCTCTTCAGCGAAAGCACGAGGGTGACCGCCAGCACCACCACGCACAAGCACCAGAAGTAGCGCAGTGCCCGGTTGACGTTATACTCAGCCGCCTCAAACCCGGCATTAAACTGCCGGGGCAGCCGAAATATGGCCCAGAGCAGCGTCAAAAACAAAAACGGCGACAGAAGAATCGCCTGCGACCCGAAGAAATCCCCAAAGTATTTCAGCGTGAAATGCCCCTGGCTCTTCTCGGTGCGATGCCCCATCGCATTAATATGGATCCAGAAAGCGTTGCCGTGCGCGTGGTTCCACCAGACAAACGGCGAAAAAATCAGCAGCGCTAGTATCGCCGCGACATACGGCTGAGGCCGGCGCAGCCACACCCGCGACTCCGCGTCCATCGCCAGAAACAGCAGCACCGACGGCAAAATCAGCAGCCCGTTCAGCTTCGACATCGCCGTCAGCCCCGCGAGCAGCCCTGTCAGCAGCCACCATCCCCAGGATTTCGCCGCCACCGACGACGTCGCCGTTTCCCCGACCCGCACCGCCCGCCACCCCGCCCAGGCAGTCACCATCCAGAACGCCAGCTGCGGCGGATCGGCGGACATGAGCGTCGCTCCGTTCCCAAATAGCGGGTTCAGCAACGCCGCCGCCAGCGTAGTCAGCCCGACTGCCCCACCCAAAGTCTCGGCAGCCAGCTTGTACAAAAACCAAGCCGCGATACATGCGCAAACCACCGCCCCCGCCCGAACCCCAAGCTCCGTATTGCCCAGCACGCCCGTAAACAGATGAATAATCCAGGCCATCATCGGCGTGTTGTCGTAATAGCCCACCGCCAAATGACGCGACCACTGCCAGTAATACGACTCGTCCTGGATCAAATCATGCGTGGTCGAGTACCACAAGCACAACGCCC
>CAXSEA010000162.1:0-8740 GCA_964235675.1 uncultured Armatimonadales bacterium | reverse complement strand
ACGCTTCACGCTAACTCAGTAGGGTATAGCAGCCGCCGGTATCTCGGAACTCAATTTCCGATGCCGTTGTTCGTGCCACAATGCCTGAAGCCGAGACAGTATAGCAGCGGCCAACAGGTTCACCCAGGAGTTTCAGCATGAAAGTGGTCGTTACCGGAGCGGCGGGGTTCGTGGGCCGGCACACTGTCGACGCATTGGTCTCACGCGGCCACAGCATCGTCGGTCTGCTGCGCGGCAAGGTCCCAAATTCGGGCACGCCTCCCGAGCATATCCATTACATTGAGGGGGTGGATATCACTGACCCCAGCACCCTCACGCCGGAATGCTTCTCGGGAGCTGACGCCGTCGTGCATCTAGTCGGAATTATCGCCGAGAAGCCGCCTTTGCAGACATTCGCGCGAATCCACGTGCAGGGCACCCGCAACGTCGTCGACGCCGCGAAGAAAGCGGGCGTGTCCCGAGTCGTTTATATCAGCGCCATCGGAGCAAAACCCGACGCCGCCGCCGAGTATTCCCGCACAAAATATGCCGCCGAAGAAATCGTGCGGGCCAGCGGCCTCGCCTATACCGTTCTACGGCCTTCGATCATTCTCGGTAAAAACGGCGAGTTCGCCGCGCAAATGCGCGACTTAGTCCAGCACGGCGGCTTGCCCGTCAACCTGCCCGTACCTGTCATCCCAGTGCCGGGATCAGGAAACAATCTGTTTCAGCCGCTTTACATCGACGACTTAACAACTTGCATTGCTCTGTCACTCAGCGGCCCGCAAGCTGAAAACCAAACGATCGAGGTCGGCGGCGCGGCGCGAGTCTCGTTCAACCAAGTGATTCAAGCATTTGCGGCTGCGGAAAAAGTCAGCAAGCCGCTGCTCCACCTGCCGCTGCCGCTGCTTTCGCTCGTCGCGCCGGTAGTCGAGAAACTGCCGAAGCCGCCATTTACCGGCGATCAGCTCAAGAATCTCAAAATCGACAACGTCGCCGATCTAGCCCCCATGCGCGCGGCCTTCCAAATTGAGCCAATCGCGTTTGAAGAGCAAATCCAAAAAATCTACGCCTAAGTCCCACGCTCTCGGTGCCTACCGAAACGCCTCTTTTTCGCTCGGAAAATCGTCTGCCGCCACATCGGCGCAATACTGAGCCGCCGCGTCTTTAATCAGTTTGCCGATTTCTGCGTACTGCCGGACATGCCGCATCGCGGACGGCTCGCCGCTCAGGCCAAGCATGTCGGAGATGACCAGCACCTGCCCGTCGCAGTGCGGGCCGGAGCCGATGCCGATTGTCGGAATAGTCAGCGCTTCGGTAATCTCTTTCGCCAGCCCGAGCGGCACAAGCTCCAGAACCACCGCGAACGCGCCCGCCTGCTGAACCGCCAGCGCGTCCGCCATAACCCGGCGCGCGCCGTCCTCGCCGCGCCCTTGGACGCGCAGCCCCATCGCGTTCACCGACTGCGGCGTCAGGCCGATATGACCCATCACCGGAATCCCCGTGTCCACGATGCGTCGGATGGTCCCCTCCGACGTCGCTCCGCCTTCCAGCTTTACCGCGTTCGCCCCGCCCTCCTGCAGCAAGCGACCGGCATTGCGCAGAGCCTCCGCATCGCTGATCTGGTGCGACAAGAACGGCATATCGGCCACGATCAGCACGCGCGACGCGCCCCGCCGGACCGCTTTCGTGTGATGCGCCATGTCGTCCATCGTCACCGGAACCGTGCTGTCATAGCCCAGCTCGACATTACCGAGAGAATCGCCCACAAGAATTATATCGAGCGCATCCACCTGATCGAGCAGCCGCGCCGTCGGAAAATCATAGGCGGTCAGCATCGTAATCTTCCGCCCACTGGG
Source organism: uncultured Armatimonadales bacterium (assembly GCA_964235675.1). Lineage (GTDB taxonomy): Bacteria > Armatimonadota > Armatimonadia > Armatimonadales > Capsulimonadaceae > CAXSEA01. Next base: position 6,902 of record CAXSEA010000162.1, on the reverse strand, counting down.
CTTCCTCGCGATGATCTGCTGGACTGTCACGGCGGCAGCCTTGGATTGCGATGGCGAGGGCTGTGAACCAAGAGAACTCATAAGCCGGATTATGCGGGACGCGCAGGCTCGAAGTCAAATCATGGAGCGGCGCGGGAGAGGCGGCGCGGCGCGTTCGCGACGCCCCACTCGATTATCAAAGCGATCAAGCACACCGCGCCCGCCGCGCCGAGCAAGCTGCGGGTGGACATGCTCCGCCGAGCTTGCCCCGCCTGCATTCCGTTCGCTCGAAAAACCGGCAAAAGAGGATGCTCCCGCGGCGCGAGCGTCACCCCGGCATCCACGCTGCGAGCGAACAGCTCCGTCCCGCCGCTGGAATGCGCCTCGTAAATCCCCGCGAGCGAAGTCTCGTTTTCGGAGCAGGGAGAATCGCGCTCGTCGCAAAGGCCTTCTCCCACCGGCACCGGCGACTGACCCGCGCTCTCGCGTGTCACCGCCCAGCCGCCGCTGACTGGAGCCAGCAAAATCGGTGCGCCGGCGGTCGCGGACGCCCCGACCCCGCCGGTTTGCCCAAGCCAGTCAATCGCGTTGCTGATCAAAATCGGGAATGCGGAAAGCTTGTCGAAGCCCGAATCGCGCGGCGAAAAGCTGAATTGGACGGATCGCCCACCCCCGCTCCCGACATCCCTCGCCGCCGCGACAATCCCATTCCGTGATTCGATCAGCGGCTGCCAAGCTCCCGTCGTTTGCCAAGCAGGCAGAGCGCGCAACGACGCCCCGGTCAAATCCGCAAAGCGCAGCACCGGATGGCTTCTATTCCAATCCACAATCTCGCCGCTCCCGCCGCCACTTTCGCTTGCCGCCGCAAACTCACCGTTACGCGCTGAGAACACGATGGAGTTGCCCGGCAGCACGGGCAGCGGAGCCGAATCGGCGGCATCGCCTTCCGGGTCCAAGAGATACAAATCGTATCCTCCCGGCGCGCCGGAAGGCGGAAGAGCGGACACGCGGGTGACATCCACCGCAACACCCGGCAGCAAGCTGAGAACGCGCTCCAGCCCGGAATCAACCCCCTGCGAGCCGCCGATCAGCAGGACGCGCGATTCGCCAGCGGCGGGTAGAACCGCGTAGGCTGTGTTGTCAGCCGCGAGATCGTCGCGCCCGGCCGGTTCGACAGACGCGATCAGGCGGCTTTCATGAGGCGGCGCGGGCAAGCTAAACGTGAGCAGCGATTCCGCCCCCGCCCCCGCCCCCGGCGTGACGTTCTTTTCCAGCACGGGTTTGCCATCGACCAGCAAAGTCAGACGGGCGTCTCCCTGCGGCTGACCCGTCGATGCCACCTGCGCGAAAACCTGTAACCGCGTTTGCGGCTGGAGCGGGTCGCGCTGAACCGACAATCGAGTTATCCCAATATCGCGGGGCTCACTCGATACGGCTACGACGCTGGACAACTCGGGAGCGGCAAGCGCCAGCGGCTTAATTATAGTAGCGTCATCGTCGGCAGGGCTCCAGGAACCGTCGGAGATAATAATCGTCTTTCGGGTCGCGCCAAGTTTGGAGCTGTTCGCCTGCTGCGCTGCAGCCGCAATCAGCGACGCTCCCGCCAGATCGCTGGCCATATCGGTCGCCGTCGTGGATTCGACGGCTTGCAGCAACGACGCTTGGCTGGCTGTGGGGGAGATCAGCAAGCGAGGCGGCGCGGTGGCGACCACGCTAATAGTTGCGTTCGCCCCGGCAGCCGCCCGGATCAGCTGGGACGCTTGCTGCCGCGCGACCGAAAAACGCGTTAAGCCGCCGCTCGCATCACGGGATTGCATCGTCACGCCGTTGTCTAAAATAATCGTCCAGGATTGCCGCTGCGCCGACGGGCGCGTCACTTGCGGCGACGCAGCGGCGAGCACCAGGAGCGCGGCGGCCAGCAGCTGCAAAAAGAACAAAATCTGAGGTGTCAGCTTTTGCAGCCGCTGGACTCGCACTGTCTCCTGGGGCATCATCCGCCAAAACGACGTGCTCGGGACCACAATATCCCGCCGGGGCCGACGCAGCATATACAGCAGCGTCACCGCGCCGAGAGCGGGTATGAGCCAAAGCAGATTCAGCGGCGCGGCGAAACTCACGATACGCTACAATTTCCAGCCGGCGCGGCAAAACGCGCCCGCAACCCGCCATGACCTACGCCAACCTGCATATTCTCGATCATCCTCTCGCAAGGCATTATCTCACCGTTCTGCGCGAAAAAGAGACGGCGCCCACCGAGTTCCGCGCCGTCTGCAAACGTCTCACGCTGCTGCTGGCTATCGAGGCTGGCCGAACTCATCTTCAGACGCAAGAGCGTGAAGTGCAAACGCCCGTCGAGGCCACACAGGGATTCTCGGTGTCAGGCCCACAAGTAGCGGTGCCGATCTTACGCGCGGGCCTGGGCATGCTTGACCCGATTGTGGAGCTGTATCCGGAAGTCAGCGTCGGCTACATCGGCCTCGCGCGCGACGAGGCGACCGCCGTTGCCGCCTCGTACTACTCCAATTTGCCGCGCCCGCTCGGAAATAAAGTCGTGTTCCTGCTCGACCCGATGCTCGCTACCGGAGGCTCGGCCGCCCAGGCTTGCGACATCCTAAAATCCTGCGGCGCAACCTATATTGTCATGCTTTCCATAGTCGCCGCGCCGGAAGGCGTCCAGCTCATGCTGCAACTCCACCCCGACGTTTCCGTCTACACGGCAGCCTTGGATCGAGGGCTAAACGATAAAAAGTATATCGTTCCTGGCCTCGGCGACTTCGGCGACCGCCTCTACGGCACCTAGCGTGTTGCTTTGAAGAGTTATGAATCGGCCTAGCCGTCCTGGCTGCCCGTCTGCGCCAATATCTCTTCGTTAAACTTGTCCGCCTGGTCGCTGGTATCGGTCGCGCCCAGCGACGCGTTGCCGCTGGCCGTTCCTTGCAGGCCCGCTTCGGGCGCGGCGTCCGTGGCGCGGGTACCGTTCTGATTCGCGCCGGTCGCGCCGGAGCCGCTGGCGTCGGCGGATGTTTCGCTCGCCCCCGTCAGCCCGTGAGTGCGTGCATATTGATCGTCAGTGTTCGTCATAATTTATCCTGTGCTGTCGTAAAAGAGAATTTGCTCTCCAAAGGTGTTTACCCAACAGCGCAGAGCTTTTGTGGTATTCAAGAAAGAACACCCTGCCCTTTCAACGTGCCGAGAACCACGTCCTGTAGCGGCGTCTCCGTCGAAACGCGGGTATAGGTCGCCCCGGCGGCGCGAGCGACGGCATCCAGGTCGTCGCAGAACCGATTAAACTCCTGCCGATAGATTTCCACGGCGTTTGGCGCGAGCGTCAGCTCGACGGTATCGCCCGTTTCGCTATCGATCAACCTGACTTCGCCCGGAGACTGCCTGCCGTCCGTGGTATCCAGCAGAATCGAGGGGTCGATCTCTTCCGGAGTTGCGACATGCACCAGCGCGACATCGAACGAGCGTCGGGCGCGCCCGAGAAGCGCCGCCGTCAAGCCGTGGTCATAGAAGTCCGACACGATCACCAGCACGCCCGGAGAATTACGCCGCTGCGCCATCGCCGTGAGCGTCGATGAAATCCGCGCGTTCCCATTCGCCTCGGCGCGGTTCAATTGGGCCAGCAGAACCGGCAACGACGAGCGTCCGCGCAGCGTGTGACTGCCGCCGGGCATCCTCGCCCCGCTCCCCGCCAGCAAGCTGAGCGAGCAGCGGTCGAAATCCAGAAGCGCGACCGCGCCCAAAGCCGCGCACAGCTTTTTGGCGAATCGAAACTTATCCGGCGCGCCTCCGGCCGTCATTGACAAGCTAGCGTCCAGCAGAAGGTGCAGCGTCAGATCGTCTTCTTCGCGGAAGAGCTTAACCAGCAGCTTATCAAGCCTGCCGTACGCTTTCCAATCGATGCTCCGGAGATCGTCGCCCGGAGCGTAGTCCCGGAAATCCGAGAACTCCACGCTCGCTCCATGCCGGACGCTTCGGCGCACCCCCAGTAGCTGACTGCGCATCGGACGGCGGGTACTGAGACTCAGCCGGTCGAGAGCAGCTAAAAAGCCGGGTTCGAGAAGAGGCTCGGGGGCGGTACTTGGCAATGAATGAATGTTTCCGCTAACCATCGAACGGCTAGGAAGCGAATACCTCGTCGAAGAAATCGCGCATCGCCCGCCAGGAGCGCCGGTCGGCGTTCTCGTCGTAAGCCGCGCCGGTGGAAGGATCGCTCCCGCTCCCTTGATTTGTATAAGCGTGCACTGCGCCGCCGTAGAGCGTGAGCTGCCAATCCACATGACCCTGCTGCATCTCCTCGATCCAGGCCTGCGTCTCCGGCATCGGCACATGGGGATCGTCGCCGCCCTGCAGCGCGAGCACCTTGGCTTTGATCTGCTTGCCGTCCTCGGGTGTAGGCGTATTCAGCGAACCATGAAAGACCACCACACCGGCGATCTCCGCGCCGCTTCTCGCCAGCTCCAGCGCGACCATGCCGCCGAAGCAATAGCCGATTACGGCAATTTTGCCGCTGTCCACGCCAGGAACGCCCAGCAGCTGTTGAAGTCCCGCTTGAGCGCGGCGGCGCACCAGCGGGCGATCCTTGTAGTAAATTTGCGCCACCTGCATTGCTTCGGTCGGCGGCTTCGGATGGACCTTTTCGCCGTAGATATCGGCGGCGAACGCCACGTACCCGAGTTCGGCCAACTGACGCGCGCGGCGCTCCACGTATGGCCCTTCACCTGTCCAGTCATGCGCGATCAGCACTCCCGGCACACTCTCGCCGTTACCAAAGCCCGCCGGAAGCGCCAAATAGCCCCGCAGCTTCGTATCGCCTTCGGCATACTCGACCGCTCGCGTGACCACTCCCGAATCGCCGGCTTCTTGTTGCATCTCTGTCATGGGACTTCCTTAATTCGCCGCGCTACTCCCCAAGGTAAGCGCGCTTAACGTCGTCATTGTTGGCTAAATCGGCTGCCGCCCCGGAGAGCGTAATCGTCCCCGTCTCCAGCACGTATCCGCGCGACGCCACCTGCAGGGCCATGTGCGCGTTCTGCTCCACTAAAAGGATTGCCACTCCTTGCCCGTTGATCTCGCGAATGATCGAGAAAATATCCCGGACCAGCACCGGCGAGAGGCCAAGCGAAGGCTCGTCCAGCAGGAGGAGCTTCGGACGCGCCATCAGCGCCCGGCCCATTGCCAGCATCTGCTGCTCCCCGCCCGACATCGTGCCGGCGTTTTGCCCGATCCGCTCTTTGAGTCTTGGAAACAGCGTCAGAACCCGCTCGAAATCCGAGCGGATTTCAGTCTTGTCATTTCGCAGAAACGCGCCCAGCTCCAGATTCTCCCGCACCGACATATTGGCGAAAATTCGGCGTCCCTCCGGCGACTGGCAGACGCCAAGACGCACGATCTTGTCCGCCGCGAGCTTCGTAATCGGCTGCCCATCATACGCGATCTCGCCCGACGATGCCGTGACCAGGCCGGAGATGGCCCGGAGCGTGGTCGATTTCCCCGCGCCGTTCGCCCCGATCAGCGTGACGATCTCGCCGGGACGCACATCCAGCGAAAGGTCTTTGATCGCCGTAATAGCGCCGTATTTTACAGTGACGTCGCGCAACGCAAGCAGCGGAGCTTGCGCTGCGTCGTTAGACGCGGAATCGCTATTTTGAGCGCTTACCGCTGCTTTAGTGTCTGTCAAGGAATTGCTCATGCGGCTGCCGCTTCACCCAGATACGCTTCGATCACCTTTTTGTTGCGCTGAATCTCCTGCGGCAGACCCTCGGCAATCACTTGGCCGTAGTCCAGCACGTAAATACGCTCGCACGCGCCCATCACCAGCCGCATATCGTGCTCGATTAGCAGCACGGTCACATTGAACTCTCCGCGCAAGCTGCGGATACGCTCCATCAGCTCCACTTTTTCCTGCGGGTTCATTCCCGCCGCCGGCTCGTCCAGCAGAATCAGCTTGGGCTCAGTGGCGAGGGCACGCGCGATTTCCAACCTCCGCTGCTCGCCGTAAGGCAAGCTGCGGGCGATATCGCCTGCGTAGCGGCTCAGATTAAAGCGATCCAGCAGCGTTTTGGCGCGCTCCATCGCCATCGCTTCCGAATCAAAATAGTGGGAAGTGCGCAAAATCGCCGCCGGCAACGACTCGCGCGCGTGCAAGGCGCACGCCGTTCGGACATTATCCAGCACCGTCATGTCCGCGAAAAGACGGATATTCTGGAACGTGCGCGACATTCCAAGCGCGGCGATCTCATGGGGCTTTTTGCCGCCGATCGACTTGCCGTCGAACACCACCTGCCCACTTGTCGGCGAGTACACCCCGGTCAATAGATTAAAGATCGTGGTCTTACCGGCACCGTTGGGACCGATCAAGCCAACCAGCTCTCCCGGCTCGATAGCGATGCTCACATTGCCGACAGCGGTCAGTCCGCCGAACTGCTTGGTCACCTCGCGCATCTCTAAAACAGGCATGCCCGCATGATACCGCAAAGCGCCGATACGCCGTCAAAACAACAAAGCGGAAGTCCGGCTGAGCGCCGAAACTTCCGCTTTTGATTTAACTGACGCAGGTTGCGGCATGGATGATCCGGCGATCGATACACACGACCGGACGCCCTTAAAGCTGCTCCGTTCCCGTCCTGACTTGGTTCGAGCGCCGACCGCTGCACCGGGCCGGATCATCCATGCCGCAGGGCATTGTCGTTATTTTACCCGCTTAGTGAAACGTCTGCGGCGTATTTCCCAGCAAATCCGCGCGGGACAGCACAAACGTCTTCACGAGCATGTGCAGGCCAGGGACTCGGGAGTCCTCGAACGTGCCCGGAACGTGCCCAGACATATCCACATACTTCTTGTCCGTCATCCCCTCGCCGAGATACCCCACGCGGTCGCCCACCGGGATGGGAATATCCGATTCGCTGGAAGGACTCGTC
>CAXSEA010000161.1:5906-8757 GCA_964235675.1 uncultured Armatimonadales bacterium | reverse complement strand
TGAACCCGGCGACCGATGGCGCGGTGCTGCCGATCCTGCACTTGAACGGCTACAAAATCGCCAGTGAGACGATTTTCGGCTCGATGAACGATGATGAGCTGACAAGCTTGTTCACCGGCTATGGGTACGAGCCTATTCTGCTGCATCTCTCCGGCGAAACCGAGGACGAGCTACTCCGCGCGCACAAGCAGATGGCGGAGGCGACCGATAAAGCGTTCGCGATGATCCGCGATGTTCAAGGGCGCGCTCGTGCGGGCGAGATAATCGAGCGGCCGAAGTGGCCGGTTCTGCTGATGCGCTCGCCGAAGGGCTGGACGGGTATCGAGACGGCTCACGGCAAGCAGATCGAGGGGACGTTCCGGGCTCATCAGGTGCCGGTTGAGGACGTCAAGACGAACGCGGAGGATTTGGCCAAAGTCGAAACCTGGCTGAGGTCTTATGTTCCCGGCGAGCTGTTCGACACGAGCGGGCGGCCTTTCGGCGATATCGAAGCCACCTGCCCGACCGGCGACAAGAGGCTTGGGGCTAACCCGCATACCTATGGCGGCAAAATCAGGCGCGAGCTGGCGCGGCCCGATTTTCAGGATTACGCCGTGCCGGTTGAAAAGGACGAACGCGGGAAGATTAAGCGTGGGGATACGACTGGGTTAGGCCAGCTGTTGCGGGACGTGATTAAGCTGAACGCGGAAGAGGCTAATTTCCGGATCGTTTGCCCGGATGAGTTGGTTTCCAATAAGCTGACGGCGGTATTCGAGGCGACGACGCGCCAGTTCGTCTGGCCTTACAACGCCGAGACGGACGACTATATGGGCCGGAGCGGGCGCGTGCTTGAAGTTTTGAGCGAGCACGACTGCCAGGCTTGGCTGCAAGGCTATCTGCTAACCGGGCGTCACGGGATTTTCCCTTGCTATGAGGCGTTCGTGGCGATTGTGGACAGCATGATGAACCAGTTCGCCAAGTTTCTCAAGCAGTCGGGAGAGATTGCTTGGCGCAAGCCGATCTCGTCGTTCAATTATCTGCTTTCCTCGGAGGGCTGGCGACAGGACCATAACGGCTACTCGCACCAGGGGCCGGGATTTATCAACAATCTCCTGAACAAAAAGGCTAAGAACGTCCGGATTTATTTGCCGCCAGACACGAACTGCCTGTTGTCCACGATGAACCACTGCTTAACCAGCACGGATAAGATCAACCTGGTAATCGCGTCGAAGCAGGAGATGCCGCAGTGGCTGACGATGGATGAGGCTATCGAGCACTGCCGCTCGGGAGCGTCGATCTGGCAGTGGGCAGGAACCGCCGCGCCGGGTGAGGAACCGGACGTCGTATTAGCGGGCGCGGGAGTTTACCCGATGGCGGAGGTGATGGGCGCTGCCTGGCTGCTGAGAAGAGACTTGCCGCGCTTGAGAACCCGCGTGGTCAATGTCACGGATCTGCTGATTCTGGAGCGGGACACGTCCCATCCCCATGGCCTGAAGCAAGGCGAGTTTGATCATCTGTTTGGCGCGGATCGGTCGGTTATCTTTAATTTCCATGGCTATCCGTCGGCGGTGAAGCAGCTCATCTTCGACCGTGACTGCGCTTGGCGATTTACCGTGAATGGATATTTGGAAGAAGGGACGACGACGACGCCGTTCAGCTTGCTGAACCAGAACGGCGTCGATCGATATACGGTTGCGATGCAGGCGCTCGACGCAGCGTCGCGGGTGAACCCGCAAGTGGCCGCGGCGGCGGACGATCTTATCAACCGGTACCGGCGCGAATTGGATAATATCCACGATTACGTTTTGGCGCACGGAATCGACCCGCCGGAGATTACGCAGTGGAGCTGGACGGATTAGCCTAAATGAACGTTTTGGTACTGAACGCCGGAAGCTCTTCGCTCAAGTATAAGCTAATCGCTCTGGACGCCTCGTCGCCCGCCAAGTACGACCTGCCGGCGGAGGGAAACGAGCCGGCGGATGCGGGGGTGGTCGGTGAGGCGGCGGCGAAGGCGGTTCGAGATTGTGTTGGGAAAGGGCTGCGCGTTGATGCGGTCGCGCACCGTCTGGTGCACGGCGGGCCTAAATACCGGCAGCCGGTCTTGATTACAGATGACGTTTTGGCGGCGTTGCGCGGTTTGCGGGAGCTGGACCCTTTGCACAATCCGCAGGAACTGGATATCGTGGAGGCGAGTCAGCGGGAGCTGCCTGGAGTGGCTCAGGTGGCGGTATTCGATACCGGGTTTCATGCCACACTGCCGGAGGTTGCCTGGCGGTACGCTCTTCCTAAGCAATGGGCGGACGAGCTGCACCTGCGTCGCTATGGCTTTCATGGGATTTCCTATCAGTACATCGCCGGTCGTGTCGCTGAGTTGGGCGGGAGCGGAAGGATGCCTCGGCGGGTGATCGCATGCCATTTGGGCAGCGGCGCGAGCGTCTGCGCTCTGCTGGACGGTGTCAGTGTGGATACGAGCATGGGGATGACGCCGCTCGAAGGGTTGGTGATGGCGACGCGGTGCGGCGATATCGACCCTGGGCTGATTCTGTATCTGCTGCGGGAAAGCAAAATAAGCGTCGGCGACCTTGACGATCTGCTCAATCACAAGAGCGGACTGGCCGGACTCGCGGAAGGCTCCGGGGGAGATATGCGTCGGCTGGAAGCATCGGGGAGCGGCCATGACGCGGAGATTGCGCTGCAGAGTTTCGCCTATAGCGTGCGCAAGTATATCGGCGCGTATGCCGCGGCGCTGGGCGGTTTGGACGCTTTGATTTTTACCGGCGGTATTGGAGAAGGCTCGGCGGATATCCGCAAGCGGGTTTGCGGCGGCCTTGAGTTTTTGGGTATTCGTCTCGACGACGCGGTCAATAGCGCT
>CAXSEA010000161.1:0-5896 GCA_964235675.1 uncultured Armatimonadales bacterium | reverse complement strand
AGAGCGAAACGAAAATCAGCGCGGAGGGCAATTCCGTGGCCGTTTGGGTCGTTCCGACGAACGAAGAGCTTGAGATCGCGCGTCAAACGGTTCGCTTGCTTTCTCATCAGTAATTATTTGGTTCAGGAGAAATACTATGCAGTTACAAAATAAAGTGGCGGTGGTGACGGGCGCGGCTTCGGGGATTGGACAGGCTATCGCAATCGGCTTCGCTGCCGAAGGCGCGAGCGTCATAGTCGATTATGTGGGACGCTTTGGGCCACCCACGGATACGCTGAACAAGATTCAGCAGGCGGGCGGCAAAGCGATTGGCGTGGACGCCGATGTATCCAACGCGGAGCAGGTGCAGCACCTGATCGACCAAACGGTTCAGCAGTATGGAAAGCTGGACATTTTTGTCAACAACGCGGGCATCGAGCATAAGTATGCGATTACCGATTTCCCGCTCGACAAGTGGCTGCAAATCATGGCGGTGAATTTGACCGGGCCTTTCTTGTGCGCCCAAGCGGCGGCCAAGCAGATGATTCAGCAGGGGCAAGGCGGACGCATCATCAATATTTCGTCGATTCACGAAGACTTGCCGATGCCGGGTAACGCGCCCTACTGCGCCACCAAGGGCGGCTTGCGAATGCTGATGCGGACGATCGCGGTGGAGCTTGCTCCGCATAACATCCTGGTGAACAATATCGGTCCTGGCGCGATTTTCACGCCGATCGACGCTGATATCCAGGCCAGCCCGGAAGCCGAGAAGGCTTTAATGGGCGAAATTCCGCTGGGGCGCTGGGGAAAGCCGGAAGAGATCGCGGCGGCGGCTATCTTCCTGGCATCGGACGCGGGGTCGTACTGCACCGGAAGCACGCTGTTCGTGGATGGCGGCATGCTGCGTCAGGCTGGCGGCATGTAATCGCGTTGAGACGAAACGGAACGGTTAGTAGTGATGTAATAACCCCTGGCGGCTGGTAGCCGTCAGGGGTTATTTGCGTTTTTAGTCACAAGGTGCCGCTGCTTGGTCGAGGTACCAGGGCACGCTGGCGACGACGATACGGTCCTCGCGGCTGAGGAGCAAACGGGCTTTCAGCACGGCGGCGCGCTGGTTGTGCAGAAGGTACTGCCACCACCTGGATTCGACCAGCTCCGGGATAATGACGACTAGCTGCCGGCCTGGGTGCTCGCGCAGCAGGCTTTTCGTTTGGTCCAGCAGCGGCTGGAACAACCTGCGGTAGGGAGAGCTAATGACGTTCAGCTGCGGCGGCGTTAGACCGGCTGCTTGGCATGGGCGCACGACATACTCATCCCAATGATCGGCTAGGGTGTCGGGATGAGGCATGTCATCGCTCTGGATATGGACAACGCGCACGTCCTGGCTTTGCTTGAGCGCGTAGCGGAGGGCGCGGCAGGAGACTTGATTCCACTCCTGCATGGGGATGATGACGATGGGTTGCTGCAAATGGGATAGGTCGAGCGGCTCGAAGTTGCGGGTTTGATCGGCGACTCTCTCGTAGTGCCGCTTCACGCGTTGGAACACGAGCAGCGCTCCGGGAACCAGGATGAGTGTCACCCACGCGCCGTCCTTGAATTTTGCCACGATGATGATGACGAAGGCAATCGCGGTGACAATGGCACCGATCAGATTGATGGAAAGCGGCAGGGCAATACTTTGTGATTTGCTGTCGCTCCCGCGCCCATGCTTCAGCCAGTGCTTGACCATTCCCGCCTGGGACAGAGTAAAGGTCAGGAACGCGCCGATGGCAAACAGCGGGATGAGCCTATCAGTGACGCCGCCGAACATTACTAGGAGCAGGCCCGTCAGGACGGCCAGAACGACGATTCCCTCGGAATAAACTAATCGGCGGCCGGTGTTGGCGAAGGCGTTGGGCAGGTAGCCGTCCTCGGCGATGAGGCGGCAGAGCCTGGGGAAGCCGGCGAAGCTGGTGTTCGCGGATAAGCATAGAACCGCCAGTACCGAGCCCATGGTGACGTAGTAGATCCAGCCGCGCCCGGCGATCCTCGACACGATTTGCGAGAGAATGCTTTGATAGGCCGGAGAGTTGGGGTCGGTGGCCATGATGCCGTCGACGTGCGCGAGGTAAGCGACGCCCGCCAGCAGAACGCCTAATATGATGCTGATGGCGAGCAGCGCTAGCGCGGCATGCTTGGGAGCGGGGGCTTTGAAGGCGGGTACGCCGTTGCTGATCGCCTCGACGCCGGTCATGGCGGTGCATCCGCTGGCAAAGGCGCGCAGCAGAAGCCAGACGCTCGCGCTTTTCGCCCCAGCTGTCAGCGCGGGCGCGGCATGCACGGCGGAGTGGCCGAATGCGCCATGATGGAAGATTGTCTCGGCAATCCCCCACCCCATCACCAATATCAGCGAGACGACAAAAAGATAAGTTGGAGGCGCGAAAGCCGCACCGGATTCTTTCACGCCTCTGAGGTTGACGATGGTGATGAGCACCAGTATGATCAGGCAGAGCGGCAGGAGAAATTTGTGCAGCGACGGGACCGCCGACACGAGCGCGCCGACTCCCGCCGCAATCCCTACCGAAACGTTGAGTACGTAGTCGAGCATCAAGGCCGCCGCTGCCAGCAGAGCGATGCGCATGCCGAGGTTTTCGCGGGCGACCGTGTAGCCGCCGCCGCCCTGCGGGTAGGCGAAAATCGTCTGCCGGTACGATAGTGACAAGATGAGAAGCAGCCCCAGAATGATGCCGGTGAGCGGGGAAATATACGCGAGGCCCGCCGCGCCGAGAGGGATGAGAACGGTCAGGGCGGCTTCGGGACCATAGGCGGCCGAGCCGAGAGCGTCGAGGCCGAGCAGCGGAATTCCGGTGAGCACACCGACGCGATGCTCGCTTTCGTCGGCGGAATTAAGGCGTTGGCCTAGAAGAAAATCTAAGAATCCGCTCAAAGGCTTTTGTACTCCCGGTCATCAGCCGGTAATATTTCCGGCTGTGGTCAATCGCTTGATTGTAACCGAGAAAAGCCCTTTCCTTTCGGTAAAGAAAAGGCGTGAGCGATTTGAAAGCTGAAGCTGAGTAGTCTGCGCTTTTATGGGATGCGCTGGGATGCGTCAGATCTTAGCGCGCTTGTGGGCGGATTTGCTGGGAGTGGTGGGCGTGAAGCGGCGCTTTAGCGATTGCCAGACGTTGAAAACGATGGGACAGGTGGAGACGTTTTCGAGCGTGGCGATGCTGCGGCGTCGGAAGCCGGGGTCGAGAAGATAGGGAAAGTCGCGGCAGGATTGCGGGCGGTCCTCGTAGACAGAGCAGGCGTTGTTATCGCCGAGGAACGGGCACGGCGAGCGCGAGAAGTATTTAACGCCATCGGGTGCTGTGGCGACAAAGCGCGCGCGGAATTCGCGAGCGGAAATTTGCAGCCGGGCCGAAAGCCGCGCGACGTCGGAATCGTCGACGATTACTTGGAGAGTCCGGCAGCAGTTGCCGCAGGCCAGGCAGTCGATTTTGCTCCACACGTCGCGGGTCGTGCCGATGACGATGGCGTCCAACTCGCTGTTCGATATGGGGAGCTGATGCTTTAGATAGGCGCGAAACTGGTTGTCCTCGGGCTCGTTGCCGCGCGCGTAGCGCCGGATGAGCGGGAGATCGGTGATTAACTGGTTTGCCGGGTTTGGACGGCGGGGCGAATTCGTATTTGGCACTGGTCGGATTGCAGCGAGTTTGAGCTAAAAAGGAACGTGTCTGGCACGGGCGACGTTTTTGAGATAGTATAGCTCAACGCCATGACAATGATTACGGAACAAACTAACTCGGAAACTCGGAGCGCGGAGGCTTTGAGTGTTCTGAAAAAGGTGTTCGGCTACGATAGTTTTCGCGGCCAGCAGGCCGAAGTGGTCGATCATGTAACCGGCGGGGGCGACGCGTTTGTCCTGATGCCCACGGGCGCGGGTAAATCGCTTTGCTTCCAGATTCCGGCATTATTGCGCTCAGGGGTGACGATTGTCGTGTCGCCGTTGATCGCGCTGATGGAAGATCAAGTTGGGGCCTTGCGCGAGAACGGCGTCCGCGCGGCGATGCTGAACTCGTCGCAAACTCCGTCGGAGCAGGCGAAGGTGCAGGCCGATATCGAGAGCGGGCGGCTTGACCTGGTTTATATGGCACCGGAGCGATTGGTGACTTCCGGAACGCTTCAACTGCTGGCGCGCGTGCCCGTGTCGCTGTTCGCTATTGACGAGGCGCACTGTGTCTCGGCCTGGGGGCACGATTTTAGGCCTGAGTACCTTGGGCTTTCCTTGCTGCACGATCAGTTTCCGCATGTGCCGCGAGTCGCGCTGACGGCGACGGCAGACCAGCGGACGCAGGCCGAAATTGTCGAGCGGCTGAACCTGCACGATGCGCGGGTATTTATCGCCGGGTTTGATCGGCCTAACATTAAGTACCAGGTCGTGCCGCGCGATAACGGCAAGCGGCAGCTGCTCAAGTTTATCGAAGAGGAGCATAGCGGGCAGAGCGGAATCGTGTACTGCTTGTCTCGCAAGCGGACGGAAGAGACCGCTGCCTGGCTGACCGAGGCGGGCTACGACGCCCTGCCCTATCACGCGGGTATGGACGCGAGCGCGCGTCGGCGCAACCAAGAAAAGTTTCTGCGGGAAGACGGCTTGATTATGGTGGCGACGGTGGCGTTCGGCATGGGAATCGACAAGCCGAACGTGCGCTTTGTGGCTCATTTGGATTTGCCGAAGAGTATCGAGGCTTATTACCAGGAGACGGGACGCGCCGGGCGTGACGGGCTGCCGGCGGATGCTTGGATGCTGTTCGGGATGGGGGACGCGGTCACTCAGCGGCGCTTTATCGACGATTCCGAGGCCGATGAGGCTCACAAGCGGATCGAGCGCGGCAAGCTGAACGCGCTGGTCGGGCTGTGCGAGACGACAGCTTGCCGCCGCCGGGTGCTGCTGGCGTACTTCGGGCAGGATTCTCCCGAGACCTGCGGCAACTGCGACGCTTGCCTGAGTCCGGCGGAGCTTTGGGACGGCAGCCTCGTGGCGCGGAAGGCGCTGTATGTGATCGGCGCGACCGGGCAGCGCTTCGGCGCGCAGCATCTGATCGACGTTCTTCGCGGCAAGGACAGCGACAAAGTTCGCCAGTTCGGCCACGACTCGCTGTCGGCGTTCGGAAAGGGCGGCGAGCTGTCGGATCGGGAATGGCATTCCGTGATGCGCCAACTGATTTCCCACGGCATGATTCATGTCGATCTGGAAAGATACGGCAGCTTCAAGCTAACGGAAACGGGAGCGGGCGTGCTGCGTGAGAAGTCGCTGATCCACTTGCGCCGTGATACGCGTCCGGCGCGGAAGACCAGGGAGACGAGACAGGCATCGGAGCGCACCGGCGCTGGGGCGATGTCTGGGCATCAGCAGCGTTTATTCGACGCACTGCGCGCGAAGCGGCGGGAAATCGCCCAGGAGCATTCCGTCCCGCCGTATGTCATTTTCCATGACGCGACTTTGAATGCCATCGCGCAAGCGGAGCCCACCACCCTGAGCGATCTGCGCGGCATCAGCGGCGTCGGCGAGCGGAAGCTGGAGGCTTACGGCCGAATGATTCTGGAAGTGATTACCGAATGCCAAATAGAGTCTGAGCGATAGACGATAGGCCATAGGAACAAGAACAAGCAAACAGCCCGCGTTCTCGCACAAATGAGAACGCGGGCTGTTTGCTTGTTGTGACTGGCTGTTAGGAGTTGATGGTCAGCGTGGCCGTTTTAGTGACGCCGCCTGCTGTCGCGGAGATGGTGGCGGTCGTGTCGGAGAACACGCTTGCGGTTTTTACCGTGAACGTGGCCGTCGTCGCGCCGGCGGCGACGGTGACCGAGGATGCAACGTTGGAGCTGCTCGTGTTGCTGGTTTTCAGCGTCACGATCGTTCCGCCGCTGGGCGCTT
>CAXSEA010000160.1:0-8831 GCA_964235675.1 uncultured Armatimonadales bacterium | reverse complement strand
CGGTTCTGGGGCGGGCGCGGCTGTTGAACCGGTTTGACCGGGCGCTTGGGATGATCGGGGAGTAGCTCGGATGCCTCCGGCGGCCCCTGCTCGGGGAGAGCCAGGCTGAGCCTGGACCCTAGTCTACCAAATCGCGGCGATTTGGTAGAGGCAATAGAATAATGCTGAGTTAAGCGAACATAGCGCCAATGAGAAAAATGGCCCAGCGGCCTTAGAGCGATTCTGAAATCGGTCGATTGAAAGAAGGATTACGATGGCAGTGATCGACATCAACGCCCGGTTTGGGGCTTATCCGTCCCGGCATCGCACGGCGAGCTTTGAAGAGGTATCGTCGGAAGCCGAGGCGCTGGGAATCGACTCGTCGTGCGTTTGCAGCACGACGGGAATTTTCTTTAGCGCGCACGAAGGCAATTTGCAGACCAGCAACGCTGCCGCGAGCCAGCCTCAACGATTGATTCCGGCGGCGACTCTGAATCCGGGGATGTCGCTCGATGCGGGCGGCGCGGCGGAAGAGATCGTGGCGGGGCCGTTCCGGTTGGCGCGGTATTTTCCGGATTCGCAGGGTTGGCCGATTGACTTCGCGCCGTTCCGGCAGAGCTTGTCGCGGTTCGCGGAGCGGGGATTGCCGGTGATGATTACGGCGTCGCGCTGCGGCGACGCCACCCAGCTGGTGCGTCTGATCGGCGGGCTGCCGAACAAGGCCGATGGGTGGCATGTCATTTTGGAGAGCGTGACGCCGCATACGCTTGCGGAAGCGGTGGCGGCTCTGCGCGACGCGCCGGATTTGATGCTGGAGACGCATAGCTTACGATTTGCGGACGGGTTGACGCGGATCAGCGAGATGATCGGCGCGGAGCGGCTGCTGTTCGGCTCGGGCGCGGCGGCGCAGTCGCTGGGGGCGGCATTGAGCTACGTGCGCAATTCGAGCTTGTCGGAAGGCGATCAGGCGAAGGTGCTTGGCGGGAACGCGGCGTCGCTGCTGAAGCTGTAAAGCTGCTGCGGCGGTGATTTGAAGTGAATGAATGGAGTCGTTATGGCGCTCTTTGACATACATGCTTACTTCGGCTCATCTCCGCTGTTCGGGGGAGTGGATACGCAGGAGCAGACGTTGGCCGCGATGCAGCGGTACGGCCTGGACGCGGTGGCGCTGGTATCGTCGCGGGCGCGTCATTCGGACTTGGTGGAAGGCAACCATCAGCTGCGCCAGGTGCTGGACGCCGAGCAGGGGATATTCGGGTACGTGACGGCGAATACGTCGTATCCGGATGAAAGCATCCAGGAGATGCGGCTGTATCTGGCCAAGCACAACTTTATCGGCACGGCGATATTTCCACATCAGCACACTCCGGTGATGCTGACGGACGCGCGGGAGATTTTGAACGCGGCGCGCCGGTACACCAAGCCGGTGCTGATCTACGCCGACGACCGCGAGGGAATTCGGGCGATTCGGCAGATTGCCGAGGAATTCGACCAGACGAAGATCGTCATTTTGAACATGGGCGGCGAAGATTGGCATGCGGCCGTGCAAGCGGCGAAGACGCACGCCAATTTGTTTTTAGAGATTTCGGGCGAGCTGGACGCGGATAAGCTGGCGCACACGGTGGGATCGATTTCGGCGCGCAAGCTGCTGTTCGGGAGCAGTCTGCCGAATGCCGACCCAAGCTTGTATGTGGGCATGATCAATGAGACGACGTCACTGAGCCAGGGCGACCGGCGGCGCATCTCGTACCAGAACGCTTTGAATTTGTTTAATATAGAAGCCGAGCTTGAGTAGTCCGATTATCAACCGAGCAGTGGAAGACGCGCCGAAAAATGCGGGCTCGCCAGCGGGCAAGCGCGTGAAGATGCCGGAAGAGCGGGCGGCGAAGCTAGAGCGGCATTTTGTGGAGTACTGCATTGTCGCGTCGCTGGTGCTCGCCGGCGCGGCTGGGCTGATCGGCTTTCTGCTGAGTCGCCCGGATTACCAGTTTGTCGGCGCGGCGTACAACATCGACGATACCTGCGTGTATTTTTCTTGGATACGGCAGGCTGCGGACGGTCACTTTTTCATCCGGAATCTGTTCACCACCGACTTGCAAAACCCGGTGCAGTTTAACTTATTTATTCTGCTGCTGGGCGGCGTCGCGCGGGTGACGCATATTGCGATCCCCATTTTGTACTACGCCGCGCGATTGATTGCGGCGGGATTTCTGCTTTCCCTGATCTATAAATTGTATCGGCTGCTCGCGCCGGGAAATTTGGTGGTCCGGTGCTCCGCGTTTTATTTGGCGGCGCTGGGGAGCGGGTTCGGGTGGATGTTTTGGCCGCAGTGGGCGGACAAGAACCGAGGCGTGCTGCCGGTGGATACCTGGCAGCCGGAGGCGCTGACGTTTCAAAGCATCGATATCTCGGCGCTGTTCGCGGTGAGCTTGGTATTGATCGTCGGGATTGTTTATTTGCTGGTGAAGGCGCAGCAATCGGGGCGGATGCGCTTTGCCGTCGGCGCGGGACTTTGCGCCGCTGTGCTGGCGAATATCCACTCGTACGACATTTTGCATGTCGCCGGAGCCTGGCTGCTGTACCTGATGGTGACGGGCGTGGTGGAGAGGCGGTTTGATCGTCAGGCATGGGTGCAGGCGGTGGTGTGCGGTCTGCTGACGGTGCCGTCGGTGGCTTACCAGTGGCATATGTACCGCGTGGACCCGGCGTTTCATGAGCGAGTTTACGATTTGACGCTTTCGCTGCCGCCGCTTTACTACGCGCTGGGGTACGGGGGCGCTTTTATTCTGGCGGTTGTCGCTGTCTGCCGGCTGGCGGCGCGGCGGTTCGCGGGAGTGGAGAGCTTTGTGCGGGATCGGCGCTCGCTTTTACTGCCGGTCTGCTGGTTTGCGGCGGCGATTGCTTTGAGCTATACGCCGCATGTAAATTTCCAGCGCAAGATGATTATGGGGGCGCATGTGCCGCTGTGCTTGCTGGCGGGGGTAGGGTTCGCGCTTTGCTGGGAGAAGATGCGGCAGACGAGCTTAAGGTTGGCGTTTGCCGGAGTATGTGTCGCGCTTTCGATTCCGACTACGCTGCTGTTCATGGGGCGGGACGCGCGCCATGTGCTGCAAAACCGCAGCGAGACGTTGATGAGCCCGTTTATGACGGGGGATGAGGCGAGCGCTTTGAGTTGGATCCGGGCGAATACCGCGCCGGACGCCGCCGTGCTGGGCAACCCGACGTTTACGTGCTTTATCCCTGGGTGGTGCGACCGGTACACGTATGTCAGCCAGTGGGGCGAGAGCCTGGATTACAGGCGGAAATTGTCGGGCTACTACCGGTTTATCGCGGCGGACCCGGATGTGTCAGCGCGGGCGGCTTACTTGAGCATGACCAAGTGCGATTATTTGGTAAGTACGAACGGGCTGGCTGGGAAGCCGATTTCATCAGGCATGACGAGTATGGGGACTTACGAAGACTTTTCGCGTTTTCCGTCGATTCTGACGCCAGTGTACGCCAACAAGGAGCTAACGATCTACCGGATCGATGTTGCCCATGCGCCCAAATAAAGCGTCGGCGTTGAGGGATGTTTGGGTGGCGATCTCGGCGTACGGGCAGTGCCGCAGGTCGGCCAGCATCTCGGCGACGGCGACGATGTAAGCGGGCTCGTTGCGCTTGCCGCGCCAGGGTTGGGGAGCGAGGTAGGGTGAGTCGGTTTCCAGGAGCAGGCGCGTGAAGGGGATGGACTCGCTCGCGTAGATGTCGCGCAGCTCGGTGGATTTTTTGAAGGTGGCGATACCGCCCACTCCCAGGTAGAGGCCCATCGCGACAGCTCGCTCAGCTTGGGATAATGAGCCGGTGAAGCAGTGCAGGACAGCGCGGGAGAAGGCCTTGGCGGCAAGGCAGTTGAGGACGTCGTCGTAGGCGTCGCGGCAGTGGATGACTACAGGTAAGCTAGCGGACGCCGCGCAGTCGAGCTGCGCTTCTAAGACGCGTTGCTGCTCATCGCGGCTGACGCACTCCCAGTGGTAATCGAGGCCGATTTCACCCCAGGCGGCGACTTTCGACGGGCTTGCCGCGTGCAGGGCGAGAAGCTCGTCGGCAGTGTCCCGGCTCCATTCCGCCGCCGCTTCCGGGTGGATGCCGATCACGGCTTGCATGTCGTCGTTGGCCGCGGCTAAAGCTACTGCGGAGCGGCTGCTGGCGAGGTCGTATCCGACCACGAGCAGCCGCTCGATTCCGGACGAGCGCGCCCGATCCGCCGCCGCGCCGGAATCATCGGCAAACTGCTCGTGATTCAAGTGGCAGTGGGTGTCGGTGAGGCCACGCTCCGGCTGAGTCGGCACTAATTAGAACCGAAAGCCGGCGGTCAGCTCGAAGCCGCTCGGGCTGACCGACCTGTAGGATGAGACGAGATGGTAGCGCGCGTCGAGGAAGAGGTTGGTGGAGAGATCGAGGCCGACGCTGCCGTAGCCTCCGAAGGTTTCGCCGCTGGCGCTGTCGTTGTTGCTGCCGTTGTTCGGGCCGCCGGTCAGGTTGCCGTCGTTGGGATTTTGCACATGGATAAAGTAGACCCCTGCGCCGAAGCCGAAGTAGGGGCGGACGCCGTCGCCACGGGAGCCGGAGACGTACTGCTGTCCGACGGTGACGGGGACTACCTGCAGCTTGTCGCTGCCGGACGAGCGCTCGAAATAATCGACGGAGACTAGGCTGCGCTCAGTGACGCCGGTATGCTGGAAATAATAGTCGAGGCCGGCGTTGAAGTAAGTTCTCCCGAACTGATTTTGCGTCTGCGAGCTTGTCGGGATGTAGACGCCGAGCCGGACCGAGCCAGAGGTATTGACCTGGTTGATCTGGGCTTGGGCCACGGCCGGAATCAATGCGGCGGCGCAGGCTGCCACGGCCAGAGTGGTTTGCGCGGCAAGGCGTGTGTATGCCGACATCCTTGTGAGTTGCATGGGAAAATCAATACTCCTTCGGCGATTTTACTGTTGAAAAGATGGGTTCAGCGATTCGCGCTGAGAGAACTCGGCGGAGATGAGTTCCGCGAGTTTAGCTGGTCACACCGCAATTATAACGGGCGCCTCGCCGCAAGTCAAATTGATGGGCTTGATGACGGGTATTGAAGTGGGTGATGACGTGGGTGGCAATAAAGATATCAATGCATCATGATACATTGATTTCCAGGTACACTTATGCGGTGATTCAATGAGCTGCACCAAAGACGAGCGGCAGCAGTGAGTGAGTGAATGAGAGACGTTATGAAATCAAATTTTCTTGAAGCGCTGGAAAACCGGGTGGTGATCTTCGACGGGTCGATGGGGGCTACTATTCTGGCGATGCAGGCGGATGGGCGCTTAACGTCGGAAGATTTCGGGGGCTACCCGGACAGCACGGAAATTTTGGTGCTGACGAAGCCGTCGGCGATTGCCGATATTCATGCGTCGTTTCTTGAGGTTGGCTGCGATGCTGTGGAGACCGATACTTTTAATGGCACGGAGTATATGCTGGCGGAGAACGGCCTGGGCGACCGGTGCTACGAGATAAACTTCGCTGCGGCGAAGGTGGCGCGGGAGGTTTGCGACCGGTATTCGACGCCGGAGAAGCCGCGCTGGGTGGTGGGCAGCATGGGGCCGGGCACGAAGATGCTGACGAAGGCGGCGGGGCTGAGCACGTTGAGCTTCGACGAGATGTACGAGGCTTACAAGTTTCAAGCGGGAGCGCTGATCGATGGCGGGGCGGACGTGCTGCTGGTGGAAACTTGTATCGATTTGCTGCAATGCAAGTGCGCGGTGATCGCTTGTGTCGATGCGATTCAGGCATCGGGGAAAGCGATTCCCTTGATGGCTCAGGTGACGATCGAAACGACGGGCACCATGCTCCAGGGATCGGAGATCGCCGCGGCGATCAACGCTTTGCAGATGCTGCCGGTGGATGTGATCGGGATGAACTGCGCGACCGGGCCCGAGCTGATGCACCCGCATGTACGGGCGTTGTCGGAGCAGTGCGGAAAGTTTTTGTCGGTGCTGCCGAACGCGGGCCTGCCGGAGAATGTCAATGGGAAATCGGTGTTCCCGCTGACGCCGCAATCATTGGCCGAGTGGCACGCGCGATTTGTGGGCGAGTACGGGGTCAATATTGTCGGCGGCTGCTGCGGCACGACACCGGAGCATTTGAAAGCGGTGGTTGAGGCGGTCGCGGAACTGAAGCCGGCTGCTCGACCGACGCAACTCGTTGCGGGGACGTCGTCGCTGTTTTCGGTGCAGCCGTACGAGCAGGACTTGAGCGTGATGATTGTCGGGGAGCGGACGAACGCGACCGGCAGCAAAAAGTTTCGGGATTTGCTGCTGGCGGACGATATCGATGGCATGGCGGCAATGGCGCGGGAGCAGGAGCGCGAGGGCGCGCATATGCTGGATTTGTGCGTGGATTATGTGGGGCGCGACCGGGTGGCGGATATCAAGCCGATTGCCGAGCAGATCGGGGCGCTGAGCCGTTTGCCGGTGATGATCGACAGCGATTCCGGCGACGAGCTGGTTTACGAAGCGGCTTTGAAGCGTCTGCCCGGCAAGTGCCTGGTCAACTCGATCAATTTCGAGGATGGCGGCAAGAAGATCGCGAGCGTGCTGCCGGTGTGCCGGAAATACGGGGCGGGGGTGGTGGCGCTGACGATTGAAGAGTCGGGGCAGCCTCACGATGTGGAAGGCAAGCTGCGCGTGGCGCGTCGGCTTTATGATGTCTGCGTCAACGAGTATGGGATCGCGCCGGAGGATATCTTCTTTGACGCGCTGACGTTCCCGCTTTCGACGGGGCAGGAAGAGTACCGAAAAGACGGCGCGGCGACAATCGAGGCGATTCGGCGGATTAAGGCGGAGATGCCGGGGGTCCATACGATTCTCGGCGTGTCGAACTGCTCGTTCGGGCTGGCTCCGGCGGCGCGGCAGGTGCTGAACTCCGTATTTTTGCACTACGCGCAGGAAGCGGGGCTGGACGCGGCGATTATTAATGCGTCGAAGATTTTGCCGCTTTCGCGCATTCCCGCCGCGCAGGCGGAAGCGGCGCGTCGGCTGGTATTTGACGAGCGCACGGAGGATTACGACCCGCTGCAGGTACTGATGGAGCTGTTTTCCGGCGAGGCGGGCAAGCTCAAGAAGGTGGATTCCAAGGAGCGGTACGCGCATCTGACGCTGGAAGAGCGGTTGAAGCAGCATATTATCGACGGCGAGAAGACTGATTTGAATAGCTTGCTCGATCAAGGATTGGAGCGATACGCGGCGCTTGAGATTGTGAACACGTTTTTGCTGGATGGGATGAAAACCGTCGGGGAGCTGTTCGGTTCGGGGCAGATGCAGCTGCCGTTCGTGCTTCAGTCCGCCGAGGTGATGAAGCGGGCTGTGGCTTATCTAGAGCCGCATATGGAGAAGGCGGAGGGAGTCGGCGGGAAGGGCACGATCGTGCTGGCCACGGTGAAGGGCGACGTCCATGATATCGGCAAGAACCTGGTCGATATCATTTTGACGAACAACGGCTACCGGGTGGAAAATATTGGAATCAAGCAGCCGATCCAGAACGTGATCGAGGCTGCCGAGCGGGTGGGGGCGGATGCGATTGGGCTCTCGGGGCTTCTGGTAAAGAGCACGGTTGTGATGAAGGAAGATCTCGAGGAATTGAACTCGCGGGGGCTGGCGCGTCGGTATCCGGTTTTGCTGGGTGGGGCGGCGCTGACGCGGAAGTATGTCGAGCGAGATTTGAGCGACCTGTACCACGGGGATGTTTTTTACGCTCAGGACGCGTTCGACGGGCTGCGGCTGATGGACGGAATCAAAGGCTTTGGCGTGCTGCCGACCAAAGAGGTGCGGGCGGGCATCTTGGAGCGGGCGAAAGCGGAAGCGGTGACGGAGCAGGAGGCGAGCGAGGATGACCGCGAAGTCGAGGAAGAGCAGACCCGGCGGTCGAACTTGTGGAACTTCGTCCCGCCGGAGGCTTATGTCTATGTGACTGAGCCGACGGTAAAGCGGGATGTCGTTATTCCTACGGCTCCGTTTTACGGGAGCCGGGTGGTGAAGGATATTGATCTGGCGGAGGTGTTTCCGTACATCAACAAGAATATGCTGTTTCGCGGGCATTGGCAGTTCCGGCGTGGGAAGCGAACGCCGGAAGAGTACGCGCAGTTTACTCAAGACGAGGTGATGCCGATCTTCGAGGCGTGGAAGCAGCGGGCGGTGGATGACGCGGTGTTGAATGCCGGCGCCGTGTACGGGTATTTCCCGGCGAACTCGGATGGGAACGATCTGGTTGTCTACGACGCGGTCGATCACGACCGGGAAGTGCAGCGGTTCCAGTTTCCACGTCAGCTGAAGGACCCGAAGCGCCTTTGCCTGGCGGATTATTTCGCGCCGGTCGGCGGACCCAAGGACGTGGTCGCGTTTCATCTAGTGACGGTGGGGCGGAGAGCGTCGCGGCTGGAAAAAGAGCTGATGGCTGGGGGCGAGTACCGGGACTATCTGTATCTGCACGGATTGTCGGTGGAGACGGCGGAAGCGCTGGCGGAATACTGGCACAAGCAGATAAGAATTGAGCTGGGGATCGCGGGAGCGGATAACCCAGACGTGACGAAACTATTTGCGCATGGGTATCAGGGAAGCCGGTATTCGTTCGGGTATCCGGCGTGCCCCAACTTGGAAGACCAGACCAAGCTGTTCGCGCTGTTGTCACCGGAGCGGGTGGATGTGGACTTATCGGAGGAGTTTATGATGGAGCCGGAGCAATCGACATCGGCGATTATCATGCACCATCCCGAAGCGAAGTATTTCGGGGTGAATTAGGGTTATTTGACAGGTCGATTTTAGCTTCAACCGGTTGAGACAAGT
>CAXSEA010000159.1:0-8869 GCA_964235675.1 uncultured Armatimonadales bacterium | reverse complement strand
CGTAATTAACAGTGGCGGCTCGGAGAACCCATCCGGCCTTTCAGGCCACCTTCCCGGTCGGGAAGGAAATATAAGATGGCGCTCCATTTTAAAACGACCTAGAACATGGCCGTAGACTTTTCCTTCCCGACCGGGAAGGTGGCCTGAAAGGCCGGATGGGCTTTGCCGGGTAAAATTACGCTATGGCTACTGCTCAAGCGACTCCCAGCCGGACTTCCGCCCCTGCCGCGAAGATACGCGATGCGTTCGGCACGCTTGCGGAGCTTCCTG
Source organism: uncultured Armatimonadales bacterium (assembly GCA_964235675.1). Lineage (GTDB taxonomy): Bacteria > Armatimonadota > Armatimonadia > Armatimonadales > Capsulimonadaceae > CAXSEA01. The sequence goes on along the minus strand of CAXSEA010000159.1, from coordinate 8,599 downwards.
TTCCCCGCCCATTTGTTTGGTATAGATTCGTCAGCCAAAGGCGCATTACGTACACGCTCGGCAGCTTGACCGTGCTGGCGTTGTTTATTTTTCTGCTCTTCTACTGTCTTGGCCAGGTCGGCACGCGGATGGGCAGCTCGGAGATGCGTCCGTACTGGATCGCCGTCTTCTTCGGCGCGCTGGTAGTGGTCGCGCTGACCCGCTACACCTATGTCCTTGGGCAGCTTTGGGACACGAGTAAAACCTTGTCGCGCTACGGTCGCTTAGGCGAGGCCAATATCCTCTGGGTGGTTGCCAGCCCGCAGCGCTTGGTCCTGGCTTATCGGTTTTGGACCAGCGACGATGTGGAGATCGTGAAAGAAACCGTGATCGACGCCGACGGCCCCTACCCGCTCACGCAGCTTGCTCCAGGCGATATCGTCCCGGTGCTCTATGATCCCAGACGCGCCCGCCAGCGCAGCATGATCTGGACGGAAATCGAGCGATACATGGCTCTGCGCCAAAAAGCGGCCCGCACTTCTCAAACTTCTGCCTAACTGAATTTAGCCGATAGACATGCAGAGCGCTGAATATGTTTTGCTGCTCATCGGCTCGGGTAAGTTGCATTCACATCTTCAGTCTCGTTTGACGAGATGCATCCAACGCGGGAGGCACTTGAAAATGACAGATCAATACAACCAATATCGCTCAGACGTAAATCGGGGCGATTCTATCGACGATTCAGTCGATTATGACCCCACATCCGACGCAGCTGTCACCAATGACACTCGCGCGTATCCCAACCACGGCATCGACGGCCGCAGCGGCGACGACGCCGCTAAAGGCGGGGTGCTTGGAGCTGTCGGCGGAGCAGTAGTCGGCGCGTTAGCCGGCGGGCCGGTCGGTGCGGTGATTGGAGCAGTCGTCGGCGGAGTCGCCAGCGACGCGGGAGTCGCCGCCGTCGATCATGTCGATAACGATAACAGCCCCGGCGAGCGCAATACGCAGACTGGCACGGCCTATAGCGGCGGCAGCACGACAGTTGTCGATAACAACTACGAATATGACGCAAACAGCAACCGTATTCGCTAATTTTGCATTTTAATAGCAGTTTTAAGCCGACAAGAGAAGTTTCTCTTGTCGGCTTAATTTGTTTCTCCCTGCAACCTCAATTTATCGACGGCAGCTTGCAGCCAAGTCTGCATCAGTATGCACTCGTAGGCGAAAGCCTACGAAGTCTAGCCTAAAAACACCAGGCTCAAAGTTAAGCCTGGTGTTTTTAGTGACAGACGCTAGCAGCTAGTCCCGCTGCCGTGATCCTCCGCCGTTCATAGCCATCAGAATGCGAATGATTGCCATGAAAAGGTTCAAGAAGTCGAGATAAAGCTGGACAGCGGCTGGGATAGCGTCGTCGGGGCCGTACCGGTGCTTGATATTGCTGAAATCGTAGAGCGTAAAGCCGACGAACACGACGACGATCGCGAGCGAGATCAGGATCTGGAACTGCGGCATCACGGCCAGAGTGTGCCAAAACAAGCTGATAAGCGATACCCCGATAATGGCGAGCAGGCCATAAAACAGCATCTTGCCGAGATAGCCGAAGTCCTTGTTGGAAATCCAAACGTAGCTGCCCAGGCCGCCGACGATAATCGCCGAGAGCGCGGTGGCTTCCGCGACGATCATCCCGCCATTCGGGAAGTTGTGGATCAGCGACGCGAGAAACGGCCCCAGCGCGAAGCCTTCCAAAAGGCTCAAAGCGTAAAGCAGTGTCAGCGCCGCGACACTGGTACGCTTGACGAAATTCAGCGCGATCACGCAGACGAACGCGCCGATAAACAGCGGCAGGCCAAGCGCCGGACTCCAGTCGCGGGACACATAGGCTGCCCCAGCGGTGCACAAAAGCGCGGTGCAGAGCAGGTAGGAAACGCGCTGCAGGAGGGTAGCCTGAGCCTGCGCCGTTTGATTGAGGGGCGCGTAATTTGAGTTGCGGCCGTAGCCGCCGTATGGGTTGGGTGAATTCATCGTTGTCTTTATCGCCTTGAGCGCAATCGGTGGCAGCCTGCGGCGATCTCCATGTTTAAGACGCGTGCTGGCACTCTATTTGTTCCTATTTACCCTGCTTTACCGCTTTGCCCGCGCCGCGCAAAGCGGCAAAGATGCCGAGCTTCAGCCCTTCACGCGTGTCTGCCGCCTGGAAATGAGAGGCGGCTATGAATTACACTCGTTTATTATGATGCACTCGCTTTCGGGTACCCTTTCTTCCTGCCGGTTAGCCGAGCCGATGTCGCCCCGCTGCTTGCCTCGCTAGAACTTAACTTCCCGTAGAAAAGAAGGACTCGCCCCTCGTGCTCTCTCAGCATCATCCGTTTATCGCCTCGCGCGCTCGCAGCCGCATTAATGTAAAGCGGCTCGCGGCTACCGTAGCTCTAATTACCGCGCTTCTCCCTTGCTCCGCGCTCGCGCTCCGCCAGTCGCGGGCGGACGAGGGCATGTGGCTCCCGAACCAGCTTCCCGTCGCCAAGCTGAAGGCGAAGTACGATTTTCAGCCGTCGCCGGCGTGGACGAGCAACGCGATTCGCTCCTGCCTCAACTTCAACGGTGCCAGCAGCTCATTCGTGTCCGCCGACGGCTTAATCATGACCAACAATCATGTCTCCGAAGGCCCGGCCCAGCAGATCAGCACGCCGCAGCACAACTACTTCGCCGACGGATTCATCGCGCACTCCTTGTCGGAGGAGATTCCCATCCCCGGCCTGACGCTCTACCAGCTGCAAGACATTCAGGATGTTACGGCGCGGGTGGTTGCATCGGGCGCATCGCCGGGCTTGACGCCCGTGCAAGCGCAGCAGCGCCGAGAAGCGGAGATGTCGCTTATCGAGCAGGAGACCGACAAGACAGGCATGCACGGCGAGGTGGTCACGCTTTTCGGCGGCGCGGTGTACAACTTGTACCGGTCGAAAGCCTACAGCGATGTCCGGCTCGTCTTCAAGCCCGAAGACCAGACAGGCAACTTCGGCGGCAATGCGGATAATTTCGAGTACCCGCGCTTCGATTTGGACGTCGCCTTCTTCCGCGCTTATGAGAACGGCAAGCCGGCGCAGACTCCTAACTTCCTGAAATTCTCTCCGAACGGCGCGGCCGACGGTCAGCTGATTTTCGCGTGGGGGCATCCCGGCACCACCGAGCGTTACGCCACCATGCCGGAGCTGATCGAGCGCCGGGACGTCGGCATTCCCGCCGCGATGAACTCCGAGCGCAGGATCGACTACTTCCTGCACCAGTACGCCCTTTACGGCCCGGAGCCGCGTCGGCTGACGGCAAACTCGATTTACGGAATCGAGAACGCGCTGAAAGACCAGCAGGGCCAGCTGCTTCTCGGCTTGCAGGATCCGGGCGTGATTGCCGCAAAAGCCAGCCAGGAAGCCGGATGGGCGGCGGAATTGAAGCCGTTTCCAGCAGAGTACCAAAGCTATCTCGCGGCGCGCGCGACTTTGGCCGCTGTCGCCCAGCGGCAAGCGCAAACGGTGAAAATCTCGGGCGTGGCGCGGCGTATCGGCGGCACCCCGATGATGTCGAGCGCGTTGCGGCTGGTTAATATTGTCTTGCAATCCGAGCTGCCCGACGCGCAGCGCCTTCCCGGCTACCACGCCGCCGATCTCGCCGACCAGCGCCGATTTTTGCTCACGCCCGTGCCGGTTTCCAAAGACCTGGCCCGGCGAGAGCTTGCGGACGCTTTCGGGGAATCGCTGGAGCTGCTGGGGCGCGGCAATCCGCTTACCCAAACGCCTCTCGCCGGAATGTCGCCCGACGCCCGCGCGGCTATGCTGGTGGACGGCTCGCATATGGACGACGTCAACGCCCGCAAGCAGCTTCTCGGCGGCGGCGAGTCCGCTTTGCGCGCATCGAATGATCCCATGATTCGGCTCGCGCTCGCGCTGTATCCCGCCGGCGTCGCCCGCAGCCGCGAGTACCAGACACAGATTACCGCGCCGCAGGAAGAAGCCAGCGCGACTATCGTTCGCCTGCTCCTGAAACACGCGCCCGCCGGCTCGCTCTACCCCGACGCCACTGACACCCTCCGCATGACTTACGGCGTAATTAAAGGCTACACGTCCGGGGGCCAGACATACGCGCCTTTTACTACGTTCGGCGGCTTCTATAACCGCGCCGACCAGCGCGGCGATGTCGATGCCTACGCCCTGCCCGCGTCGTGGCAGGCCGCGCGGAGCGCGCTCGACCCGGCGACTCCGTTCAACTTCGTCTGCACGCTCGATTCCACCGGCGGCAACTCCGGCAGCCCGATCATCGACACCGACGGCCAGCTCGTCGGTATCCTGTTCGACGGCAACATGGAATCCAATGTCTGCCCCATCGTCTACACCGAGGTGAAAGGCCGCACAATCTGCGTGGACAGCCGCGCCATAGTCAGCGCGGTGCGCACGGTATACCACGACGACCTACTCGCCAACGAAATCACCAGCGGCAAACTGCCATAGGGAGTGTAGAAAAGCTCGCTCTTGCTTCCCTCCTTATCCTAGTAGGGGCTGAGGGCGGTCCGGGTTTTAACTCAGGGTTACACTTTGGTGAACCTCCCCTAACCCCTCCTAGGATAAGGAGGGGAAAGAAAAGCGCTACATTCAGCGTTGCTCTGCACCCACTCAGACGATAATTAGTCTGTTTGACAACCTTCCTGGGCGCGGTATGATTTGCTCATTCCGCGTTCGGGGAGGCTTATTTATGTCGCTGTTTCATTCTCATCCACTGAGTTCGCTCGAAGGCCGGGTCGCGTTCGTCACGGGCGCGGGCAGCGGCATCGGGCGCGCCTCCGCGCTGAGAATGGCGCAGGGCGGCGCGAAGGTGGGCTGTTTCGATATCGGCGAGGACCACCTGAAAGACGTTCTGCACGATATCAAGCACGCGGGCGGCACGGCGCTGGCGCTGGCGGGCGACGTTTCGCAGCCGGATCAAGTGAAAACTGCGGTGGATCAGCTGGCGGCGGAGTACGGGCGAGTGGACGTGGTCTTCGCCAACGCGGGCATCAACGGAGTCTGGGCGCCTATCGAAGAGCTGGAGCCCGAGGAATGGCTTCGCACGCTCAACATCAACCTGACGGGCACGTTCCTGACGATCAAATACGCCGCGCCGTATCTCAAAAAGCACGGCGGCTCGGTGATAGTGACTTCATCGGTGAACGGCAACCGCATCTTTTCCAACACCGGCGCCACCGCCTACTCCGCCACTAAAGCCGGCCAGGTCGCCATGACCAAAATGCTCGCCCTGGAATTCGCCAAAGACAAAGTGCGCGTGAACGCCGTCTGCCCCGGCGCGATCAAAACCAATATTGAGGCCAGCACCAAACAGCGCGACCTTGACAAAGTAAAAGTTCCGGTCGTCTACCCCAAAGGTAACCAGCTCATCGACAACGGAGTCGGCACCTCCGAACAAGTCGCCGAGCTAGTCTACTTCCTAGCAACGGATGCTTCCAGCCACATCAGCGGCTCGGTAATCTTTGTGGATGGCGCAGAGAGCTTGTTGCAGGGCTAGATGAAATTACAATATTTCTTTCAAAACCTTATCTGTTCCTAAAATTAAGTCTTCTATTTCGTCTTTTTTAGGTTCGCGATCCTTGGAATGAGCACACAGATTCCTGATATCAGCAAGCCGCTGAATCAAACGCCAAATCGATACGTCATATAAATTGTTTGTCTTGAGCAGATCATTTGCGTCGCTTATTGTTAAAGATTTCTTTTGTGTCGCAATTTGATGTCTATCGATAATTTCTTTCAAGTGTGCTTCAAGAGCAACTCCACAAATAACTCCTGCACTACGTAAATGTCCGGATTTCAGTAGTTCTTTAGCTGTACTAATATCACTATCTAGCACTTCTAATTGCAAAATCAATCTAATATTGCTTAGTATACTTGGAGCAGAGTCGATTGCCCCAGCCAGAATTCCCAGTTGTTTCAATATGAGAGATCTGTAAAGATGCTCCGTATTTATCTTTTCAGTACCTCCTCTTGTCAAAGCAATGCTTTTCAGATAATCATCAATAGTGTAGGTATCAGGACTAATTACCTTGCGAGTTTTAAGCTTGTATGCTTCTGAAAAGTCAATTGCTCGTTCCGGAGTCAATGTATTTATTACGTTAAGTGCTTGTGTAAACCACTTTTGGTATTCAAGTTGGCGAGCAGCAAAGTCACTAACGTTTTCTGGCTTCGTAAGTAAGCCACAACCCGAGTCATAAAGTTGCTGCGCTGATTGCAAAATCTTATCTGTACTGCTCATAACTTGACCACAACACGATGCGTGTACCTATTTTGTGTTGCTACATACACGCAAAGCAGTTAATTTAATCCCTTACTTGGCGTACTTAGCACCACCGGCCCGTCCTTGGTCACCAGCACGTCTTCCTCGATTCGCACGCCGCCTAGGCCGTCGATGTAAATGCCCGGCTCAATCGTGGTAATGACCCCCGGCGCAAGTTTGTGGCCGGCGGACCGTTGGGAGACGGTGTTGCCGTCGTGGACGTCGCGGCCGAGGGAGTGGCCGAGGCCGTGCTTGAACTCAGGGCCGTAGCCTTGCTCCTTGATATAGTCGCGGGCGACGTCGTCCACGTACTTGCCGTCGGCTCCGGCGGTGCAGGCGGCGCTGGAGCGCTCCTTAGCTTCCAGGACGATGGCGTGGATTTTGCGGAGGGTCTCGTTGACCGGCGCGCCGGCGATAGCGACCGTGCGCGTGATGTCGGAGCAGTAGCCGCTCGCCTTCGCACCCCAGTCGATAGTCACCAGATCGCCCGCCTCGAACTGGCGCTCGCCCGCATGGTGGTGCGGATACGCGCCGTTCGGGCCGCTCGCCACAATCGTATCGAACGATGGCGATTCCGCGCCCATGCGCCGCATCGTGAACTCCAGCTCCAGCGCGTAGTCCCGCTCGGAGACGCCGGGGGTGAGCTTGTCCTGCACGGCGGCAAACGCGGCCTCGGCGATGCGCACGGCGTTCTTGATCGCCGCAATTTCGCCTTCATCCTTAACCAGCCGCAGCTTCTCCACCAGGCCCGACGCGGGAATCCAGCGCACGGACGCGGGCGCGGCCTTGCGCCAGCCGCGCATCTGCTTCACCGTGACATGCTCGTCCTCGAAGCCGATCTTGGTGAGAGTGTCGCGCGCGCGGAGCGACTCGGCGAGCGCTTCCACATAGCCGCCGGAGCCGCCCGCCTCGACCGGCGTGAACTCCGGGCAGGTGGAGCTGACTAGGGAGATATAGCGCCCGTCGGTGATGAAGACCGCGTCGGTTTGGGAGATCAGCAAGAGTGCCGCCGAACCGCCGAAGCCGCTCAAATAGCCGATATTGGTGAGGTCGCTGACGAGCAGCGCGTCGATAGGCGCGCGCCGTCCGCGCTTCAGCATAGCGGAGCGGAGAGCGTCGATGCGGGATTGGTATGGGCGGGCTTCGGGTTCGTTGGTCATGGCGGAAACAGGTCACCTTACGTCAAAAAAGATGCCCTATTATAGCCAGACCCTACGCCAGAATGTCGCGGCTTTGAAAGCGCCACATGCCGAGCGCGACGCTTCCGAGCAGCCAGGCGCAGAGCACGCCGATGCTGAAGGCGAGCGTACAATTAGGCACCGGAAAGCTGCCGATGAAGTGATCCGAAGCTGACAGTTGCGGGAAAATCAAGTAGCGCAACCACGTCTTGGAACCCGCGAGCCCAATGAAAATACCGCCGATAATAATCGCGCCAAAGCTGAGGCCAATTCCAGCGACGCCGCTGCTTGTCAGGCTGGAAAGCAGCGCGACGAATGCCACCAGAGCCAGCACTGAAAGGCTTTCGGTGAGAACCACATGCCAGGTGACCGCCCAGGCTGTTACAAGGCCGTTCGATTGCATTGCCAGAGGAGGATCGCTCCAATGACCAAAACCGTACTTGTAAGCGAGCGCAAAATAGATCACCGCGTAGAAATACAGCATGATTGCCCAACTCGCGAGCGCGGCGGCGAAGAACTTGCTGAGCCATATCTTCCACCGGCTGACGGGGCGAGTCAACAAGAGCTTAATCGTGCCGCCCGAGAATTCACCGGCGACCACATCACCCGCGACTAAGCAAACGCCAAGCGGGATCAGCGCGGCGCTGAAGCCGCCTGTCAAAAAGGTAAAGGCCAGCGTGTCGGCGCTGGGGCCGAAGCCATGATGCCGCCCGCCGATAAAGGCGACGGCAAGCGCGATCAGCGTACAAAAGGCAAAGGCGATCACGATGCGCCACTGATGTGAAATCTTTTCCAGCTCGTTGCGTGTCAAGCGTAGCATCAGGCTCATACTTGCCCTGCCCCCTTCGCGGCGGCTTCGGTTGTCGTAGAAGGCGTCGCCCCGCCGCCCGTCATGCGCAGGAACGCTTCTTCCAAGCTGCGCCGCACCGGCTCGATTCCGCAGACGCGCACGCCGGCATCGACCAGCATCGCGTTGAGATCGGCGATTTGGAGCTTGTCCGATTCTACAATCAGACTCCGCAGGTTGTCCTCGCTCAAGCTGACGCCCCACCCTGTCCGTGCGGCGATTTCAGCCGGCCCACCGCTTGTCGTCTCAAACGTAAGCCGATAAGCCGGAGTGGACGACCCCACGAACT
>CAXSEA010000158.1:0-8901 GCA_964235675.1 uncultured Armatimonadales bacterium | reverse complement strand
CAGGCGATGATGATGCGCTTCGTGGCGGTGCGGAACACCTGGTCGAAGGTCTCGCCGACAATCCGCTCCGAGGGCACAAAGCCAGGGCGCTCCACGTTGGTGGAGTCGGACAGCAGGATCAGCACGCCTTCCTCGCCGATTCGGCTGAGGCGGGCGATATCGAACAGCTGGCCGTCTATGGGGGTCTGGTCGAACTTGAAGTCGCCGGTGTGCACCAGGGTGCCCGCCGGAGTGTGGATGGCGAGCGCGACGGCGTCGGGGATGGAGTGCGCCACGCGGATCGGCTCGACTTCAAAGTTGTTGCCGATGACATTGGCTTTGTCGTAGTCGTACTCGCGCAGGATGGCCTGGCCGAGCTGCTTGTACTCCTGAAGCTTGTGCTTGGCGAACCCGAGAGTGAGCTTGGTGCCGTAAACCGGGGTTTTCGGCAGCTCCTTCAGCACCCAAGACAAGCCGCCAATATGGTCCTCGTGGCCGTGGGTAATGAGAATCGCCTTGACTTTCTCCTTGTTCTCGATGAGGTAGGAGATATCGGGGATGACTAAATCCACGCCGAGCATGTCGGCGGTGGGGAAGGAGAGTCCGGCGTCGACGACGACGATTTCGTCGCCGCAGACCACGGCGGTCATGTTCTTGCCGATTTCGCCAAGTCCGCCGAGGGGAATGATTTGCAGCTTATCGGTGCTGCTACCGCTGTTCTTACTACTATTGTTAGGCATGGGTACCCGTTTCTATTTTTGTGTTCGCTACGCTTAAATTTCGCAGGGCGACACTGCGCGCGGGCACCGCTGGCCCGGCGCGGCATCAGCCGCATACTAAATAAGCATACCCGACAGACAAAGAGGGATAACACGGGCGCTACTCAAGGCTAATAGGCGCAGGCAAGCCGCCAGCCTGCAGCAGAGCGCGATACTTCATTGCGCAAGAGTCGAGGCCGCATTGAAAAGCGTGGCGGCTGATTATTGGAAGATGCGCCGAAAGCCCCAAGTGGATCAGGATATTCTCGGTCACGGTGCGGCACGGCGCTTCCATCACGTCCCAAACTGTTTTCACTTTCATCAGAGTCTGTATCAGGCGAATCAGATCAAGCGCTTCAAAGACGTTGTCGTAGCAATCCGCTGAAACTAGCTTATTGAGGTTGTCGTAGTCTGGTTCCGCATCTTCCAGAATCACCGACAATGCGACCGTTGCCATAGCAGTGTAAATAGCAGCGGAGTAGTCTTCGGCGTGGGATAAAGGCTCGGCGATCTCCTCAGTGGATGTTAGGCAGGTTAGAAGCGTGTTCGTTTTGAAGTAATTTGAGCTTCTCGCCGCTTCGTCTTTGCGGAAACGTCGAAGATGCAAATAGCACAGGTCAATGTATGACTCATACTTCCTTCGTTTGGTGAAGAACCAGGTACTGTACTCATTCATGCGTCACTTGTTTCGGGAACGCAACGCTTTCCTGCGCTAATAACGTCGCCCTTCACCCGGCAGTCTGCCTTGCTGCTTGCCGATGAAGTAGTAGAGCAGCGCGCCGATAATGTGGGAGAAGAAGACGATCGCCAGCCAGACGATCTTCATGATCGGGTCGCGGAATTCGCGGCGGAGAATGTCGATCAGCTCGAAGATCCAGAAAATCGATGCGATCAGCGCGATGAGGCTGATGATGAGAATCGCGCCGATTCCGAGGCCTGCGATGGCGGTAAGCGGGTCCATGGCAATGTTGTCTCCCTGAGTTGAAGCGGATTGCGCTTTCTTGATTGTACGCGGCTCGCGGTAGCTCGGGCACGAGAGGCGGCAAAACGCTGCGGCGAAAAAGCGGAAAAGCTCTTCGCTGTAGCCAGCGCGGACCTCCCCCAGCGCCTCCTTGGAAAGGAGGGAAGAATACGCTGCTATTCGGCGGATGAATCTTCTATTATCTGGGCGGGAGTGGCGTTTTGTGGGACGGACGTGAAGTCGAGGGCTATTCGGCCCAGTATCGGGGCGAGCATGACTGTCGGCGATGCGGGCGACAACTGGTCAGAGTTCTGGGATTCGGGCTCCAGGACTCGGGTGGCGGCGAGCTCAAATTCGAGCAGAGCACGCCGCTGGTCTTGCTGGATACGGCTTACGCCTCGTCCCATCTCCGCGCCGATCACGATGACGCCGTCGCTCCATTCGGCGAGCTGGCGGGTCTGCTCGGGGTACTCGGCGACGCGGGGCGCGTAGACCAGCACGACCTCGGCCACGGCGCGGGCGGCGGCGAGCAGGCGGCGCATTCCGGCGGAGCGCAGAAGCTCGGCCCAGCGCAGGGGCATCTCGCCGGGCGCGAGGGCGAGCAGGAGCGGCGATTCGTCCTCGGAAAGCAAGCACTCGTCGAGCGTGAGGCGTCCGGCGATGACGTCATAGACGCCGCGCACATCCTCCGGCAGCGGAATTACATCCGGCGCGGTATGCGGCCGCAAAGGCTCCTCATCATTGCTCTTTGCCTCTGCCGTGCCGCTGGCATTCCGCGTCTGGTCATCAGCGGTATCGACGCCGTAAATGCTCCATGCGGGAGAGCCTGTGTCGATGAGAAGAGTGCGGAAAGCGTGTCCGGAAGTTTCGGCCAGGGCGCGGGCTACGCAGAGCGCCGCGCCGGTTCCGTTCAGATAGGGCGCTCCGCTTTCGGCGGCGACGCCGGGCGGGAGAGCGTCGGCCACGACAATCACGCAGCCCTCCGGCTCGCGCTCCTCGGCAACTGGCTCGGCGGCGGATTGGGAGCCGACCTGGCGCTGGAGGAACTCGGCGATACGCTCCAGCAGCAAGGCGTCGATTTGCGTGTGCAGGTTGAGAACCGCGCCATCATCGACGCGCTCTCCTGGCTGCGGCGCTTGCACGCTGGAGAAGCGAAAAGATTGGGGCAAGCGCTCCCCGCCTTCGCTGCCGGCAACCGATACGCTCGCCAGCAGCGCCGCGCGCGCTGCGGGAGTCTCGGCCATGGGAGCGCCGCCGCCCCGCGCTCTCCGCGCCAGCGCGAACACAAACAGCGCCGCTCCGAGAAACACCACTCCAAGGATCGCCAGCTGTAGATAGACTATTGGGTTTAGCGACACTTCGGCGTGCCCATTTTAAGAATCGCTCTTTAGCCGCTGGGCCATTTTTCTCATTGAACTGCCGCTGACGCGTCAGTTCAATGAGAAAAATAAAGGGTTAGGTAAGAGTATCCAGCGTATTGCTATCAACTCCGCCAAGCTGCTTCAGCTTGGCGGCTAGCAGTCCAGGCTGCGCCTGGCCGCCGGAGGCATCTGGAAACATCATATTACGCGATTTGGCTGTCGAACTCGATGCGTCCGACGATATTGGCTTGAACGGCGCTCATTTCGGCGAGGGCGTCCGGGAGGGCGCGGTGCTCGCGCTCGGTGGGCTGCTGGCCGACTACGAGCAGGGCGGCGTCGGCGCGGGAGCCCAGGGAGCGGGCGGCGTCCTCGGCGGCGGGGCCGTGGATAAGAACCAGGTGGTTGCCTTCGCGGAGCTCGTCGAGCAGGTCGAGCATTTCCGCCGACTGCAGGAGGCGGGCGGCTTGCTCGTGGGAGATTTCGGTGCCTTCCAACGAGGATGAGATAGCGGTGAGGGCGGGGTAGTCGTCATCGGTGAGAAGGCAATCGTCGATTTTGGCGCGGCGCGAGAGGATCTCGGCGGCGCCGGGGAATTCGCCGGGCAGGCCAAGCTCGGCCTGAGCTTCAGGCGGGGCGGCGAAATCCAGGTCGATCAGAACGACGTGCTTGCCGCGCCGGGCGAGGAGCCGGGCGATAGCGAGCATCGCGGCCCGGCTGCCGCGCGCGTCGCGGGTGAGGCGGGTGAACAGAATTTCCGTATTCGAATTAAGCGCGAGCGCGGCCTCGGCCTGCTCCAGAACGGCTTGCGCGGCATCGTCGTAGCGCGCCAGACTCGTGCCGGCGGCTTGAGCGGCATCACCGCTTTGCGCGGCAGCCTCTGTAGCCGCCGCAGCGGCAGCGGTCATAGCGCTTGCCAGATCGGCGCGGGAGGCGAAATTGATCCAAAGCTTTTCGGAGGCGCTTGAAAGGACGGGGCGCATACTTTCGCCGGAAAGATTCGCATCGTGATCGGAGAGGAACGTGGACGATAAGCCTGTTGATTGGCTGACATCGCGCGCCAGCCGGACGACCGCCATGTGGGGAAGATCCTCGATGCGGGGAGCGTCCTCGGCGGAAAATTTCGCGGAGTGGTTGGGAGCGCGGAACGCGAATTGTAAGCGCCTCTTGGATTTTGAGACGCCGTAGAGCGCGGCAGCGACCATGCAAGCGGCGAGCCACGCCAGCGCGAGCGGCAGGCGCTGATGATTGACGTGGTAGACGGTATGGGTGCGGAGCGGGTTGTCGTCGCCGAGGCGGACAACGCGGGCGAGCGGCATGGAATCCAGCGCGGGCTGCGCGGCGCTCTGGGCGACGGCGCTGCTGCCGGCGCTGGACTGCGCGGCGAGGGCCCAAGCGGCGGAATCGCGCTGTACGGCGCTTTGCGCGGCGGCGTCCACCCGCGAGATCGCCGCAGCGGCGGTGGGCGCGGTAGCTTGGAATTGAGAGAAGGCGGACGCGGCTGTTTGACCGGTTAGAGGCAGCGCTGAGTCGTTGGATGGCGACGCCGTTCCGGGGCCCGCGCTTATCTCCGCGCCGCGATACGGCAGCAGCGCTTCCGCCGTCGCGGTGACGGTGGTCAACGGGCGTAGTTCGATCCATGCGCCGCCGAGCAGAGCAATCGCGGCCAGTGCAGCGTAGACGCCGGTCTGACCGAACACTTTTCGCTGGTGCAGTCGGGAATCGAGAGGGAGAGTGGCGGGGCGAAACTCAAAGTTCGAGCCGAAGCGGGACGTAAATGGAGAAACCGGAGCTGCGTCATCGGGACGTTCATTGAAACTAGGCTTCTGCGCGGGCTGTTCGTCTATAAGGATACCGACCGGGTTTTTGGGCGCATCGGAGTATGGATCGCCGGAAGAGGATGGAGAAGATTTCATAAGTCTAAGTTGACACCGTGCCCTAACTGGGCGCTACTGTTACAATTGCCGTATCGGAAATTCGATGTATTCCGCCAGCCGCTCGAGACGAGCATATTTACCTGTCTATAAAAATAGGGGTTCTGAGTCTATGCGAATTTCGATAACAAATGGATGATGGAATGCCTCAGAACCAATAGGCTGCCTGAAAAGGAATGCTTTTAAACAATTAAGTATAAAAACGGCTTAGAGAGAGAACGCTGATTGCAATCTTCGCGCCATGCTTGACAACTACATCAAAACTAGTTATACTTTTATTTGCAAAGAACTTTAATATTTACATTGTATGTTTCTTGCTAGCTATGGCCTGCCTTGAACTGGTGGGCGCAGCTTGTGGGTGCGTCGCCGAGTCCAGATCGCCGAGCTTGGGTACAATCACTGTTCTATGCAGCGGGCCGACTCGATCTTAAGGCTTGCCCGCGCTCAAATTTGACACTGTAAGACCGAGGGAATGCCAGCGATATGCCATACGACCATCAGCACGAAGGGGGCGCTGACGATGCGAATGCGACTTTGAGCGCAGGCGCGCCTTCCCCTATCTCGGTGACTGCCGCGCCCGAGACCGGCATTGAAGCCGGAAACGACCCTTGCGACACAATTACCGACGAGGCTTTCATGCAGGGCATGACCGTTTTGCCGCGCATCGATTCGCCCGACGACCTGCACTCCCTCACACCGGACCAGCTGCGCACGCTTGCCGTGGAAATCCGCTCGTATCTCACTGCTTGCGTGGCTAAAACCGGCGGGCACCTCGCGCCGAGCTTGGGCGTGGTCGAGCTGACTTTGGCGCTGCACAAGGTGTACAGCATCCCGCGCGACAAGCTGATCTGGGACGTCGGGCACCAGGGCTACGTGCACAAAATTTTGACGGGGCGTAAAGAGCGGTTGTCCACGATTCGTCAGCATGGGGGCTTGTCGGGTTTTTTGCGCATCGACGAGTCCGAGTACGATTTGTACGGCGCGGGGCACGCGTCCACGTCGATTTCCGCCGCACTGGGCTTCGCCAAGGCGCGCGATTTTCGCGGCTCGCCGGAATCGGTGATCGCGCTGATCGGCGACGGGGCGCTGACCGGCGGGCTGGCGCTGGAAGGATTGAACAACGCGGCCGAGTCTAAGACGGACATTACCATTGTCTTGAACGACAACGAGATGTCGATTGCCGAGAATGTCGGCGCAATCGCCACCTATTTGTCGAAGCTGCGGATGAGCCCGACTTACCAACGCGCCGAGCGGGGCGTCAAGGGCGTGCTGGAAGGCTTGCCGATGGGCAGCGAGCTGGCGATTAAAGCTGCGCGCGCCGCTAAGCACACGGCGACGCACTGGGCCACTCCGGCGCATACGGGACTGTTCTTCGAGGAGATGGGACTTAACTATATCGGGCCTATCGACGGGCACAACATTGAGGCGTTGCTAGACGTGTTCCAGCATGTGAAGCGACTCAAAGGCCCAGTGCTGGTGCATGTGCTGACGGTGAAGGGCAAGGGGCTACCTTACGCCGAGGCGGACTCGCGCACTTACCATGGAGTGTCGCAGTTCTCACCCGACGACGGGCGGATGGAAAAGAAGGTGGCCGGGGCGACGTTTACGGGCGCGTTTTCCGATGTGATTACCGAAGCGGCGCGCGCGGACGATACTATCGTGGGGATCACCGCCGCCATGCCGGACGGTACCGGGCTGGCGAAGTTCGCCAAGGAGCATCCGGAGCGGTACTTCGACGTCGGAATTGCCGAGCAGCATGCGGTGGTGTTCGCGGCGGGCCTCGCGGCGAGCGGATTTAAACCGGTGTGCGCGATTTATTCCACGTTTTTGCAGCGTGCCTACGACCCGATTATCCATGATGTCGCCTTGCAGCATCTGCCGGTGAAGTTCTTTTTGGACCGGGGCGGACTGGTAGGCGACGACGGCGGGACGCATCACGGCGTGTTCGATTTGAGCTACCTGCGCTGCGTGCCGAACATGGCGATTCTGGCTCCGAAGGACGTCGAGGAGATGCGCGCGATGACCAAGTTCGCGCTGGATTACGGCGACGGGCCGATTGCCGTCCGCTACCCGCGCGGCGGGATCGACGCTCTCGCGGCTGCGGTGCAGCCGGTGGAAATGGGAAAGTCGGAGACGCTGCTGGCCGACGGGCAGGAGGCGGCGATTATCGCCGCCGGAGCCGGGGTGCAGATCGCGCTCGATGCCGCCGCGATGCTGCGGGCGCGGGGGATTGGCGTCACCGTAATCAATGCTCGTTTCGTCAAGCCACTGGACACCGAAGCGATTGTGACCGCCGCCCGCGCGTGCAAGCTGGTGGTGACGGTGGAAGACAACGTAGTCGCTGGGGGCTTCGGCTCGGGCGTGCTGGAGTTGCTTTCGGAAGCGGGTGTCCAAACCCCGGCGCGTCTGGTGGGCTTGCCCGACGAGTTTGTGGAGCACGGCCCGGTGCCGGTGCTGCGCAACCAGGTGGGTTTAACCGCCGCGCATGTGGCGGCGATTGTGAGCGGCGAATCGCCGGAGGTGTTCGACCCGGCGCGGCGTGATTTAACCGAGCCGCATGTGGCGACAGTGGCGTAGCAATCCGTTAGGGCTAATTCGCAAGTTGTACTTGGGAGTTTTGTAGAAACATGCACCGGAGGCTATGGCGGACCTATCCGGCCTTTCAGGCCACCTTCCCTGAAGGGAAGGACATTCAGAAGCAGAGCGCTGGATAATCTTTAGTGCTACCCTTTAGAGGGTTTAGAATAAGCTGTTTGAACTTTCCTCCTTTTCCAATAAGGGGCGGGGGAAGGTCTGGTTTGATGCAGCGTTTAGTGCGTGGCTAACTTCCCCTTGCCCTCCTTGGGAAAGGAGGGGAAACAAAACCACGCTTGTTTGAAGAGTTTTTCTAAATGCTCTTCAGCGAAGGTGCCCAAAGGCTGCAGTAGGTCTATTGTTTAATGCCTATCTAGCCTCTTATCTTGGCGGAGAAATACTGTGGTCGAGGTGATGCTGGTTGCGCCGGAGCAATGGCCACTGCCGAGGGCAATTCGTTTGCGGGCGCTTGCCGATGCCCCTGATGCTTTTGTGACTACGTTGGCGCAGGCGCGGATGTGGACTGACGAGCAGTGGCAATCGTTGGCGGCGCGCGAGCCAGGGACGTGGGTGGCGTTTGTCGGTGGCGAGCCGAGCGGGATGGTTGCCTTGCAGCGGTGCGCTCCGGTGAGTGGGGGCGGTAATGGCAGCGCAGCCGAGCTGCTGGCGTTCTGGGTGGCTCCTGAGCAGCGCGGGCGCGGAGTGGGGCGCAAGCTGGTAGAAGCCGTGGCGGCTTGGGCGCTTGCGTCGGGTTTCGGCGAGCTGCACGCGTATGTTTATCCCTCCAACATCGCTGCCGCGCGGTTTTACGAGCGATTGAATTTCCGCACCTTCGATAATCCTTTTCAAGACCCGGCGGATCCTCACACCGGGAGCTTGCTGCTCGTGCTTAACTGCGCCGCCGGCGTTGAAGGGTAGAACGAAGCAACGGAATTATGATCGAGCAGCCCGTACTTGAAACCGAGCGCCTTGCGCTCCGGCCCTATACTCTTGCCGATACCGACGATGTGCGGCGGCTTTACGGCGTGTCCGAAATACTGGACACGGTGTTCAAAACGCCTGTAACCTACAAAGAGGGAATGGCCGCGGCGTGGATAGGCACTCCAGCGGAGCTGCTGGAGGCGGGCAAAGGCGTCGATTATGCAGTGACTCGGCGCGGCGGCGGGGAGTTGCTGGGAGGATTCGGCCTGAAAATTTCCCCGCAGGATCATCGGGCGGACATGTGGTATTGGATTGGACAGCCGTTTTGGGGGCAGGGCTACGCGACCGAAGCGGGCGCGGCGGTGCTGAAGTACGCGTTTGAGACGCTGAAGCTGAACCGGGTGGCGGCGGAGCAC
>CAXSEA010000157.1:0-8988 GCA_964235675.1 uncultured Armatimonadales bacterium | reverse complement strand
CTACAGCTCTGAATTCTGCTAGATATCGATAGCTAAAGTCTATAACAGGCTCTAGCCCCTCCTAGGATAAGGAGGGGGAAAAGAAACTCCTAATCTTGCGGCAGGTTTCGGGCGAACAGGGCGAGTAGGTTTTGCCAGTGGCGTTCGGCGGCTTCGGGGTTGTAGGCGGGGATGTCGGGGACGGCGAAGCCGTGCTGGGCGCCTTCGTAGATTTCCAGCTTGTAGTTGTCGTTAGCCTCTTTGAGGGCGTTGTTAAGGCGCTCGGTTTCGCCGGGGCCGAGATAGTGGTCTTCGCCGGCGACGCCGATGTAGAGCTCGCCGCGCATCTCGGGGGCGAGCAAGTGCGGGCTATCGGGGGCGTCGGTGGCGAGGCGTCCGCCGTGGAACGAGGCCGCCGCGACGACTCGGTCGGGGAAGGTTGCCGAGGACGTCAGCGAGGGCGCGCCGCCCATGCAGTAGCCGGTGCAGCCGACTTTCGGCCCGAGCACGCCGGGCTGAGCGTCGAGGTACGCGAGAAAATGCTCCGTGTCCTGCATCATCCCCTTTTCGTTCAGCGAGAAAATCATCTCCATGATTTTGTCCCGGTCCGTGGCGAAATCCAGCGGCTGGGCCGGGCCGTAGCGGTAGAACATGTTGGGCATCAGCACCGCGTAGCCGTTCTCGGTGAGCCGCTCGGCCATGTCATACAAGCCCTGCCGCAAGCCGATCCCGTCCATATAGAAAATGACGGCGGGATGCTTGCCGCTATCTTCCGGCTGAAAAAAGAAGCCGTCTACTACGCCGTCCTGGGTTTTGATATCGAGCGGTGTCGCGTTCATTTCAGTTCTTCCTCACAATCATGGGTGCGGCTTATTATGCGCGAAATCTGTGAGAAGATGTCTCCGGCGGCCAGGCTCAGCCTGGACTGTTATCCGCCAAGCTGAGGCAGCTTGGCGGAGTTGATAGCAAGGCGCTGGGTTCGCTTCACCAAACCCTTCTATTTTTCTCATCGTACTGACGCGCCAGCGGCAGTGCAATGAGAAAAATGGCCCAGCGGCCAGAGAGCGATTCTTAACTTTTGGAGCTGAGGCTGTCGAGCAGCATTTGAGTGATGTGGTCGGCGATTTGTTTGGCGGCGGAAGGAGGGATGGGAGCGGGGGTGGCGAGGCCGTCGATGAGGAGCATGGTGAGGCCGTGCACCAGAGACCAGGCTGAGAGGACTACCATGTCCAGCGCCGATGTGTTTTCGAGGGGAACGTCGAAGAGGCCGCTTTCCGCGCCTTGCCGGATAATGCCGGTCATGACCGCTTTCGTGGCCGCGCCAGACTCTTCGATAATGGACGCTGGCTTGTTTTTGTGGGCGGCGAGAGCCGCGCCGAACATCAGGCGGTAGTGCGCTGGGTTCTCCACGCCGAAAAGCACATAGGCGACGCCGATGGCTTTCAGCGCCGACGCGGTATCGCTTGCTTGCGCGGCAGCCTCCTGCATGCGCTCGCGCAGCCGGTCGTATCCGGCCGCGCCGACCGCTTCGAGAAGATCGTGCTTGCCGGCAAAATGATTGTAGGGCGCGGTATGGCTGACTTTGGCCTTGCGGGCTACCTCACGGAGGGAAAAATCCCAATTCTGCCCTTCGTTGAGTAAATCCAGGGCGGCGTCGATGAGCGCGCGCCTGAGATTGCCATGGTGGTACTGGGTCTCATCGGCCAAGCCCAAATCGTCGGGAGGCGGTTGTGACATGAGGAAATCTTACCACCTTATGTTTACAGTGTAAACATAAGGTGGTATATTTACACTGTAAACATAGAAGGAGGGTGCTAATGTTCAACACAATTGATGATCTAATTGGGAAGCGGGTTGGCGTTGCCGGACCGAGAACTGCCCTGGTGACTGGGGCATCGTCGGGGATCGGCGCGGTGTTCGCCCGTGATCTCGCCGCGCTGGGTTTTAATTTGCTGCTGACGGCGCGTCGCGCCGACCGCTTGGAAGCGCTGGCGTCGGAATTGCGCAAGGCGCATGGCGTTCGCGCCGAAATAATCGTGGCGGATTTGGCGACTCCGGCGGGAATCGACGCGGTGCGCGTCGCTTGCGCGGGGCGGGACGTCGATCTTCTGGTGAACAATGCGGGCTTCGCCAGCTACGGCTTGTTTACCGAAATCGACCCTGCCCGCCTGGGCGCTGAAGTAGCGCTCAATGTCGCCGCACCGATGGCGCTGGCGCGGGAGTTCCTGCCTAAAATGGTGGCGCGGGGCAGCGGCGGAATTATCAATGTCGCCAGCACGGCGGCCTTTCAGCCGACGCCTCGCCTCGGCGTGTACGGGGCGACCAAGGCGTTTTTGCTGAATTTCAGCGAAGCGCTGTGGGCGGAGTGCCGTGGAACCGGAGTTCGCGTGCTCGCGCTCTGCCCCGGCCAGACGAAAACCGAGTTTTTCTCGGTCGCCGGCGAAGGATTGCAGCAGGCGGAATCCCAGCTGGACACCCCGGAAGAGGTGGTGCGGGTCGGACTACAAGCCCTGTCACAAGACCGTCCGTTCGTCATTGTCGGGCGCAAAAATTACCTGCTGGCGATGTCGATCCGTCTCGCGCCCCGCCGATGGATCGCCCTTGAGGCGCGGCGAATGGCTGGACTGAAGTAGAAGCTTCTCTAGATGCCTCCGGCGGCCAGGCTCGGCCTGGACTGTTGCCATCAAATCGCCGCGATTTAATGGAGTTGATCAATCGGTGCTGGGTTAAGCGAACCCAGCGCCACTGTGAAAAATGGCCCAGCGGCCATGGAGCGACTCTGGAAAAAGGCGCATCGCTAATTGGGCGCGGCGGAGCTGTGTATCGCTACGGCGTCGAGGGATTCGAGTTCTCGGACGCTTTCGGCCAGGGTGCGTTTTCCGAGGACTTCCAGGACGGCACGTTCAGCGTCGTTGGCGAGATGCTCGAAGAATGGCTTGGTGTGCGAGCTGACCAGGCAGCTTTGCGGGCCGCCGGAGCGCGCCTGCCAGATTTTTTTGTCGCCGATTGTGGCGCGGTAGATCTCGTGCAGGCCGATCTGCTTCGATGGACGCGCCAGCCGCACGCCGCCCGCTTTGCCCTGGGTGGCGATGATGAGCCCGCTTGCCGCTAGCGGCGCGAGGAATCGTCGGATGAAGCTGGGCTGCACTCCCATGCCCCGCGCCAGCTGCGCGGAGGTCATACCGCGCGTTGGGGAGGGGCCGGCGGCGTCGTTGGAATCGGCGACGGCGAGGAAGAGCATGATTTGCAGAGCGGTGGGAAAGCGGAGGTCGATCATGGGCGTTGTCGGATTGATTATATCCCTGCATTAAAGTAACAGGGATTGTTGCAATTGAGTTTCGGTATATGCAATCATCACTGTTACAGTTTACATGTGGAGGATTTGTGATGCAAGTGAACGCTTATGCCGCGCTGGCGGCGAACGATGCGCTGACGCCGTGGAACTACGATTCCAGGGAGCTGGGGCCGAACGAGGTGGACGTGCAGGTGACGCACTGCGGGATTTGCCATACCGATGTGGCGATGGTGGACAACGAGTGGGGTATGTCGCAGTATCCGGTGGTGCCGGGACACGAGGTAGTCGGCACGGTGCTGGCTATGGGCTCGGCGGTGGACGCCAGCCGGCTGGGGATTGGGCAGCGGGTGGGAGTGGGAGCGTTGTGCGGCTCGTGTATGAAGTGCGAGTGGTGCGAGGCGGGTAAGCAGCATGTGTGCCCGAACGTGGTCGGCACGGTAATGGGCGAGCACAAGGGCGGGTTCGCGTCGGTGGTGCGGGTGGACGACTGGCGGTTCGCGCATATTCTGCCGGAGGGGATCGCGTCGGAGAACGGCGGGCCGCTGATGTGCGCGGGGACGACGGTGTTCACGCCGTTGCTGCGTTATGACGTCAAGCCGACCGACCGGGTGGCGGTGGTGGGAATTGGGGGACTGGGGCATCTGGCGGTGCAGTACCTGGCGAAGTGGGGCTGCGATGTCACGGCGATCAGCTCCACGCACGACAAGGACGAGCAGGCGCACGGCTTCGGCGCGAGGCAGTTTATCGCCACGCGAGACACTGACGAGCTGAAAAAGGCGGCGGGATCGTTCGATTTTATCATCTCGACCGTGTCCGCCGATTTACCGTGGGACGAGTACATGCAAGCGCTTCGTCCGCAGGGCAAGTTGTGCGTGGTGGGCATTCCCGAGAAGCCGATTGCGGTGGTGTCCTGGAACTTGATCGGCGGCGAGAGGTCGCTGGTGGGTGGGCAGCCTGGCTCGCTGGACGACACGCGCAAGATGCTGGAGTTCACGGCCCGCCACGGAATCAAGCCGATGGTGGAACTGTTCCCGATGAGCGAGGCGAACACCGCACTGGATCACACGCGCCAGGGCAAGGCGCGGTTCCGGTCGGTGCTGGTGGCTTAAAGGCAATATCATAACGATTCAAGAAGGGCAGCTACTCGATCTAGATTGTTCTGTAGTTGTCTCTCTTGAATCGTTATGATATTAAAAAACGTTAGTCAGGTTCACTGCCTCTTCGTTTGGACCTTTTCAAACTAGCTTGTTGCTTTTGCAGCTTTTCTTGTTCTTGTACTTGCTTGAACCTTTTCTCCAACTCAGTAAATAGAGGTTTTAGGTGAAATATGTTTGTGTCATCCACTCGTATTTCACGATGTAGAAGATGCTTGTCTGTATCAAGCGATCTAGCATAGCCTCGTACTGCTGTTACAGTAACACCCATTTTCTTCGATAACTCTTTGAATCCTGGGTAGGGCGCTTGCTCGTCCCATTTGTACGACATCAGTATTATGATGAACATAGCTTCAGAAGGCGTTATATCTAAATCACGGTAATGATCTAAGAACACGTTTGAGACCGGAGTCCAATTTTTTGCTAACTCTGGCGTCCATCGGCGAGCAATTTGCCGTTTAGAGATTTGATTTTCGTCTGCATGTGTTGTTGTCATTTAGTTCGGTTCCTTTTTGTGTTTCAACGGAAGCCGGAGGAATTGAACCCCTAGCACTTTCGCGCTCGTTAGCGTCTCAAACCACGGCATGCACCAGCACACAATCGACTTCCGCAGAACACCATCGTATCCTGCCGGTTTTGCGCCGAGCTGCTTCTCTTCTCTATGTATTTATGTCTTCAATAATGTCTCTTGTTCCAACTGCTTATACTTAAGTGTTGAGTATACTTACGCGTCCGGATTATGCATATACCGGTATATATGGAAATTTACACCCTAGTCTACAAAAAATAGCATAGTATAGTCTATAAGAAAATTTTTGTACCCTGTAAGAGTTACCCCGTCTGACCTTGTGCAAGCGGCATTGAATCAAGTATGATTTAGTTGGTCTCAAACTACGGCGTGAATACCACGCTTCAACCACAAGCCGCCCATTTTCTGGGCGGCTTGTGCTGTTAAACCTGTGCATACACTTCCTTGACATGTATTGCCTCATTGGGTAAAATAGGTAGTCCCAAACTAATCTAAACAATTCAGAAGGGGGCGGGCGGCGGGAGACTAATGGACGGCGACGTTCCTCCAATTAAACAAGCTGCTTGCTGATAGAAACCAACCCATGACGCTACTGAAGGATCAGAAGACCGAAGTTATTACCACTTACAAGACCCACGAGTCCGATACCGGCTCGCCGGAAGTGCAGGTGGCGCTCTTGACCGCGACGATTGCGACGCTCACCGAGCACCTCAAGATTCACAAGCACGACAACCACTCGCGGCGCGGCCTGCTGATTATGGTCGGCAAGCGCCGGCGGCTGCTGAATTATTTGGCAGTGAAAGATATCGCCCGCTACCGCGAACTGGTGGGACGCCTCGGCATCCGCAGCCGTATCTAAGCCTTTTTGCTAGGGCTTGAGTCGGCGCGGGGAGTGAGTCATTATCTCCCGCGCTTGGACAGGCTGCAATTACCGTTTTGCGTTCATCCCGCTTTCTTCTTATCCCATTCAATTTGTCCTGCCCCGCGCCGGCACCCGAAAATCGCGATTTTCTGGCCGACCCCGGTGGTAGGTAAGGATGCGTCCTGCCTCCCGTATTCAGCGCGAAAGTTTGCGCTTGAAGGCGGGGGGCATTGCCGTTTTCGGAGAACCCATCCGGCCTTTCAGGCCACCTTCCCGTGTCGGGAAGGAAATATAAGATGGCGCTTGATTCTAAGATGCCTTAGAACATGGCCGTAGACTTTTCCTTCCCGACCGGGAAGGTGGCCAAAGGCCGGATGGGCTTTCTTCACTCTTTTTCAGACATACCGCAAGACCAAAGACAACAACGACGAGTAACGAATAGAACAACTTATGGAAAATCAACATACGGTGGAGCTTGAGTTCGCAGGACAAAAGCTCACCATCAATACCGGCAAGCTCGCCAAGCAGGCGAACGGCTCGGTGCTCCTGCAGCAGGGCGATACGATGATTATCGCCACGGCGACCATGTCCAAGGAGCCGCGCTCCGGCATGGACTTCTTCCCGCTCACCTGCGACTACGAAGAGAAGAAATACGCGGTCGGCAAGATTCCCGGCGGCTTCGTGAAGCGCGGGGGACGTCCCGGCGAGAAGTCGATTCTGGTCTCGCGCCTGATCGACAGGCCGATGCGCCCCTTGTTTCCCGACGGCATGCGCAACGATGTCCAGGTGATCGCGATGCCTTTGTCGATGCAGGGCGAGTTTCCGCCGGACGTTTTGGCTGTGACGGCTGCATCGGCGGCGCTGACGGTTTCGGATATTCCGTTCGGCGGGCCGATTGGCTGTGTCCGGGTAGGGCTGGCGATGGCGGTGGAAGGCGACGAGGCTGAGGGCGGCGCGGCGTCATCGGAGCAGGGCGAGTTCATTTTGAACCCGACTCTGGAGCAGCAGAAAGAAAACAAGCTCGACCTGATTGTGGCGGGCACCAAAGACGCTATCGCGATGGTGGAAGCGGGCTCCACGGAAGTTTCCGAGGAAGTCATGCTCCGCGCGATGGACTTCGGGCATGCCGCTTGCAAGCAGCTTTGCGAATTGCAGGAGCAGCTGGCCGCCATGGTCGGCAAGGCGAAGAAGGAAGTGAAGCTGCACAAGGCTCCCGAGGATATCTTGAGCGTGGTGCGCGAGCGCTACGCGGGCCAGCTTCGCGCCGGATTGCAAGACCCGGACAAGGCGAGCCGCGAGTCGGGCATGACCCAGATCGTCAATGAGCTCGCCGAGCAGATCGAGCCGGAGTTCCCCGGACGCTTATCCGAGATCAAGGAAGTCGCTGATAAGGTTGTGAAAGAGCAGTTGCGCGACTTGATTTTGACCGAAGGCAAGCGGCCTGACGGACGCGGCACCACGGATATTCGGCAGATTTCCGCCGAAGTCGGCTTGCTGCCGCGCGTGCACGGCTCGGGCCTCTTTACTCGCGGGCAGACTCAGGTGCTGACTACGCTGACACTTGGCTCCGGCTCCGACGCTCAGATGGTCGATACGCTGGAGGAAGACGGCGAGAAGCATTATATGCACTTCTATAACTTCCCGCCCTATTCGGTCGGCGAGGCTCGCCCTTTGCGCGGGCCGGGCCGTCGCGAGATCGGCCACGGCGCTCTCGCCGAGCGCGCTTTGCGCGCGGTGGTGCCGGGCAAGGACGTGTTCCCATACACGATGCTGCTGACGTCGGAAGTGCTGGAATCCAACGGATCGACCTCGATGGCTTCCACCTGCGGCTCCACGCTGGCGTTGATGGACGCGGGCGTGCCGATTCTCGCGCCGGTGGCGGGAATCGCGATGGGATTGATCGAGTCCAAGCCGGACGATCAGGGCAACAAGAAGTACGCTGTCCTGACTGATATTCAGGGCATGGAAGACTTCTCAGGCGACATGGACTTCAAGGTGGCCGGAACGGCTGAGGGTATCACCGCCCTGCAGCTCGACACCAAGATCGGCGGCGTGCCGCGCGACGTGTTTGTTCAGGCCTTCGAGCAGGCCCGCGTGGCCCGCTTGCACATCCTGGATGTCATGACGCAGGCGATTGCCGAGCCTCGTACCGAGATGTCGGACTACGCGCCGCGCATTATTACGATCCATATCGAGCCTGATCAGATCGGCACCGTGATCGGCCCTGGCGGCAAGACGATCAAAAAGATTACCGCCGAGACGGGCGCGAAGATCGATATCGAGCAGGATGGCACGGTGTATATCGCCGCTGTGGACGGCCCCGCCGGCGATCTGGCGCGGAAGATGGTGGAGGATCTCACCCGGACGATCAAGCCCGGCGACGAGTTCGAGGGCAAGGTGGTGCGCTTCCTGCAGTTCGGCGCGTTCGTCGAGATTCTGCCGGGCAAGGACGGCCTGGTCCATGTCTCGCAGCTCACCGACTCCGACGAGCGTGTCGGCAAACCGGAAGACGTCGTGAAGATGGGCGACACTCTTCGCGTGCGTGTTACGGAAGTGGACGGACAGGGGCGCGTGAACCTCACGGCTAAGGGTTTGGACAAGCCGTTCGACCCGGCCAACCCGGAGCCGGGCCGCCCGCCGCGCGAGCCGCGCGGCGACCGAGGCGGTGGTGATCGCGGCGGCGACCGTGGCGGACGCGGCGGCGACCGAGGCGGTGGCGGTGGCGGTGATCGCGGCGGGCGCGACCGTGGCGGTGAGAGTCGTAGCGGCGGTGGAGATCGCGGCGGGAACGGCGGCGGCGGCGGTGGAGTAGCCGTTGCCGAGTCCGATGCGGGTGGCGGACGCGAGGGACGCGGCGGCGCGGGCCGTGGCGGATTCGGGCGCGAGCGCGGCTCGATCGGCAACTTCGCCGACGCTTCTCCCAGTGAGACGCCGGAAGCGACCGGCGATGTCGCTCCGGTAGTCGCCGCCCGCGACGACGACGACATGCCCCGCGCGCGGTTTCGCCCGCGACGTTAGTTAAGCTGGTCAGATGTCAGATAAGAGCAGCCAGGCCGCCTTCGTGCGGTGTGGCTGCTTTTTTTCGTACGGTGCGTTATTATTGATTAAGACGTAGAAGAACCCATCCGGCCTTTCAGGCCACCTTCCCGGTCGGGAAGGAAATATAAGA
>CAXSEA010000156.1:0-9024 GCA_964235675.1 uncultured Armatimonadales bacterium | reverse complement strand
CGCAATAGTATTTGCCGCTTATTTTGAGAAATAGCTCACCGGCAAATCATTTTCATCGATATTGCTTTGTTTTCCCGGTAATTGTACGGGGCCGGGCCGCGCTGAAGCTCCAATGACACCTATACAGCCTCATGGCCACCTACCCTTTAGTAAGATAGGTGGCCATGTTGTGCGGCGCGGCATCGGTTTTCTCTTCTCCGGCTTATGCAGCAGGAGAGCATAAGCTTCTACTCTACCGCGCCGTCTTTCAGGCCCGTCGCTTTGTCGGCCACTGTCTTTTGCCCGGCGATATCCTTAGCGTGCAGGATGCGCCGTCCCAGACTGTTTTTGATAAAGATAAACGAGCCGTCCGTGGCCTGTCCGTCCGGCTGGCCGACATACTTGGTGCCGTCAGCCATGGTGTACTCGACCCACTGCGAAGAGGCAGGAGCCGCGTAAGGCTGTGAATGCGTCCCGGCAGAAGGCAGGCTGGCGGACACTAGAACGGGCGCAGGCGTAGGAGCAAGCGTAGGCGTGGTCGGCGCGGGCGTGGCAGCCAGCACTGGCGTGGGAGTAGACGTGGGCGCGACGGGAGTTGAGCTGGGCGCGCTGGCGGCGAGATCGTCGACATGCTTCACGTCGGACGCTTTCACCAGCTTCATGCCGGCGTCGGTGACCACGGCGTAAGTGGTGCCGTCGAACGCTCCCTGCGTGCCGACGACCATGCTGCCGTCGTTCATCGTGTAGAGCCGCCGTCCGGGAGCCGCGGGGGCGGGGGCAGGCAGGGCAGCCGGCTGCATGGGAGCCGCCGAAGTTGCGATCATTCCAAGGCTTGCGTTCGGACTGTTGCTCAACAAGGCCATGTACGGCGTAACAGGCGTATCCTCGTTCACGTACATGGGGATTTCCAGGCCCTTGTGCAGGTTCACGTCGCGGCCATTGATAAAGACGCCTAGCACGGACACGAATAATGTCATTGCCACCATGCCGACCGCCTCGTTTTTGCCGCCGTTGCCGATTTGGTTGCCGCGCAGGGGGATGTGGGTGCGATCCGGCCCGAGAAGATAATCGGCGCTGATCTGCAGCTTGCCCGCTTTGCCGAACATGCCGTGCCCCGACGATTGCAGCACCTTTCCGTAGGCCTTGGTGCCGGCGGGGGCGACCAACTGACGGTCCGGCGTGTACAAATCGTTCTCCAGCTCGTAATCGACCTCGTCGCCGGTATGCGCGCTGCCGCTCTTCAGATCTTGATCTAAAATCAGCTTTACCTGGGTGCGCTCCGGCAAAATAATTTTGCCCGGCACGTTGCTGGCCACGGCCGCCGGCGGCTCATAAGGAGCAGGCGTGTCCGCAAACGCGGCCAGCGGGCTATAGGCGGCAAGCAGAAACAAGGACGCGCATACGATGGACGCGCTCTTAGGCATGGAACGAAAACGCATAAATTTCTCCGTCAAAATGGATTGAAATAGAACCGGGCTGAATCAGCCGGTCTATTGTTCGGTACGTTTTCGCGTTTATCCTTCTATTATTTGTCCGATGAAAACTATTTTTTCTCCGCTAAAATGCGCCGCGCTTCCGCCACGTCTTCCGGGCTGTCGATATCGGTGCCGAGGGAGGCGTGGGGCGTGATGATGGCGCGGGCGGCGACAGGCTTTGCGCCGGGGCCGGAGCCGCCGAGCACTCGCCCGACGGCTTCTTCCAAAAGGGAGATGGTGAGCATCTTCGGGAAAGCGATTTGTGAAGCGAGAATTTTAGCGAGAAGCCCCCAGCCGAGCAGGCCGCCCAAAGCGACAGGCGATTTGCGGCGGTCATAGGCGGCGCGGATCGGGGCGGGGTTGCCGGTGATCGCCCCGGCGCGGATCAGCATGATATTGCCGCCGGTAAACTCCCCCTCGCGCAGCTTGAGAGTGGTGCGCTTCATAGAGCCGAACTCGCGCCGGTAGTCGTCCATCGGCACGATCGGGTAGCAGAACTCCCCTCCGCTCGCCCGCGCCGCGTCCACGTAATCATCCACCGCCGCGCCCGTGATAAACGGAATGTCCGCGCTCACCAGCAGCACGCGCTCGTCCGGCGAGGATTGGGCGGCGTCGAACCCGGCGAAGATATTGTCGATCAGCGAATCGCCCGGCGCAAGGACAGTCACCGGCTTGCCGCCTTCGTCGCCCGATTTTGGCGGAGGCACATCCCCCACCACGAAAATCCGCCCCACCCGCTCGGCGCTTTGTAGCGCGGCGACCACCAGATCGAGCATCGTCCGCCCATCCGGCGTGAGTGTCACCAGCGCACGGTTGGCAACTCCTGTGGCGGCGGTGAAGGCAGGCTTGGCTTTGCCGCCGGCGAGGATAACGGCGGTCAGTGAATGAAGTTCGGCTGCGATGCTGGTGATCCTTTTTGGGGTTGTGGTTTAGAACCGGCCCTATCCGCCGTAACAGTTCCTTCCCTGAAAGGGAAGGAACTGTTTACGACGTTGGATTTAGCTTAACGTATGAATGCGTGCAGATATAGCCAACCCCAGCTTTATATTGCGTTCCTTCCCTTTCAGGGAAGGTGCCCGTTACGGCGGATAGGGCCTGCCTATGCCTTCGGCCACTCGACAGTATAAGCGTCCGTCGTCATGCTCGCGAATTCCGCCATTTCGTAGCTTTTGTCGTCTATTATTGAGCGGAAGAGTTCCCGGTCCTGCTCATCGCGCACCGTTCCAAACACCGCCGAGCCGCTGCCGCAGAGCGCGGCCTGCTCGCAGCCGCACGCCAGCATCTTGTCGCGCAGACGCGCCAGCTCCGGGTGGGCGGAAAAGACCACGTCCTCGAAATCGTTGTACAGTGTGCGCCCGTCCCAAGGAAACTGCCGGCGCGCGTTTCTTTGCGACGGGCCCCGACGCTTGTCGAGCGCACGGTAGGCGGCGGGCGTGGAGACTCCGACGCGCGGCTTCACGATCAGCGCGTCCGAAAAGAGCGGCGGGGTAGTCATAGGCGTGACTTTGTCGCCGATCCCCTCCACCAGGCAGGTACCGCCCCAGAGAAAAAACGGGACGTCCGCGCCGAGCCACGCGGCCATCGGCACTAATTTCTCGCGCGAGTATGGCTCGCCCAAGAGCGTGTTGAGCGCGCGCAAAGTCGCGGCGGCGTCGGTGCTGCCTCCGCCAAGCCCGGCTTGTGTCGGGATTGCCTTGCGCAAAATTACCTTCGCGCCTCGCCGCCGGATTTCACCCGTATCTTCCAGGATAGCGCGGGCCGCGCGGCTCACCAAATTGGTCTCGTCGGCAGGAATCGCCGGGGATTCATGCTCCCCCGACCGCCAGTCCAGCACCCGGAGCTTGATCACGCCCGGATCGTCGGTCAAATAGACGCTCAAGCGATCATGCAGGCCAACCGATTGCATCACGGACGAGATGTCGTGGTACCCATCGGAGCGGCGTCCGAGAATATCTAAAGTGAGATTGATTTTAGCGTAGGCTTTAACTTGCATAATTTGGTGGAAACCGTCGGCGTTATCGCCCGGTAATCGGCTCTGTCGGCACGCCCAGCTTCTTGGCGGGGTCGTAGAGCGCGTCGGGCTTGGGATCGTCGAGGTTCCAGAGAAGCGAGCCGAGCGCTTCGCCGCCTTTGGCCTGGTCGATATAAAGCAGCAGGCCGATGACATAGCGCATGCCGGTTTCGTCGCGGCGGGCAAGCATACTGCGGCTAAGGCCATGCTGCTCGAAAGTTTGCAGGGCGGGGTCGATCAGAATCCGTTTGAAATTCGGGTAGCCGCTGAACGTGCGTCCCCAATCCTGCTCCACTGCGCCAGCCCCGGCGAGGTCCGGGTCAGCCAGCCAGCGCACCATCAGCCGCTCGCCGATATAGCCGTTGGCCCACGCTTCCGGCGACGTGTAATCGCCGCCGACCGGCGGGATGGCGAGATGCCCGTACTCATGGGCGATCTCCCGGATCCACTCAATCGAACTACGCCCGTCGCCGACGTCATAAAGGTACACGTTGTTGCGCCACTGCTCCCCGCCGGGGGTGGTGGCGTCGCCGCGCGCCAGCCAGACGTTGAACGGGCTCTCCAGCGCCGGCACCTGCCCGGTGCGACGCATCAGCGCCGAGCGCAGCAGCACAAGTAGACGCCCCACCCTTCCCGCGAACTCCTGATCGTCCTGAATCTGATAATGCACCGAGCAGACCAAAACGCTCTTGGTCGGGTCGCCCGCTCCCGGCGTGTACGCCGCCACCAGCGCCGGAAACGGCCACTGGTTCTCCGGATCGCTGAGCGTGCTGAGATTACTGAAGCCGCGCCCGTCGATGCCGATCAAAGTCACGCTTCCACCTGTGGCGGCGCTGTCCACATGCTTGATATTCAGCGGCGAAAGCGGCCCGGCCGCCTCCAACGCGTGCAGCTGCGACGCATCCAGCTGATGCGGCATGCCTTGATCGCCGATCACCTTCAGCATATCCGTCTGCGCCGCGCTGGTCTGGCCTTGATCCTGCGCGGCGGGCAGCGCGGCGGCGTACGCCAGCAGCGCCGGAGCAATCTCCTGATTCGCCGCCGCCTGCGACGCCTGCCGCATCAGGTCGTCGTAGGAGGGCGCCTGCGCATGAGCGACTACGGGGACCAGAAGGCAGAGCGCGGCGGCGATGACAGTCAGCTTCCGGATGCCTCCGGCGGCCCCTGCTCGGGGAGAGCCAGGCTGAGCCTGGACCCTTGTCCAACAAATCGCGGCGATTTGTTGGAGGCAATTGCATGGCGCTGAGATAAGCGAACCCAACGTAACTGTGAAAAATGGCCCAGCGGCTAGAGAGCGACTCTGAAAAAAAGCTGTCATCGCAGCACCTGGCGCAAGAGATCGGCGGGAATGGCGACGTTCAAGCCGCGCTCCTCGAAAATCGCCTGCCACTCGCGCGGGGGCAGATCGCCGAGGGTGAAAAACGAGCCGGTGACAACAATCAGCGGATCGATCATTTCGCTGCCGGCCAGAGCGTCTTGAGCCAGTTCGACGGCAAGCCGCGCCGCTGCCTTCGCTCTAGGCTCGACCAGCACCCAGCCCGCGCCCAGTTCCCGCGCCGCGTTCGCCGTTTCCGACGCGTCCCGCGGGTGAAACGACGGCTCGGTGGCCACTATAGTCAGCGATTTCTCGTCGAAGCCCGCAAAAAGCGCGCTTAAAAACTCTGTCGGCTCGTGGCCCTTAGACATGCCTACTACAAAAATCAGTGGCCGCTCGCTCGCCGCGAAGCCGTTGCGGAGCGCCTCGGCGAGGGCCTCGGCGGCCATGGCGTTGTGAGCGGCGTCCACCAGGATAGTAGGCCCGCTGCCGCGTACTATTTCCATACGCCCAGGAATGCGCGCCGATGCCAGGCCGCGCCGAACAGCTTCGTCGGAAATAGAAATTGGTGGATGGGCGCAGTCGAGCGCGATGGCAGCCAATGCAGCGTTGGCCTGCTGAAACTCGCCTCGGACGCCGAGTAGAACATCCGGTATTGCACGCCTGGGAGTGCTGATCCAAAACTTCTGCTCGTCCGACACGGAATCGGAAGAGATATCAGCGCCCCACTCGCGCCCAGGCTGGACCTCGGTCATGGCCGCTCCGCACTCCCGGCAGACAGAGCGAATTACGTCCAGCGCCTCGGGAGCCTGCGCGCCGGTGACGCACACGCTGCCGGGCTTGATAATGCCCGCCTTCTCGCCTGCGATCAGCGCCAGGGTACCGCCCAGAATCTGGGTGTGGTCGAGGCCGATGTTGGTGATGACACTCACCAGAGGCGCGGGAAGAACGTTGGTGGCGTCGAGACGTCCGCCGAGGCCTACTTCGATGACCGCGTAGTCGACATTTTGTTCGACGAACCAGCAGAAACCAAGCGCGGTTTTGAACTCGAACTCAGTGGTGGGGCCCAGGTCGGGACGCTCGTCGAAAAGCAGCTCGGACTCAGCGCGGATTATAGTCGCCAAGCGCGCGAAGTCAGCCTTGGGAATCATCTCGCCGTCGATTTGCACCCGCTCGCGCAGATCGTAGACATAGGGAGAGAGGTAAGTGCCGACTTTATATCCGGCGGCGCGTAGAATCGACGATGCGAACAGCGAGGTCGATCCCTTGCCTTTGGTTCCGGCGATATGAATCGCTCTCAGACGCGTCTGCGGGTCGCCCAGACGCGTGAGCAATGCTTCAAAGCGCTCCAAGCCGAGCTTCACGCCAAACCTGAGCAGCCCGTCGAAATAGTGCACCGCCTCATCGAAATCCACGGCATCCAGTATACCAGCCCGCCGCCTGCCGCCATCCGCGTTAAAACTCCGTGCCGCAGTTGACTCCACATACGCCGCCTGCGGTATACTCATTTTTGCCTGAAGCTCTTCAGGCCACGCTTCGCCTTGAGGCTGGCAGTGTCCCCGCTGCCCCGCCCGGCAAAGCCGCGCAGTGCGCCAGCGGACGATTAGCTTAGTGGTAGAGCGCCTCGTTCACACCGAGGAGGTCGGGGGTTCAAGTCCCTCATCGTCCACCAGTTTTTGAGCCGCGAGCACTAATTCTCGTGCAACGGCAGCGCCTTTCTCAAAATGCGAGCCGTGGCTTCCGACGGATCAGCCCGAACTATCGCCGGAGGCCAGCTTGTCCTCGAGCGGCGATATCAGTCAGCATTCTTCAGCGCACTGATGCGCAAGCCAGTCCGCACGCACCGTCCACACCTAAACATTCCCCGCACCATCGACTCGTTAGAGCCGGAAAATATCCAGGACCTGAATGCGCATTTGAAAGGCGGCATTCCTGACCGAGATATCGCCATGTTGCAGCCTTGCTGAATTTCCCTGCGTGATTGCTATCATAACTACCCTCCGCCCAACAGATAAATGATTATCGAGTGTTGTTGCCAGGAGAAACGCATGTCTTTGATGAACCGGAAGTTCGGTCGCGCCTTAAACTTAGGCATGTTGATTCTGGCCATTGCCGGAACGGCTAGCCTGGACAATGCCAGTATCGCCGGGACAATCGCAACGTACTCCAGCACCGATCATCTGCTAAACGTCCCTTTCGGCTCACGCTCTCACTGGGCACAGCCATGGCGCGCGACGATGACGACCGTACCGACGGCCGGGTTTCTCAACGGCATCGGAATCAACTACCAGGGACAGGACAATCCGGATCTCGAGATGCGCCAGCTCTCGGAGCATGGCATCAAGCGTGTGCGCCTTGAGATTGGATGGGGCAATCTGGACTACGCGACTGAGAGCCGGCTCGCCGACGCTTCTCAGATGAGCGCCATCCTAGCGGCTTGCAGCAAGTACGGGGTGCGCCCTTTAATTCTTCTCAATGCCAATTCCGGCGGACCCTGCCCATACCTAAGTTACACGCGCACCGTGGTCAGCAGCGCTCCGGCCGGGGCGACATCGATCACGCTGGATAATGTCGATGGCTTAACCGCGCATTACAGCGGTTTGTCTAACTTGTCTACTTACTGCGTGGCTGAAGACATGGTGACGGCGATTTCAGGCCAGACGATCACGCTCTCGAAGCCATTGACCAATGCCATCGCCGCCGGAGCGTCGATCCAAGTAGCGACGCTCAAATACCAACCGTTCTCCGCCCTCGGCTCCGCTGACAATGAAGCGACATTAGCTGGCTGGAAACGCTATGTGGATGTCGTCGGCACTTTCGTGGCGGGCTGCATGCAAGGCTCCACGACTGATGCCGGCTTCGATATGGAGGTCTGGAATGAACTGACTTTCGACAGCCAGTTTCTCTCGATCAACAACTATTATCAGCCTGCCCTTGAATCCTACGATCCGTCGGCGGTTTGGGGGGAGCTGACCGCAGCGACCGCCGAAGTGGCGGCTGACAACCCGGCCTACTTTAC
The DNA here is from genome assembly GCA_964235675.1 of uncultured Armatimonadales bacterium. Taxonomy (GTDB): domain Bacteria; phylum Armatimonadota; class Armatimonadia; order Armatimonadales; family Capsulimonadaceae; genus CAXSEA01. The sequence continues at coordinate 1,225 of CAXSEA010000156.1, read as the reverse complement.
CGGTGTGGGAATTTCCGACGGTTTCGCGAACACGATCCCCTGGCCGGCTGCCTCGACGGAGCCTCTTGGAATCACGGCGATCTCCAAGCACCCTTATCATGGCCGCAGCAGCTATCCCGATCCCGCGACTCCCGGCACGCCGCTCAACGCGCAGTACCAGCCCGACACCACCGGATGGGAACCCACCTACACGGAGCTTTTCCCCGAATACAGCGCATCCATGCTCCAGACCGAGTCGGTGATGCGCGACCTTTCGACGCTGACCACGAGTATCGGCGCGGTACAGCACGGCCAGGGCAGCCGCGCCGCCGCTTTCGGTGCCGACGCAAGCAATTTATCGTTGGCCGCGCCGGTTCCCGTGTGGATTACGGAAGCGGGCATCGCGCCCGGCAGCGATGATCCCAGCATGGATACCGCTACGGCTCTGTACCTCAAGGCCAAGACTACGCTCCGCTACTACGCGTTCTACTTGGGCAAAGGCGCGGGGATGGTCACCTTGTACAACGACTGCGCCGGCGACCGCGATCTCGGGCTGGTCAGCGACGCGTTCCTCGCCTACGCCAGCGAGCCTGGGGCCACGTATCCCGCGAGCGACGCGTCCCTGACATCGCCGGCGCTGACGGCCGTGGGCAATATGGCCAGGCAGATGAATGAGCATCTCAGTACGACGATCGGCTCGTCCGCCGCTCCAGTTCGTAAGATGCAGCTGATGTCGGTATCGGACACGCACGACCATATGCAGTTCGCCGGCGACGGCACGGTGGCCCATCCGGCGCTCTACGACCGCGATGTTCTTGCGTTTTTACCGACTCAGGTAAACGCGCATCGGTTTGCGATTCCGTTTTACGTGATGACGCGCGACGTGTACCACGTCTACACGCCTTCGGCCACGGGCGGTCACCAATACGACATGCCCGCCGAGACCTTCACCTTGTCCATCAGGGGCATCGAAACGCGTCTCTTGAGCACCGGTGGCAGCGGCGTGATAAACAACAGCGTCGAAATCTATGATCCGATTTTAAACAGCACATTTTCTCCCACTCGCCTGGTCGTAACAGGCCCGGATAGCGTTACTATCGACGTGTCCGCGACAGACTACCCGCGCATTTTGTTCGTTCAGGAGACTCGTACGAGCGCCACATACTAACTGAGAGCTATCACCTTAAAGCAGCAGCCGTCTCGCGACCCAATTTGGGTGCGAGGCGGCTTTTCTGGCATTTTAACA
>CAXSEA010000155.1:0-9036 GCA_964235675.1 uncultured Armatimonadales bacterium | reverse complement strand
CCACGACAATTCGTTGCTCGCGCCACTCTTTCCAGTACAGTAAATTCATGATGCGTCTGCCTTAAGCCCGTCGATCCCAACCGATGCCGCGCCTACCGGCTTCCCGCCACTAGATCGCCCGTGGAGTCCAGCGTCGGGTAATCGTTCCGCCAGGCCGCCTGCGACTTCGTAGAAAGCGGCTGCCCGCCGTTATCCAACCCATCCGGCCCAATGCTGTAAAGCAGCGGACTGCCGCCCGCCAACCGATACTTGAGCGGCTGACCGTCGGAAAAGGGGTCCATCGGCACGCTCGGCAAGTAAGCAGGAACCAGATGGCTGAGGCTCGTGGGGTACGCGCCCCGTTCCAGCCGGTATGCCCGAAGCGCAAGCGTGACAAGCAGCATATTGTTCAAAGCCGTAAAGTTGTTCTGCGCGAGCTGCGACGACAAGCCGTAAGAAGCTAAATCGGCAAAAAACGGATCACCCGGTACCGGCGCGGAAGTCAATTTCCGCTGCTCCGGCCACGTGAGCCGGGATCGCCGGATCAGCTCGTCTTGAAATCGGATATTGCTTTCGTACACACTCCTGGGCGAGACCAGATGCGCCAGCAAATACGTCGAAAATGACGGGTATGGGATGCCCGATCCCATCAGCAGCTGACTGCGCCAATCCGGCTGTGAGAATAAATTCAGAAAGCTCGCCTCCGTGACACTTTTTTGCGTCCGCAAAATCGCGCTGTAGGGCGCCTCCCGCCCTACAACCTTGTTCAAGCGGGCTAAAGCCGCCTGAGCCTGAGCGCCATTCAGATGGTTGATCGCCTGCCAAGCGTTCCTGCGCCCTGCGGCTTCGCGCCAATAATCTTCTCTGCTGCTGGGAAGATCCGCGCCCTGCTGCAAGCTGCTCCCGAACTCGATGCAGTCCAAATCGGCACCCATCGCCCCGCTCCAATCGCCTCTAGCCGCGCGGGTTTCACCCTGCAAGGCAAGCAGCGCGGCAAGCTCGTCGTCGGAGTCGCGGACAAGCGGTATGGGAGACGTGCCGGCATATTCCCGGTATGGGAATCCGAGTCCCTCGCGAACCACGGCAAGCGCGGGGCCATTCTCCGCGACGATATGCTGGGCCTGAGCCGACGTTAAAACCACGCTCGCTCCCAATCCCACGCCAGTGCTGGACACTCCCGCCAAAGGCCAGAACGCCTGCTGAAGCAAATCGCTGTCGCGCAGCAGCAATTGCCCCGCGCGATTGTAATAATCCCGCGCGTTAGCCTTGAGCGGGGGCGGCGCGGCAGGCACGGCGACAGGCGCAGGCATCAAGCCGGAATTCCACTTCAGCGCTCCGGCAGCCGCGAACACCAGCGCCGCTCCGATCAGTCCGAAGCGAGGCGAGACAAGTCGGGCAGGTTGCGAAAAATGCATAATCGTCTCGCGCCTTTCCTAAAAGAGCGCTAGCCCACAATCCAAAAATAAGCGCCGATCAACGCCGCCGCGATAATTCCGCCGTTTACCAGCGTAATCCGCACCCAGCGCGGCCACGCAATCAGAAGCCGAAAGCGCGCCGAAGTTTTCAGCGTCTCGCCAAGTTGAAACGTGCGGTACGACAGCCAGAAAAAGAGCAGCGCGGTCAGGCAAATAAATAGGCTCTGCCCGTAGTCGGCATCTGTGTCAAGAGCAGGAACAAAGCGGCTCACTTCGTCGGCTATCAGGCTGGTCAGAATAGTGGCGGCAAGGCTGACCACAATTGTCGCCAGCAGCGCGGCAATGGAATTCTCTAAGAGCATCGTCACGTAGCAACCGACGGCGAACACCAGAGCGCAGATGAAAAATAGGGAGTATCTTTCGATCATCTCCGCCATCGGCGCGCCGAACGCATTGCCTACTCCCGCCACCGCGCAAAACAGCAGATAAGCCAGCGTGGCGGCGGCGATGCAAAGCACCGTGGCCGCCGCACTAATGGCGATTTTATCCCTCCAGATGCGGGCGCGCGACAGCGGCAGCATGCTTAAAAAACGCAGCGTGCCCGCATTGATTTCCGGGGCCATGATCGACGTGCCGCACAGCGCCGCCGACAAAAGCCAGGCCAATCCTAACAGCCCGCCCGCGACCCCGCCGCTCACAACCGCAATGCCTGGCCCGAACGCATGGCTACGCACCAGCACGCCGTAAACGGTCAGCAGAGCGAACGTCAGCACCGGAGCCGCCGCCACAATCGAGCGCTGCTCGCGCCACTCCTTCCAGTACAGCAGGTTCAGGTTCACCGCGCGCCCTCCTCCGGCCCGAGCAGAGCGACGAAAATCTCTTCCAAGCTCAGCGGGATCGTCTCCACGAACTGCGTTCCCGGCGGCAGAAGCTCCGGCAACGAGCGGTCCGGCTGATCGAGCCGCGCGGTCAGCAGCAAATCGCGTCCCAGACGGCGCGCCTGTAATACGCTCGCCCCTTCGATTACTGGCACTGCGCCTTCCCCAGCGCCGCTCAACCGAATCCGCGCCGCCTGCACCGACGATTTCAGCGTGTCGAGCGGCATCTCCAGCAGCAGCTTGCCACTTTTCATCACGCCCACCCAGTCGCAGATCCGCTCCATCTCGTCGATCTGATGCCCCGCGAACAGAATCGTCCGCCCGCTCGACTGCAGCGTGTCGATCACGCTGCGCTCGAACTCGCGACGCGCGATCGCGTCCATGCCCGACGTCGCCTCGTCCAGCAGCACCAATTCCGGCTGATGCGCCACCGCGATCACCAGAGTCAGCAACGCCCTGTTGCCGCGCGACAGCGCCCCGACCTTCTGCCCCATGTCCAGCCCGAACTTCCGCGCCAGACGCGCCTCTTCATCCCCTGACCACCCCGCGTAGAACGACGCCGTAAATCTCAGCAGCTCGCCCACTTTCATCCAGTCGTACATCGGCAGGAAATCCGGGATATAGCCCAGCTTCTGCTTCAGCGCGACGCCGTCCTTTTGCGGGCTGAGGCCCAGCACCGAAACCTCGCCCTCGGTTGGCTCCAGCATTCCGGTCAAAATCTGGATCAGCGTGCTTTTCCCCGCGCCGTTCCTGCCGAGCAGCGCATAGGTGGAGCCGCGCGGTACCCGCAAATCCAGCCCGCTCAGCGCGTCCCGCTTGCCATAGCTCTTCACCAGGCCGCGCGCCTCAATCGCCAGGGGCAGCGCTTCCGGACGCGGCGGTACAGTTTCCAAACGCTTCTCTTGAGCGGCATTCGACAATGGAATCATGGCTTTACTCCGTCTACAGTCTGGCTGCTTGCAACTTCCTCGACGCTGGGAGATAAAAAGTCTGCTCCGGCCCCGCTATTGCTATCGTTTCCGCTGACGGAATGGGCACCGCCGCTGCTGGTCCGCGCGATCTGCCGCATCCGCTCGGCGACCAGCCTCAGCAATTCATCCTCGCCGATCTGCAGCTGAACCGCCTCCACCGCCAGCGCGTCCACACGGGGAGCGATCCGGCCCAGACGCTCCTGCAAAGCGGGGTGGGGGCCGGCGGGAGTCTCGGCGGCGAACGTGCCGGAGCCGCGACGCGTCTCCACGACCCCGTCGCGCTCCAGCTCCTGATAAGCCCGCGCCACCGTATTCGGATTGATCCGCAGCTCCGTGGCCAGCTCGCGCACCGTCGGCAGACGCTCCCCCGGCGCGAAGCCCCCCGACACCGCCAGCCGCGTCACCTGAGCCACAATCTGCTGCCACAAAGGAACGCCGGAAGATGAATCGATTCGAATATACATGTCTCTGGCTTATTGTATTAGTACAATAGTACAAACAAACTAATCTGTCAAGCTGTCGGCAAAATTACTTGCCAACTCTTCTTCGATAAGGCTTTATTTTGAATTGATTTACTATTCGAGCCTTTGACGCCGCCCACAAGTCAAAACTGCCAAAAAGAGGCCCACTACTTAGCTTCGCGTATGAATAGAATAAACACGTAAGTCTCGCTCTCCAAGTCATCTTCTGTCCATCCGCACTGAGGCACCCAATGAATTGTCGAACCTTATCTCTCACCATGCTCCTGGCCCTCGCTTTGCTGACCGCCCTCGGCATAGTCGCTCCAGCATCCAACGCATCGTCTGCTCCCGCAAGCGACCACGACCTACTCATGCAGCTCTCCGCCGAAGTCGCCGCCGACCATGCGCGCATGGCCGCATCCGACGCGAAAATTACCAGCCTGCAAATCCATCTCGCCGCGATGCAAGCCAAATCTCCCGTACCCTTGGATACCACCGCCTACGGCCCCTTTACCGTGACCGGCAGTGACGTCTACCTCAATGGCTACAACCTGCACATTACCTCCGGCTCAGGCTCCACCAACGCCGCGCCGAACGGCCTCGGCAACCTGATTATCGGCTACAACGAAGCACCAAGCTCTCCGAAGCGTACCGGCTCGCACAACCTCATACTAGGAACGCAGAACAACTACACTTCCTACGGCGGCATTGTCGCGGGTAGCGGCAATACCATTTCAGGCATCTATGCCTCCGTCGTCGGCGGGCGCTCCAGCACCGCTACCGGCTCCTATTCCTGCATCGCTGGCGGCTATAAAAACAGCGCGTCCACCATCTACACCGCCGCCGTTGGCCCGATGAATGTCTCCGCCCTCACCACTCAAGGCAGCGACGGCAACTCGCATTCCGGATACCTAGTTACCTTTACGGGTGCCAACGTTCAAATTCTCAACGGCCTCGGCGCAACCGACGGCGCCCCGAGCGATCCGTTGAACAGCAGTAAGAGCGCCGTGGAGAACGGTCTGGGCAATCTGATTATCGGCTATAACCTGACACACGCCGGCAACGACGATAAAACCGATACCCGCACCGGCTCGCACAATCTAATTTTGGGCGACGAGGAGAATTACACCGGCTATGGTGGGCTGATGATGGGACTTGACAACGAGGTGGATGGAAACTACGCCGCAGCCATGGGACAAGACAATCTTGCGAGTAGCGATCAGAACTACATCGTCGGCGGCGAAGGCAACAGGACGGAAAACGAGTACGCGACGATTTATGGCGGCTCCATGAACTTTGTCGATGGGGTGGGCGGAGAGATCGTTGGCGGCTACGACAACACTACATCCGGCTATTGGGCTTTAGTCACCGGTGGTCAGCAAAACGCGGCTAACAGCGACTACAGCGTAGTCGGGGGTGGACTTGGCCGGCACGTCACAACCGAGTATGGATGGGTTGCAGGCAGCCAGGCGTCCGGCGGCTTCACCAGCGGCAACTTCTCCTCGCCGTAGATGAAAACAGCTAGTTACTAGTCAGCACGCGTAATCCCGGTTGTTCTTCACGAGCAGCCGGGGTTTTTTACCGAGCAGTCGATGCAGGTATACTTGCCCGGAAACAAAAAGCCAATTTTTTTCGAGGAGAACATCGACGTTATGCCGAAGCTGATCTTGCTGCGCCACGGGGAGTCGCAGTGGAACCTGGAGAACCGATTTACCGGATGGGTGGACGTGCAGCTCACTCCCAAGGGCGAGCAGGAGGCCAAGCACGCCGGCGATCTGCTGCGCGACGTGCCGATCGATAAAGTCTACACCTCGGTGCTCACCCGCGCCAAGGAGACCGCCCGCATCGCCTTAGCCGAGCGCGGCGCGCCCGATCTGCCCACCACCGCCGACCAGGCTCTCAACGAGCGCATGTACGGTGACCTCCAAGGTCTCAACAAGGACGAAACCGCCGAGAAGTTCGGCGCGGAGCAAGTCCATATCTGGCGGCGCTCCTACGATATACCGCCTCCCAACGGCGAGTCCCTCAAAGACACCGCCGCCCGCACGCTCCCCTACTTCGAGCAGCATATCCTCCCCGACGTCGAAGCCGGCCACAACGTCCTGATCGTCGCCCACGGCAACTCCCTGCGCTCCATCGTCATGTACCTCGACAAAATGACCAAGGAGCAAATCTTAGAGCTGAACATCCCCACCGGAACCCCGCTCGTCTACGACATCGACGACAAAGGCACCGTGCTGGGCAGCAAGTATCTGAAGGATTAGCCCGAACCCATCCGTCGCTTCGCGCCACCTTCCCGGTCGGGAAGGAAAAGTCTACAGCCATGTACTGGTTCGGCTGAGACGAAGCGCTATCTTATATTTCCTTCCCTGCAGGGAAGGTGGCGCAACGCGCCGGATGGGTTCTCCCGCCATGCAAGTCATCCCCACCATCGCCGCCCTCCGCGCCGAGCTCGCCGCTGCCCGGCGCGCCGGCAAAACCGTCGGCTTCGTTCCCACCATGGGCGCGCTCCACGAAGGCCACCGCGCCCTCCTGCGCCGCGCCAAAGCCGAAAACGATATCGCCGTGATGTCCCTGTTCGTTAACCCCACCCAGTTCAACGACATCAAGGACTACGAGAAGTACCCCCGCGACCCCGCTCGCGACCAGGCCATCGCCGCCGAGGATGGCGTCGATTACATCTTCGAGCCCGACATGGCCCAAATGTACGCCGACGGCTTCGACACGGTGGTCGTCGTCCGCGGCCTGTCCGACAAGCTCGAAGGCGCGTCTCGCCCCGGCCACTTCCAGGGCGTCGCTACGGTGGTCACCAAGCTCCTCAACATCGCCCAGGCCGACCGCGCCTACTTCGGCCTCAAAGACTACCAGCAGCTGCAAGTCGTCACTCGCCTCACCCGCGACCTCGATATTCCCACCGAAATCGTCCCCTGCGAAACCGTCCGCGAGCCCGATGGCCTGGCGATGTCCTCCCGCAACGTCCGCTTGTCCCCCGACCAGCGCCGCGCCGCCCGAGTCCTCTCCCAAGCCCTGTCCAACGCCCAGGAGATCGCCGACACCGGCATCCACGACGCCTACCAGATCCGCGCCTTCATGGCCCAAACCGTGCAAGTGGAGCCCTTAGCCGCCCTCGACTACGCCACCATCGTCGACCCCGACACCCTCCAGGAAGTCGACACCATCGACGGCCCCACGCCCCCCGTCGCTCTGATCGCCGCTACCTTCGGGCGAGTGAGGCTGATCGACAACCGCCGTATAATGCCTGCGGTAGGATATGAAGTGCGGCGCTGACCCACCCATCCGGCGTAACGGCCACCTTCCCTGAAAGGGAAGAAACTTTATATCAAGTTAAGCTAGCTATAGCTGAACGAAGGAAGACGATAAACGCATAAAGCTTTCTGTAGAGTTCCTTCCCTTTAGGGAAGGTGGCCGAGAGGCCGGATAGGTCCGCCATAATCGACCCCATCGACATCCCCACACCCGCGTCACCCGCTTTTGTGGACCCTCTCTCCGCCCACACCCGCCGCATCGCCGTAGCCATCGTCTTCTTCGCCCATGGCGTGCTGTTGTCCACCTGGGTTTCGCGCATTCCGGCGGTGCAGCAGGCGATGCATCTCAGCACCGGGCAACTGGGCACGGCGCTGCTCGGGATCGCTCTCGGCGCGATTATCGGGATGCCGCTGGCGGGCGCGGCGGGCCTGCGGTTTGGCAGCCGGGCCACGACATTGGGCGGCTTGATCGTCTTCATGGCCGCTCTGCCGATTGTGGCCGCGACGCCGAACTTCCTCACCCTGGCCTGCGCGCTGCCCCTGATCGGAATCGGCACCGGCGTCGCCGATGTCAGCATGAACGCGCAAGCTGTCCTGGTGGAGCGCCGCCACGGACGCTCGATCATGTCGTCGTTTCACGGCTTCTGGAGCCTGGGAGCCGTCACCGGTGCGGCCATTGGCGGCTACTGCGCCGGACCGCATTTGCGGCTCTCCGTGGAAGCCCACTTCACCGGCATTGCGCTCATCATGGGTTTTGTTGGGTTGACGGCGGCGTGGTTCGGGATGATCCCAACCGCGCTGGATGAGTACGCGCTGGAATCGCCAAATTCGGCTGATAAGCCCGCCCGCGCCTTTCGCTTCGCGCTGCCACCCGCGCCGATTCTAGCGTTGTCGCTGATCGCCTTCAGCTCGATGCTCGCCGAAGGCGCGATGGGCGATTGGGGGGCGCTCTATCTGCACAAAAGCCTGCACGCCGACCAGCAGCTCGCCGCCGACGGCTACGCGGTGTTCGCCTTCACCATGGCCGCCACTCGCTTCGTCGGCGACCATCTCACCGTCCGCTTCGGCCCCGCCGCGCTCACCCGCGCGTTCGGCTGTCTCACGACGCTCGGCATCGGCCTGGCAATCGGAACGGCAACTATCCCCGGCGCGCTCATCGGCTACGCGCTCGCCGGAATCGGCACGTCGGTAATCGTCCCGCTGGTGTTCAGCGCGGCGGGACGCTGGCCCGGCCAGCAGCCGGCCGTGACGCTCGCCACGGTCAGCTCTACCGCTTACATCAGCTTCCTGCTCGGCCCGCCGCTCATCGGCTTTGTCGCCGAATTGATCCACCTGCGCTGGGCGCTTGTCCTGGTCGCCGCCTGCGGCGCTCTCACCGCTTCTCTAGCCCGCTACATGCAGACCGAAGCGCGGGATTATTCCGTCGCCAGCGCCACCGTGTGAACGATCATCGGCAAATCGGTGCCGTCGTCGAACGCCGCCGCTGCGCGAATACCCGTCTCCACGATCTCCCGCGCCGTAATCCCCGGATTATCATAAACGGCGTGCATCGCGCCCATGGCGTATTCATGCCCGCTGCCGTCGGCGAAAAACCGCGTAAACTGCTGCACCGCCCGGTGCGCCGAGACCCCGAAAATGCCGTGCGCGTTGGCAATTACCACTTCCATCCGCGTGGACTCGAAATCGTCTTCCTTGTCTTCCTCCACGCGCAAAAAATAAGTCTCTCGAAGCGCGTGATGCACCTTCAGCCAGGTAGCGAAAATCGCCTGCGGCGACTCCAGCGTCGGCACCCGCCCAAGCGCCTCGGTAAAATAGTGCTCCAGCGCCAGCCTCCCGACAGCCGGCCCCGCCAGCGCCAAATAGCTTTCTCCAACGCTAAATATCTTGTCATGATTGACCACGTACTCCGCCCGCTCCTTGGCGAACCCGTACTTGGTCATCGTATCCGCGCCGATTGCGGCCACGCCATCTTTCACTGCCACTGCGATAGTTGTCATAAGGTTGGTTTGGGCGGAACCCATCCGGCCTTTCAGGCCACCTTCCCTGTAGGGAAGGAAAAGTCTACA
>CAXSEA010000154.1:0-9062 GCA_964235675.1 uncultured Armatimonadales bacterium | reverse complement strand
TTCGATAACGGTAGAGCGCCCGGCTACTAGGCGATAAAGCATTGCATCGCCTTGTAGCCTTTTGCATTTTTTGAGTAATTCAACTGGCCGTCCGCCGGACAGGCCCGTGCGACTGTCGAACCGAACACCTATGAGCAAAGTATTTATTTCCGATCATCTGGCACAGATTACTATGCTGGGCGCCGTCAATGCCTACCTGCTGCGCGAGGATGACGGTTCGCTCACAGTGATAGATACGGGTATTCCCGGCACGCATCACGCGCTGCTTCTCGCCGCGAAAGAGATGGGTGGCAAAATCCAAAAAATACTGCTGACGCATGCTCATTCCGATCATGTCGGCTCAGTGACGGCTTTGCTGCGCGCGCTGCCGAAAGTGGAAATATTAATCTCGTCGCGAGAAGTCCGTCTACTGCGCGGCGACTTTTCGCTCGATCCGGGCGAGTCGGAGAGCAACGTCCCCACTCTGTTTTTCCAGCCGATGCCTCAGCTGCCTGTAACTACTTTCGAGTGGGGCGAGAATATTGGAGCGCTGGAAGCGATCTCGACGCCGGGGCATACGCCTGGTCACACCGCGTTCATGGACAAGCGCGACGGCACTCTGCTGGTCGGCGACGCGTTCCAGGTAAAAGGCGGCCTGGCCGTTTCGGGCGTATTGCGACCGAGTTTCCCAATTCCGGCGCTTGCCAACTGGGATACGCCGACATCGCTTGAATCGGCGCGCAAATTGCGCGAGCGCTTACCTAAACGCTTGGCGGCGGGGCACGGCCAGGTGATCGAGAACCCGTTGCCGGAAATGGACAGCGCAATCAGCGAGGCGCGTTACAAGCTCGGAAGCAAGGAGGCGCAGAGCTAAACGCGCGAGGGCAGCGCCTCTCGCTGTTTAGGTATACTTCGGTTATGACGCCGAAGCAGGAACCAGCGCGTCCCGGCGTGTTCCAAATCCCCTTTTCCACTCCCCCGCCTATCGCCGATACTGCCGCTTCAAACGAGAACTTGTGGCATCGCGGCTGGATGGAGCGTACTGAAAACGCCTACGAATGGTGGTACTTCGACAGCGTCTCCGATGACGGCGAGTGGTCGCTGGTCGTTATTTTCCTGCTGGGCAGCCCCTTTTCGCCTTACAGCCGGGCCTGCGAGCTGAATCAGAACGCGAACCCGCTCCAGCACAACGGCGTTTTTGTCGCGCTGCACCATCGCGGGCGCTTGCTGCATTATCAATACGCGCGGTATACGCCGGATCAGATCGCGGCCAGGGAAGTGGGCGGCGGTTCGCCGATGGCGCTGCAATTCGGACCGAACCGGTGGGACGGCCTGCCGGACGGGCGCGGTTTCGATATCGCGTTGAACGAGGAAAATGCAAACCGCCGCCGGATGGTGGCGCGGATCGAGTTTTCCGATGTCGCCGTCGGAGACTCGCCGGTCGGCAAGCCTCTCAGCGTTCTTTCCGAGCCGGGGCACAACTGGCTGCCGGTGATAGTCGGGGGCCGCGCGCATTGCAGAATAGAATTACACTCCCCGGCGGAATCGCGCGAGCCTGAGACGATCGTGTTTCGCGGCAGCGCGTACCACGATCATAACTGGGGCACTCTTCCGTTCGATTCCACCATTCGGCGCTGGCTTTGGGCGCGCGCCGATTTCGCTCCCGGCTGCGCGGGGGTTCTGTACCAGACGACCCCCGCTTCCCCCCTGCAAGCGGCGCAAACGCTTCTTCTCACCCGTAAGCCGGGCGAAGCGGTTCGCGTCCTTGAGCAGGATGCCGTTCAAGTCCGTGTGACCCGGAACGCGCGCAACGGGTACGGCGTCGCGTACCCGCGCGAGATTACGGCGCGCTTCGATGACGGCAAGCTCACCTGGCGGTTCGGCAAAAGTTTGGAATCGACCCCGTTTTATATGCGGTGCGAAACCGAAGCCGTTTGGAGCGATCACGAAGCCCCCACGCTTTCTTCCAAGCTGCATGGCCGGGGCATCGGTGAAATGCTGCGTCCGCGCGGCATGGGCGCATGGCTGGTGTCCCATGCGATGCGCCTGAGAATCCATGAACCCGGTTTATAAGATCATCCAAACGCGGCTGCTTCAATTCGGCGTGCCCGCCGCTCTGCTTTGGACGGCTTGGCAACGGTTCGCCGGACGCCCGCTCCGCGTCCGCCCGCTGGATCTCGCGCTGTTCTGCGCCGTGGTGAGCGCCAACTTGTGCTCGATCTTTATCGGCCCGCTACGCTTAGGGTACCCTCGCCTGCTGACTCGATTGCCGCCGGGACGAGCCTTGGGCCGCGCTGTCGCGCTGACTTTCGACGATGGACCGGACCCGGAGACCACGCCGCTGCTCCTGGACGCGCTGCGCGACGCCGGAGCGCGGGCGACGTTTTTCGTGCTCGCCCCGAATGTGGCGCGTCATCCAGAATTGACTCGCCGCATCGTTGAGGAAGGGCACACCGTGGCGCTGCATGGGGCGCGGCATGTGGAGGTGGCGACGTGGAGTACGTCCCAAGTCGAGCAGGAGATTCGCGGCGCGCTCGCCGTCCTGCGCGAGTATGCCCCGGAGCCGCATCACTACCGACCGCCGTACGGCTTCAAATCACGCAGTGTCCAGCGCGCCGCCGATGCGATGGGGATGCAGCTGACGACCTGGTCGGTGAATCCCAAGGATTACACGGAGATATCGACCGCCGAAATTACGCGGCGGGTACTGAGCCGGGTCAGGCCAGGCTCGATCATACTGCTGCACGACTCCCGCCCAATCACGGTGGAGGCTCTCCCGGCGCTCCTGAAGCGTTTGCACGGCCGGGAGTTTCGCTGCATACGCTTGTAGACGCGCGAGCGACAATTTGATACCATGGCAGTGCCGCGCCTTTTGGTACTGCTCTTCAGGCGCGAATTTACTCAGAACAGGCGATTGCCCGCATGACAAAGTTTTTCAACCTCGCGTTTGTAGCTGCCTTCGCGCTTTTAGCCGGAATCGTGTCCAGCTCTTTTGACGCGCCGGCACTCGCCGACTCCGCGCCTGCGCCGGTCGTGCAGATCACCATTGATCCACAGACAATCCTCGCGCCGGTCACGGACCTTTCGTTCGGCATCAATACTTCCGTCTACGATGCGCATCTGATGGACCCTGTCGTGAGCGGCCTGATCCGGCAAGCTGGATTTACGGTGATGCGCTATCCAGGCGGCTCGACCTCCGACGAGTACCACTGGCAATCCAACAGCTACACGCCGCAGACCAAAAACGGCAAGCCGGGCAGCGTCGCATCGAGCAACGATTTCGACCATTTTATCCAGCTCGCCCATGCCAGCGGAGCAGAACCGATTGTGACCGTCAACTATGGCTCCAACAGCGCCCGCACCGGCGGCGGCGATCCCGATGAGGCGGCGGCTTGGGTGGCTTACGCCAAGCAGAAGCGCGATCACGTCCAGTATTGGGAGGTCGGCAACGAGATTTATGGCAACGGCTTCTACGGCGCGGATTGGGAAACCGACCTGCATGCGCCGAAAGACGGCGTGCCGGAAAGCTCGCGCAAAAACAACCCGTTGCTCGGGCCGACAGCGTACGGCAAAAATGTCGCGGCGTTCGTCCGCGCGATGAAGGCGAAAGACGCCGGCATTAAGATTGGCGCGGTGCTGACTGCTCCCGGCAACTGGCCGGACGGTGTCGCGCCCGATTGGAACAGCCACGTTTTATTGGAATGCGGACGAGATATCGACTTCGCGATTATCCACGTCTACCCGCAAAACCCCGGCGGCGAGTCCGACGTTCAGCTTTTGGGCGCGCCGAGCAAAAACGCTGCGACGATTGCCGCGCTGAGGCCATTGCTCCAGCAATACTGCGGTCGGCAGATTCCGATATTCGTCACCGAGGCGAATTCGGTGTCATCCAACCCCGGCAAGCAGTCGGTGAGCCAGGTGAACGCTCTTTTCGCGGCGGACGACGTCCTTTCCTGGATCGAGGCAGGCGCGGCGAACGTGGACTGGTGGCAGCTGCACAACGGCCCGACTACGAACGCCAACAACTCGCCACAGCTCTTCGGCGACGCGAGCTTCGGGGACTACGGCGTGCTGATGAACGGCGATTCACCCGAGCCTGTCGCCAACAGGCCGCAGCGCAGCTATTTCGGTTTTGCCATGCTGCACTTATTTGCCGAATCTGGTGACTGCCTCGTCCGAGCGTCGTCGGACAGCAGTGATCTTGCTGTTTACGCTACTACGGCAATGCATGGACGGCAATGCGACTTACTGCTAATCAACAAAAGCTCTACACACACTATTCGGGTCTCGCTACGCGATTTCCCTCCACAGGAAGCTTGGGACCAGGAAGATTACCTCTACGGTCCTGACAGTATCGCGCCGGGAGCACCTCCACTTGGTTCAGCTCTTCAGGCTTCGGGCCTTCTCGTGCCGCCATATACGATGATCTTATTAAAGCTACACAAAGTTTCTCGTAATGCCAATTAAACTGCTTTCGTCTTGAACTATGGCTGCAGGTTATTCGTCCAGGCGTTACTTTAGCAAACGGGTATAACACGCCTTAGCGATTATTGCATCGCCGCAATTATCGCGCCGCTTTATGACACTTCCTCGATTCGTTCAAGACGACAACGGCCCATTCCGCGCGCTGAAGCACTATAACTTTCGGGTTTTCTGGTTCGGGCAGCTTTTATCGCTGGTCGGCTCGTGGATGCAGGGCATCGCGCAGAGCTGGCTGATTCTGGTTCTAGCCGACCCGCAATCCAGCATTACCGTGCTGCACAACGGCGGCAACGCCAGCCATCTAGTCAACAACGCGTCCGCCTCGGTGCAAGCCATCGCCAACCGCTACCAGGGCGAAGTGAACTTTTGGAACGGCTTTCCTGTCCTACTGCTCACCCTTTTCGCGGGCGTGATGATCGACCGGGTTAATAAGCGGCGCGTGATTATCGTCACGCAGATCGGCTTTCTCTTATGCGCCCTAGCCATGGGCATTTTGATTCATACGGGCACGGTGAAGGTGCCGTATATCATGCTGCTGGCGGGGCTGGTCGGCCTTTTCATGGCCTTTGACATGCCGACGCGGCAGAGCTTTGTGGTGGAGATT
The DNA here is from genome assembly GCA_964235675.1 of uncultured Armatimonadales bacterium. GTDB lineage: Bacteria > Armatimonadota > Armatimonadia > Armatimonadales > Capsulimonadaceae > CAXSEA01. Next base: position 3,997 of record CAXSEA010000154.1, on the reverse strand, counting down.
GTCGGCAAGCGCGACGTGCCTTCGGCGGTGGCCCTGAACTCGTCGATGTTCAACGCAGCCCGCTCCATCGGCCCCGGTGTGGCGGGGCTGCTGCTCACCTATTTCAGCATCGCCACCGTTTTCTTCCTGAACGCCGCTTCGTATGTGGTCGTGATTATCTCGCTGCTGCTGATGCGCGGCAAGACGCTGGGCGACCCGACGCAGCAAACGCAGGCGCAGACCGACCAGGGCCTCTGGGAAAATCTAAAGGAAGGCTTTGAGTTCGTCTGGGGCAATCATACCGCGCGCAATATCGTCTTGCTGGTCGGCAGCTTGGGAACATTCGCCTTTTCATTTAACGTGCTGGTCCCGACATTTGTCCGCTACCATCTTCTGCCGCACGCGACGAATGCCCAGCAGGTGCAGGCGTTCGGTTATTTGGAATCGGTGCGCGGCGTGGGCGCGCTTTGCGCGGCGATTGCGGTGGCGGTCTTGAGCCGGGTGGACCGCTACAAGTGGAACCTGATCGCCGGCGGCTTGCTTTCCAATGCGCTGCTGATGGCGTTTGCCTGGGAGCGCAACATGACCTTGGCCTATGTGACCATGGCGCTGGTGACTTTCGGCTTTGTGCTGATTTTCGCGACGGCGAACACGGTCATGCAGATGACTATCCCCGACAACCTGCGCGGGCGCGTCATGTCGATCTACACGCTGGTCTTTATCGGCACAGGGCCTATCGGCGCGTTGATGGCCGGGTATCTGGCGCAATATATCGGCGCGCCTTGGACAATCTTCGCGTTTGCTCTCATCACTTTGATTCTAGTAGCAATCGTCTCATTCCGGCCTGGAGGACTGATGACTCTATCGCTCGCGCACATGACCAGGCCGAACGCGTCAAAAATGACTACTACCTCGCTTGAAGGAGCCGGAGCGCCGACCACCGGCCCTGAAACAGCTCAGGCGCAAACAACAACCGCCGCATAGCCTTTAGCAGTGCGGCGGTCGTTTGTCACTAATGCGCTCCAGCGGGCAGCGGCTGTGACGGAGAGCTTTTCAGCGGAGCGCCCGCATCGGTATCGAGCGCAGTATCCGGGTGGCGCTCCTCGAACTCCGCCGTCAAGACTCGGCCCGTGCGCTGCAATGTCAGATAGGCGATAGCCCACTGTGTCAGCACCAGCAATCGGTTGGCGTAGCCAATCAGGTAGACGATGTGCACGCCCAGCCAAATCACCCATCCGGCCAGTCCCCAGAGCTTTACCTTGCCTAAATCAGCGATAGCAAAGGTGCGGCCTATGGCGGCGAGATTGCCTTTGTCAAGGTAAACGAACGGCGCGGGTGGCGAAAGGCCGCGGATGCGCCGCCGGATCACTGTTCCCGCGTACTCGCCCGCCTGGATTGCCGGCTGCGCGACTCCAGGGAGCGGCTTAAGCTTGCCATCCTTTTCTTGGATGGGTATCCCAAACAGGTTTTTGCGCGGCACAATCATGGCGGCGGTATCGCCGACGACAAATATCTCCGGATGGCCGGGAATGGTCATGTCGCCGCCGACTTCCACGCGCCCGTTCTTGTCGCCTTCCAAACCCAGCCATTCCACTGCAGGAGAGCCCTTTGTGCCGGCGGTCCAGATAATCGTTTCCGCCGCGATTTTGGTGCCCTTCACGGTGACGCTGTGCTCGTCGATGTTCTCGACCGGCGAGTCCAGAACGATCTTAATGCCCAGCTCCTTCAGTTTCTTCTCGGCTGCTTGCACCAACTCGTCGGCAAACCCGGTGAGGAGCTGCTTACCGGCTTCGATGATGATAACTTGCGCGTCGGCGGGGTTGAAGCGTCGGTACTCGCCTTTCAGTCCCGTCCGCGCCATTTCGGCGATTGCCCCGGCCATCTCGCAGCCGGTCGGGCCGCCGCCGACCAGGACGAACGTAATCAAGCTGGGAATCTTTTCTTCGTCCGGCTCTTTTTCGGCCCGCTCGAAGGCGTCCAAGATTCGCTCCCGGATTTCGGTGCAATCGACCAGTGTCTTCAGGCTGGGGGCTAAACCCTTCCACTGCTCCTCGTGCCCGAAGTAGTTGTAAACCGAGCCGGTGGCGACGATCAAGCTGTCGTAAGCAATCTGCTCACCGTTCTTTGTATGTACCAGCTTGGCGTCTTTGTCAATGCCGACCACTTCCGCCAGCAGCGTTTCGGCATTCTTCTGGTCTTTTAGGATACCGCGGATGGGAGAAGCGATGGTGTCGCCGGAGAGCTGCCCGGTGGCAACCTGGTAGAGCATCGGCTGGAACAAGTGGTGGTTTGTCTTATCGAGAATGGTAATCGCCACGGGCGTATGCGCGAGCGCTTTGGCTGCATAAATGCCCGCGAAGCCGCCGCCGAGAATAACGACTTTGTGCTTATCGCCAGCGCCGCTGCTTTCGTGCGGCGTGGCTTTTTGCGCAGTCGGTGTGGAGCCGTTGAGGCTGCCTTGTGAAGTGTTTTCAGTGCTCATAAATAGTTTGTGGAGTAACGTCAAATCAAATGCGGGTTGAGGAATTGCTTCTCGCCTTGCCCTATTTGCCCAAACTGACACGCTTTCATGCTCGTATTAGCAAAACGCGATGATTGCAAGCGAACGGTCGCGCGGCTGCGATATAATGGAGGTGCGCTGCGGACATGCGTTCGCTTTGACAAAAGACGCCAACCATGCTGACGAGTACATTTATTCATGCCCCCGGAATTGGGCTGGTTACGGAAAGATCGCTTTGGGAGCAGGAGATTATCTCCTGGGATGGTTACCTCAATAGAGAGGCTAGCGCGGTCGGGCTGCGCATTCCGGCGCGGCATCGTGCTACTCTCGACCGCGTGATCGCCGCCAGCGTCGAGGCGCTTGATGCGGAGCGCGTGGACTATTTCGCGCGCCATCTCGCCACGCGCGACCATTGGCGCGCGGCTAGTGAGTTTCCGCGCCTAGGCTATCTCGATATCGAAACCGACGGCGGCTACGACCCGGATTCGATTACAATCATCGGCATCTCCGACGGTTTCGACGCCAAGCTTTATACCAAGGGCATCAATCTTGCGGAGTTTGCGTTCGACTGCCAGGAGTTTGACGGCTTCGTGACGTTTTTCGGCGGCGGCTTCGACATTCCGTTTTTGAAGCGGCGCTTTCCCGTGCTGGAGCGGGTGTTCGCCGACCGCCTGCACGTGGATTTGTGCCCGTTGCTGAAGAGCGTCGGCTATAGTGGCGGGTTGAAAAGCATTGAGCGCCAGCTCGGTATCGCTCGCCGTCCCGAAACCGATGGCTTGTCCGGCATGGACGCTGTCCGCCTGTGGCGCGCCTACCGTCGCGGCGGCGCGCAAGCCGAGGACGCGCTGCGCCTGCTGCACGCCTACAATGAGGAAGACGTCGTCAACATGAAGCGCCTTCTCGAAATCGCACTGCCTCTAGCCGCCGCGAAAACAGGGTTGCCGAACCATGGCAGGCCCGTTTTGCAAAGCAACAGCCGCCGCGTCTTGCATGAGTCCGTGTGAATCGCACCGGCAGCAAAATGCAAGGCGCTGCTAGACTGTTTCCAGTGAGTTCCCCCTTGGCGCGACGAGCTAGTGGAACTACGTCGATATAATTGCGCGTTGCAATTATATCGCGTGTCGAGGTATCGTGTTCATACTCGCGTCAAATCGCGCTGCCGCTTATGTCTATCGCAACCGCCGAAAAATCGGGATTCCGCCTGCCCGCGATGTTCCGGGCGCTTGGGTCGCGCAACTACCGCCTCTTTTTCGTCGGGCAAGGCTTATCGCTGATCGGCACGTGGATGACGCGTATCGCGACCAGCTGGCTGATCTACAGCTTGACCCATTCCGCGCTGCTGCTGGGCACGCTCGGCTTCGCGGGGCAGATCCCGACGTTCTTGCTTGCGCCGGTGGCGGGCGTGCTGGTGGACCGCTGGGACCGCTACAAGATCATGATAGTCACTCAGACGCTGTCGATGATCCAGTCGTTCGCCCTGGCATTCCTGACGCTCACGCATAGAATCACCGTGACTGA
>CAXSEA010000153.1:0-9062 GCA_964235675.1 uncultured Armatimonadales bacterium | reverse complement strand
CTGCCGGCGTTCGCCTCGCTCGATGGGCCTTATCTTGTATAATTCCTCTGACGGGATCCACGGCCACCAGAGGAAAACCCGATGTTTACCGTTATCTACGCGGGGTTTGGGTGTTGGGATCGGACGATTGACGTCACGCAGCTGATTCGGAATATGTATGGGGCGGGAAATCAGCAGTTTTCTTGCACGGGGTGTAAAATCAACGGCGTCGCGGTGGACGATCCGGCTCCGGGGACGCGGAAATATCTGTTTGTGGTGTACGGGCAGCCGGGCAGCCGCCTTATGGGTCGGTGGTCACGTGGGAAGGCGACGATTCGGGGTTTTCCATCCCGTTTCGCGGTGGATAGCTTGCCGGTTGAGAGTAAGCATGATGCGCCTGACGAAGCGCGAGGCGATGGCAAGCTCTTATTTCGCGTTCAGCTGCTTCCATCTCAGCCGGAGGTCGCTCCAAATTCGCGGCGGGAACGAGAACGGCCCGCTGGATTGGTCAGGCCTGAAATCGGTTTTTTCGGCGAACTCCCTGCTTTTCAGCGCGACGGCCACCCAGCGCTTGTCCGAGGCCGGCTCGACATACCAGATAGCGGCGTCGGCGGGGAGCGAGTCCGGGTCGATTTGGACGAAGCCGACATCGACGGCATCGGCGAGGACCAGGTTGGCGGCGATCCAGTAGATTTTGTAACGCTTATGCGCGTCGTCGTCGTCGTTGTCTTGCGTCGGCATCGGACAGAGCCTTCCTGGTGTTGAGCGGCAATAGATTCATTCTCCACAAATTCAATCGACTTGCAATCCGGAGTTAAGAATTAACAATTCGCAGGTGGCTGCTCGCGGTAAGCGGCATCTCATTGGAGGCGGCGGGGATGGGTATAGCCCACCCATGTTAGAAAACGCTGCTGCCTCTTCCTTCTCCCTCCATCCCCTGGATATCGCCTGGTTTCAAAAGGCGCGACGCGATGCTGGCGGCATGGCGCAGGGCGAAGCGCTGGCGTTGTTCGACTTGCTGGGGCCGGTGACGCTGGACGCGATGCCGGGGCGCTGGCGCGGGTCGGGGTTTGCCACGGGCCACCCGCTCGACGGCTGGCTGGAAGCGTTTGGATGGTACGGCAAAGAGTTTGGCGAGAGCCCGGACGACGCGCAGCCGCTGCTGTTTGGACGCGCGGGCGGCAAGATTACGGCGATCAACCCGGCGACCGTGCCGATTGGAATCGTGAAGCGCCTGAATTTGAAGCGCAGCCGTCTGGCGCGGGGCGCGTTCCGTCTCGGCAAGGGATTGGTCGCGGCGCGAAGGCCGACGGCCCGGCTGCGGATGATGGAGTACCGGGGCGTCGCCAGCGCGACAATCGTTTACGACGCCCTGCCCATTTTGGATCACCTACGGCAAGTCGAACCTGGCGTCCTGCTTGGGGCGATGGACTACCGGGGGTTCGATCAGCCGTTCTTTTTCGTGCTGGAGCGGGAATAGCTGGGAACGTCCATGAGGCTACTTGCTTTCGTAGGTACCGCCTTTCCAATAGTTGTCGTTGGCTTCGGTCTCATTATCGCCGCCAGAAACAGTCGAATCCGAGCCGCTTGCGGTGTTACCGGTTCCCCCGGAGACAGCGGCGAACTCGTTGGACGCAACGTTAAACTCGCCTCCCGACACGCAAGCCGCGTATGCGTCGGCGATGTTGTCCACACCGCCGGAAATGGATGTTCCCGCATCGCTCGCGGCGTTGCCCTCGCCGCCGGTCACCGACGTAACACTGCCGCTCGCGGTGTTATACTGGCCGCCGGTGACCGACGAAACCTCGCCACTGACCGTATTGTTCGCACCCCCGGCGGCTGCCGAATATTCCCCACTCGCCATGTTCTCAAGCCCGGCTTCAGCCGCCGAATACTCCCCGGACGCCGCATTTTCATATCCTCCGGACACCGAAGCGTACTGCCCCGACGCCGCGCCGTCGTACCCACCGGAGACTGTCGAGTAGTTGCCCGACGCCGTTCCATGCCTGCCACCAACCACCGAGGCGTAGCCTGCCGAGCTAGTGTTGTAGAAGCCGCCGACGATTGCGCCATAGCCCGAGTAGTTGTTCTCGCTGCCGATAATGAGATTGTTGCTGCCGGTGTGGACATCGGTGCCGCTGGAGCCGCGGCCTTCGTTGTAGCCGATGATGAGGTTGCCGTAGCCGTTGACTTTGCCGCCCGTCGAGCCGGAACCGGACTGGATGTGCAGGTTGTAGTCGGTGAGATAAACGTTCTTGCCGCTGACCGTAAACGGCCCATAGCTCGACGATGCCGCCGGCTGCGCGAGGGCGGCTACGGTATCGGCATGGTTGGCCGTGGCTGAGACAAGATTGAGCTTAACTTGCTGCGCCGCCACTTGGCTGCGCAAATCGGCGATGACGGAACGGTCCGCCTCCACTTTTGCGGCAAGCTGCATCAGAAGCGCGTGATCGGGTGTGGAAGGCGAATGAACCGAGGGAGGCGAAGCGATTACGGCCGTATCGGCGGAAGCGCGGGCGTGGTACAGCAGGCTGAAAACTGCCAAAAAGCTGGCGGCAAGCACGGCAAGGATGCGGAAGTGGTAGCGGGTTTTCATCGGGATGCCTTTGAGGGGTGGAGAGGTTGATCGACGTCGAACTCGTTCAGCCATGAGGCTGTCGGATTGAGGCGAGTATAGCAAGCCGCTGCGTCGGGGCGAAAGAATCAGCGGCGTTTCAGCGCGGCAATGCAATGCAGAGCAGGACAGGCTACTTGCTTTCGTAGGTGCCGCCCCGCCAGTAGATGGTCTGGCTCTCGGTTTCGTCGTAGCCGCCCGTGACGGTCGAGATTTCGCCGGAGGCGGTATTGTCCTCGCCGCCGAACACGGAAGCCCAGTCGCTGGAGGCAACATTGCCGTAGCCACCGCTGGCTGTCGCGAATTCGTAGGTGGCTTGGTCGTTGTCGCCGCCAAAAACGCAAGTCAGATCTTGGCTGGGGATGTTCTCATACCCGCCGGCCACCACCGACGTGCTGCCCTGGGCGTTGTTGTCCTCGCCGCCGAAGGCTTCGGCGAACTGGCCGGTCGCTTGATTGGTATCCCCGCCAACTACGACGGAGTTGTCCGCCGAGGCCGTGTTGCTGGCTCCGCCCGAGGCGATGGAATATTGTCCGGAGGCCGTGTTGATTTCACCTCCGAAAGTGGAGGAGAAATCCCCGCTCGCGGCGTTGTCGTAGCCGCCGGTCGCCGAGGCGTACTCGCCGCCGGCGCTGTTGTTTTCCCCGCCGGTGACCGAGGCGTACTGCCCCGACGCCGCACCGCCATAGCCGCCCGAGATCGTCGAGTAGGTTCCCGACGCAGTCCCGTGCCGCCCGCCGACAATCGACGCGTAACCGGCTGTGGACGTGTTGAAAAAGCCGCCGACGATAGAGCCGTACCCGGAGTAATTGTTCTCGCTGCCGATGATAAGGTTGTGGCTGCCGGTATGGATATCCTTGCCGGAGCCGCGCGTCTCGTTGTAGCCGATAATCAGGTTGCCGTAGCCGTTCACCGCGCCGCTGGTCGAGCCGGAGCCGGATTGGATGTGCAGGTTGTAGTCAGTCAGATAGACGTTTTTGCCGCTCACGGTGAATGGGCCGTAAGTGGTCGTACCGCCGGCGTCCGGCTGCGGTTTAGCCGTGGCAATCGCGGAAACGGCTGTGAGCGTTGTCTGTTGAGCGGCGAGCTGGGAGCGCAAGTCGGCGATGACGGCGCGGTCGGCGGTCATCGCGGTATGGTCGGCGGCGATTTGGGCATGGTCGGCGGCCACTTGGGACGCGAGCTGCATCAGGAGCGCGTGGTCGGTGGGAGGGATGCTGTCGGCGAGCGTGGGACGAGCCGAGGCGAGCGCGGCGAGGAGGGCGATCGTGGAAACAAAAGCGCGGGAGGTTCGGGAGTGCATGAGCATGAACGTGCCTTTCGGGAGCGTGGAATTTTGCCTGCCATAATATTAGGCAATTGTAATAGTAGCAGAAGTAGCGCATACATAGCACCACGTGAGCATGAGGCCGTTAGGCAAGACGACAGATAAGCTGCAACTTATCCGCGCGCCCGGTGTCGCTTCCCGCATGAAACGCCCGATCTGGTTCCACCGCGACGGCAGGGCGCACTGGGTTCCCTGCTCATGGCAAGGATGGGCAATTACCGCCGTCTACGCTGCTTTTATTACGACCGAGGCGGTGTGGATGGTGGAAAGACGCGCTATCCATCCAGAGCTGATGGCGTTGACGTGCATCGCGGCAACGGCGGCGTTGGTGGTTTTGGTCGCCTGCACGGACGACGCGCGGCGCGGGTAATCCGTCGCACGCCGCTTTTATCCGGTACTCATGCCGCGCTGCCGTGCCACAATCACGATTATGTGCAGCCGCTATCTACTGAGCGCTTCGGACCTCTCGATTATTCCCGACCGCTTCGACATTGACCAAAAGTTGGAGTGGTTCCTGGAGGCGGAGCCCGATTACCGCCCTACCCTCCTGCTGCCCACCGTAATTGTCAAGCCGGAGGGCCGATCCTTGGAGGAAATGCGCTGGGGACTGATCCCGCCGTGGGCTAAGGACGCCTCGGAGGGGACGCGCGCTTTCAACGCCCGCGCCGAGGGAATCGAGGCCAAGCCCACTTTCCGCAAAGCCGTGCGCGAGCGGCGCTGTTTGCTGCCCGCCACGGCCTATTTCGAGTGGCAAAACGCCGGGGAAGCGGTGCCGGTGGCGTCGAAGAAATCCGCCCAGCGCAAGCAGCCCTGGCGTTTCACGGTCGGCAATGAAACCGAGCCGGAGTTGTTCGCCTTCGCGGGCATTTGGGACGTTTGGAAAAATCCCGCCAATGGCGAGTGGCTGCGAAGCGCGGCGATGATTACCTGCGAGCCGAACGCCATCGCCGAAGGCATCCACAACCGTATGCCAGTGATTTTGCCGCGCGCAGCGGAAGGTATTTGGCTCGATCCAAAAACGCCGCTGCCGGACGCGCTGAGCCTGCTCGCGCCTTACACTGGCGAGATGCATGTGGAGAGGTGGAGTTTCGAGCGCCCAACAGAATCGCTAGGGCTTTAATATAATTAAACAACGCCCCTGCTCCGCGCATTTGCGGAGCAGGGGCGTTGTTTGTTTTCTAGCGATCTGCCATGCGTCGGCTACGGCGTGACAGTCACTACCGTGGTCTGCGTCATGCCGCCGGAAGTCGCGGTAATAGTCACGTCCTGCTCGCTCGTCACGGGCTGGGTCGTGACGGTGAACACGTGCGAGGAGTAGCCCTGCTGCACGGTTATGGTTTTCGGTACGCTTAGTACGGTCGGGTTGCTGCTGGTGAGCGAGACGACAGTGGTCGCGGTGGCGTTGCCGGTGAGATAGACGCGGTTGGATGTGGTGCTCGTGCCACCCTCAGTGCTGGCGGGGCTTGCCACCACTGATTTCAGAGTGATCGGAGCGGGCGAGACGGCGATCTGCGCCGTCTGCGCCTGGCCGTTGTAGCTGGCGGTGATGGTCACCGTTTCATTGGGAGCAGTTTTACTCACGCTGAGATTGAACGTGCGCGAGGAAGTGCCTGAACTGACGGTCACGCTGGACGGCACGCTGACGGCGCTTGGGTCGCTGGAGTCGCTGTGCGGCACGGCGGCGTTGCTGAGGCCGACGACGCCGGTGAGCAGCGGGGCAATGGAGGCGTCGAGAGCCGGCTCGGAAGTCGGCGAGTGGAAGAGGCGACCGTTGTCGCGCGGATCGAGCGAGACATAGTCGTGCAGCGTCACGCCGAACGCGGCGTTCATCTGCGCCGCCGTGCCGGTAGCATGCACCAGCATCCGGCTGGGGGAGACATGGCCGACCGTCAGGCCTTGGGGTTTGGCGTAGGCGACGGCTTGATCGACCTGCGCCTGAGTCGGCGCGAACTTGGCACGGTACTCGGCCTGGGTGAGATAGTGACCGTACATCTGGCTCTTCGGGTCGCTGATCGCTTGAAGCAGCGCCGGGATTTGGCCCGCGTTGCGGGGCTTGAGGGCGAAGTCGATGGTGATCGGCTGCGCGGCGTCAGTGAGGCGCAAAGGCGCCAGGCCGCGCACCACCATCGGCATGTGGCTGAGGGCAAGTGCGGCGCTGGCGGCACCTGGGTGAGTCAACAATGACATGGCCAGCAGCGCGCCGACAGCAGTAGCGGCGGCGATGCATTAGTTATGGTTTTTGGGTTGGCGGGTGGAAGAGTGGAATGTAGTAAACATAGAATAGAACAAGACTGCTTTAGAAGTTACGTCAAACGTTGACGAAGCGAGGATTGCGTTATAATGCGATAAAGCACAAACTAATCCAGCGCAAGAAAAACGCAGAATTTAGTAGATAATTCGTTTTCTTAGCTGGTAATTTTGCTGGCGTTTCGAGATGGGAAAATCATGCAAACAGCCCTGGCGGCGCAAGTGAATCGCTTGCGCCGCCAGGACTGTTTGCTATTTTCTCGTAAAACGCCGTCCCACGAAGGTATGGCCGCAGCTTACGGCGTGACGGTTAAGGTTGCAGTCTGAGTGACGCCGCCGGACTTGGCCGTGATCGTGACTGTTTGCGTGCTAGTCACGGCTTTAGTGGTGATCGTGAAGGCATGCGAGGTCGAGCCACTGCTGACCGTCACGCTGCTCGGCACGGTAGCCACGGCGGTGTTGCTGCTGGTGAGGGTAACCGTCTGGTTGGAGGTCGGCGCGGCGGTGAAGTAGACGCGGTTAGCCGTGGTCGCGGCGCTGCCGCCTTCGGTGGAGGTCGGCGAAAGCGTCACGGATTTCAGCGTCGCGCCGCTGGAGGCGGGCGGGTTCACGGTGAGGGTTGCGGACTGGTAGACGCCGCCGTAGATCGCGGCGATAGTGGCCGTGGTTTGGGCGGTGACGGCGCTCGTGGTAGTGGTGAAGGTAGCCGTCTTGGCCCCAGCGGCGACGGTCACTGTGCTGGGCACACTTGCGGAGGGATCGCTGCTGCTCAGGGTCACGACCGCTCCGCCGGAGGGCGCTGCCGCGTTTAAAGTGACAGTGCCGGTGGAGTTGGCCTGGCCGCCGACTACGGAAGTTGGACTGAGCGAGACGGAGCTGACCATCAGGGCAGGCGTGACGGTGAGTGTGGCTGTCTGGGTGACACCATTTAGGGTGGCAAGGATAGTAACCGTCTGGGTGCTGGTCACCGGCTGCGCGTTGATAGTGAAGGTGTGCGACGACGATCCCGAGGAAATGGTGACGGTGCTGCTCGGGAGCGTTGCCACGGCCTGGTTGCTGACCGCCAGAGTGACCACTTCGTTTGCGGTGGCGTCGGCGGTGAGATAGATGCGGTTGGCGGTGGTGCTGGTGCCTCCGGTCGTGGAAGTGGGCGAAAGCGTCACGGATTTGAGCGTAACGGGAGGTGGGTTCACCGTAAGGGTCGCGGTTTTAGAAACTCCGTTGTAGCTGGCGGTGATCGTCACCGTTTCGGTGGCGGTTACGGCTGAGGTGTTGATCGTAAAGCTCGCCGACGATGAGCCGGAAGCAATCACCACGCTCGCCGGGACAGTGGCGACACTGGTGTTGCTGCTGCTCAGGGTCACGGTCGTGCTGGCGGTGGCATTCGTGTTCAGAGCAACGGTATTAGCCGTGCTGCTGGCCCCGCCCGTGAGCGACGTGGGTGAAAGCGTCAGTGATGTAAGCGATGGACCATTGAATGTAACGGCGAGCTTGGCACTAGCCGATGAGCTGTTGTAAGTTGCGGTGACTATGGCACTAGTATTAGACGTGACGGCGTGCGAAGTGACAGTGAAGGTAGCCGTCTCGCTGTTGGCGGCGACGGTTACCGATGCCGGGACTGTAGCGGCGGACGTGTTGGACGACGCCAGAGTCACCACCGCGCCACCGCTCGGAGCCGGCTGGGCGAGAGTGATCGTCGCCTTGGAATTCGCCGAGCCACCCACAACGCTGGTAGGCGAGAGAGCGACGGAGCTTACCTTGACGGGATCGGGCAAACCGGCGGTTAAAGTGTAAGCTGTACCGTCGCCGTTGCCGTCACCGCCTTGATTAGTCAGTCCGATAAAGTTGCCGTTGCTGTCTTCCGTAGGCGGCGCGTCTGGAGTGGCACCGTTATAGTTGCCGTAGTCTCCGAAATCATAGATATCGTTGAACGAGCCGGTTGGCGAGATACTGTACACCGACCCATTCCCTTCGGTGGACAGTTCGGTCGTTCCGTAGAAGTTGCCGTCGCTGCCGACAATCAGTCCGCCTTCCGGATCGTAGTTCAGACCGCCGAACGAGTAAAGGACCGCGTACGCGCCGGTTGACGCGTATTGATACACCGTTCCGGTGCCGTTCGCGCCACCCCCAAAGGTCGTTCCGTAGATGTCGCCAGCAGAATCGACGATTAACGCGCCGTTCGGAACCATCCCGTCGTCGGCGACGCTGCCGTTGCTGAAGGAGTGCAGAACCTTGACCACGGCGCTTCCGTCGGTGGTTCCGGGAGTCAGCGAGTACAGTTGACCGTAACCCTCGCTATTGTTTTCTCCCATGCCCCCGATCGTTCCGTAGAGCGTCGTCGAGGTGCCAGGCGCCAGTGCGAGGATGCCTGCCCCATGGTCGCCAGAGGGAAATCGGTACTGCACGAGATAGCCGGAGCCATCGGTGTTCAAGCTGAACACGGTCTCGTCACCATCGTTCTCGTATTCGTAGTCGGCCGGCGTGCATCCGTACAGCCGACCGTCTTTGCCGAAGGTCAATGGCGTCTCAGGGATCGCGCCGTCAGTTGTTCCGGCGAACGAGTGCAAGATAGTCACCACTCCAGCCGGAGTCATCTTGTATACGGTTCCTAAGCTGTTTGCGCCGCCGCCTGACGTGGTTCCGTAGAGATTACCGTCGCTGCCGACGATCACACCGGCAAACGGTTCGAGCCCGTCGGATTGGGGTGTGCCGCTCCCAAAGCTGTGAAGCACGGTCACGCTTCCGCTCTCGGTGATTTTGAAGACGCAGCCTAAGCCTGCCGAGCCGCCAGTCTCCGTTACGCCGTAGAAAGTTCCATCACCGGCAGCGACCAGGCTGCCGACAGGGTTGATGCCGTCGGTGGCCCCAAAATCATGGATGTCGGTTTCCGTATCC
>CAXSEA010000152.1:0-9099 GCA_964235675.1 uncultured Armatimonadales bacterium | reverse complement strand
CCATGCATGACGCCAACTTACCACAAACGGGCGGTGTCAAAACGATTTGATATTACAAGACACCTTGCTCGTTAAATCCGAAGTAAATCCCAATCAACTCAGCTGCATCAGCGATAATATCAATTCTCTGCGTAAAGGCCAGCTGACCTGTTTTCCGAAGGCGACCCAGGAACAACATTATCTCAACGCCCGGCAAGTTTCCTTCCCTTTCAGGGAAGGTGGCCGTTACGCCGGATGGAGCAGCCGAGCAGGTGAGTTTGTGAAACAGAATTGGTACAACCTCAAAATACTTGATGTAATATAAATTCAAGCAGTTAAGTTTCAGGGAGGATTACTATGCCGGGCCCACAACCGATCTTTATCTATGTCCTGATTTTTCTCGCCGTGCTTTACCGCGTGGGCAGCCGAGCCTATCTCGCCTACTCGCGCGGCTACAAGACTTGGCCGATTTTAGCGGTTCTTGGCGGCCTTTATCTGGTGCTGTTTATTATCCGCCTCGCGTTTCACGTCATCAGCCCCGTGTTCACCATTGTCTCGGTGGCGATATTGCTGCTATCCGTCTTGATATTCCGGATGAGCGGCAACAGCTACTCCACGCAACCCGTGGCGAAACCTTCGCCGTGGCAGAAATCTCCCGGTGCCTGGCCACCCGCCCCAGCCCCCGCCTCTACGCCCATTGAAACGCTCCCGCCGGCTGCGCCTGCCGAGCCTGCACGCCAGGTCGCTCAAGACGCCACCCCACCCTGGACCCGTCCGCAGGGGTCACCGGCCGACAGCGCCGATTAGCTCACCGACACTTTCAATGTCGTACTCACGGCAGTAGCTTTCAATCCCCTCCAGCACGTCCAATGCTGCCGTGGGATTGATAAACGTCGACGTGCCCACCGCCACGGCGGTTGCGCCCGCCAGCAGGAATTCCACCGCATCGGTGCCGTTCGTGATACCGCCCATCCCCACAATCGGAATGTTCGGCAGCGCGTTATGCACCTGCCAAACCATCCGCAGCGCCACCGGCTTCACGCAAGGCCCGGACAACCCGCCCGTAACATTCGCCAGCCGAAACTTGCGCTTTCGCGCGTCAATCGACGTGCCCAGCAGCGTATTGATCAGCGATAAGCCGTCCGAGCCTGCCTCGGCGGCGGCGCGGGCGATCGAGACGACGTCCGTAACATTCGGCGAGAGTTTCGTAATCAGCGGCAAATCCGTCGCTTTTTTCAGCGCCGTAATCAGCTCGAACGTCAGTTGCGGATCCACCGAAAAATCGCAGCCGTGCTTCACATTGGGGCAGGAAATATTGATTTCCAGAGCGTCCGCCCCCTGCCCCTCGGTAATCTTTTCTGCCAGCGCCCTGTAATCGTCCACGGAATAGCCGACCAGATTCACGATAATCGGCACGTCGAACTGGCGCAAGAACGGCGCTTTTTCCGCCAAGTAGTTGTCCACGCCGCCGTTTTGCAGCCCAATCGCGTTCAGCAGCCCGCCCGGCGTCTCCACGATGCGCGGGGTGTCGTTGCCGATGCGCGGCTCCAAGCTGGTGGATTTCACCACCACCGCGCCGAGCAGGTTCAAATCGACGATACCCGCCATCTCCGAGCCGAAGCCGAATGTGCCGGAGCCGGTCATCACCGGATTGCGCAGCTTCAGCGAGCCGATACTGACCGACAAATCGTGAGTCGTCATCGGTGGTGAAATCATTTCCAGGTCACCCGCGCCGCGTCGAAGACCGGCCCTTCCAAACAAGCGCGGACACGCCGGTCATCCGCAAGATCGACCACACAGCCCATGCAGACACCAATCCCACACGGCATCGGCACCTCCAGCGACACCTGGCAGGCCACATCCAGCCCCCCGCACATCTCCGCCACCACCCGCATCATCGGGGTCGGCCCGCAGGTGTACACCTGAACCGGATCGCCCGATTCCAAAATACGCGCAAGCACGTCCGTGACGCGGCCAGGAGTGCCGTGGGAGCCGTCTTCCGTGCAGAAGTCGGCTTCGACATTCACCCCCGCGAGTTCCGCCTCGCAAAGCAGCAGTTCCTTCGAGCGTGCCCCGACAATGAACCGAATGCGGCACGCCGGACTCGCGGCACGGAGTCTCTGCGCTAGAAAAACCAGTGGCGGAACGCCATACCCGCCGCCCACCATGATATGCGTGTGCGACGCTTCGGCATCGGCCCTGAACACGCTCCCGCCCAGCGGCCCGACAATATCCAGGGTGTCGCCTTCCCGCTTCGACGCCATGCCGATTGTCGTCGCCCCATGAATCTGGTAAAGCAGCGAAACCGTCCCGGCGGCGGTGTCGGCTTGAAAGATGCTGAACGGCTTTCTCAGGATATTGGTCACCACGCCGCTGGCGAACGCATTGACGAACTGCCCCGGCTCCGCCTGCCGCGCGATCTCGGGAGCGTGGCAAGTGATGACATTGTGATGCGCGATTACCTCCACGTTCGATATTACCGGCGCGTACGTTTGTATAATTCTGCGTTCTATCTTTATACTCCCCGTCAGTATTGCGCTTATTGCCGCGTGTTTTGCTTGTCGCTGTCCGCCCGCGAACGCTCGCGGCGGCGGATGTCGTCCAAGCTGGCGACCAGAGGAAATTCCTCGGCATCCGCTTCGGAATCCCGCTCGGCGATGCTGCTCCGCGCGTTGCCTAAACTCGCGCCGTACTTCGATTCTCTGCCGTCCGGCGGCGCGTCGCCAGGCCCCCTGCCGCCGATAGGCCGCGACAGCAAATCGCTTTCATAAACCTTTTGCTCGCGAACTGTCCGCTGCGCCGATTCCGTCCTACGCTGCACCATCTTTTCCCGAGTGCCCGCCGCCAATCGGCCGCCGCTCGTCAAAACGTCCGCCACTTGCCCCGCACTGACCTTGGGACTAAACCGCGAGCGAACACGCCACCCCAGCCTGCGCCAAGCGACATCCAGCAAGAACAGCGCTGTCCCCAGAAGCAGCCACAGCGACGCAACGTTCCGGCTGCTCATCGTTTTCAGCTGCGGCAGCGACCAGACGTCCGCCGGCGATTTCAGCAGCGCGCCGCCGGTCTGCTGCGCCAGCGCGTTCAGCAGCGAAAGGTCAGGCGGATTCTGCGCGTACTCAGCCAAGTAGGATTGTGATACCCCAACGGTGGAAACGCCTCCCGACGCGTCCCCCGGACGGCTGACGCTCACAAGATACTGTCCGACTTGCCCCGCCGCGAAATCCGCCTCGTATCTCCCAGGCCCCGTCTGTTTCAAATCAATATGCTCGACGCGCTCACCTCGCGCGCTTTTCGCATCCGGCGGACTCGCCACCACCGCCCGGAACGCCGCCCCGTTGCGGTAAGAGCCGTCCGGCAGAAACGCGTCCACTACGATATGCCCTCGGCTGGAGCCGACGGGCAGATCGGTAAACATCTGAAAATCGCTCGCCTGATCCCGCCGCAGCGACCAGCGAAGCACCCGCGACCAGAACTCCCCATACCCCGGCCAGGGCAGCCAGCGCGCGCCCCAATGCGCCGTCTCATCGCTGGTAAACGCGAACGTCCGCCCCAGGCCGTATTCTTGGTACGCAAGGAACGGATCAGGCCGGCTCGGCGCGCGCAGCGCGACACTCGCCCCCGGACGCGCCGTAGCCAAATCATAGCCAAGCAGCGGCGGGGCAGTGTTCAGCGGCAGATTGGCGATTAAAGCGTCGCCCGCCGTCGGCCTGGCGATAAAGCTGCCTTCCTCATACGGCGGCGCTTGAATGTGCGAGATGTCGCGCTGAAAAAAGCTGGGAAGATCGGCGGCCTGGCTGACCACGAAAAGCTGCCCGTTGCCCGCG
Organism: uncultured Armatimonadales bacterium; assembly: GCA_964235675.1. Classification (GTDB taxonomy): domain Bacteria; phylum Armatimonadota; class Armatimonadia; order Armatimonadales; family Capsulimonadaceae; genus CAXSEA01. Next base: position 5,293 of record CAXSEA010000152.1, on the reverse strand, counting down.
CTGCTGACTTCGCGCTGGAAGCCCACGTCGCCGTCGCTCCACTCGCCGATACCGCAGCAGCTCGTCGTAATATGCTCCTCAAGCCGCATCCGGCGGGCCAATTCGACGCAGTTCTGCTGCTCCTCGGAATCGCTGGTGTCCGCGCACAGCACTACATGCTTGATCGCCGCGTGCGACGTATCCAGCAGATCATAAGCTGCTTCAAGCCCGGTCAGGCAGTAGATACCGCCGCCCCCGGCTTCGACTCCCTCAATCGACTTCCGCGCCGCGAGCGCCTGCGCGGGAGTGGAAAACGGCAGCACCAGAGTCGGAGTCTCGGTTACCGAGATCACCGCCACCCGGTCCACCGGCTGCAGCGTGCCGAGCAGCGCCACCGCCGCCCGCGCGGCAAGCTGCACTTTCTCGACGCCGCCCTCCTCCTCGCTCATCGAGTTGGACGCGTCCAGCACGATCACGACGTCCGCCGCCGGGATTTTCTCACCCTGGTGCGGCACCATCGTCACCGGCAGCGCCGATTCCACCGGCGTTCCCCGCCACCCGCCGCCGATAAACGAGCTCGTCCCCCCGACCATCCCCAGCCCGACCCCGAAATCGCCCACCGCCGAGACCAGCGCCGCCTGCTGCGCATGAGTCATCTCGCTCGCGGGCACGTTGCTGAGGACCACGCTGTCATAGCCCGCGAAGCCGGCTACATCCGTAGGCGCTTGCAGGGGCGGCTTGACATCGAGCGTCACCGACTGCGCCTGCATCGCTCGCTGCAAAGTAGGCGCAATCGTCTGGGGCGCGTCCGATAAATACAAGATGCGCGGCTTGCCGATCACGCGCGTCAGCGCCGCGGCGGCATTATTTTCTAGTAGCGTGTCCTGGGGCGCATCCACTGAAACCGCCACCCGCCGGATCCCCGCTCCGCTGATCCGCCCCGACAGCGACACCAGATTCTTGCCGACCGACAGCTGAACCGTCCGCGACGCTATCGCCTTCCCGTCCAGAGTGGCCGTGACGCTCGCCGACTGCGGCACCGACGAAGCCACCACGGCCCGAATCGCCACCGGCTCGTTCTCGTGGACAATAAGCGGCAAATCAACTCGGGAGACGCTCGCCTCCGGCGGCGCTTGCCCCAAAAACGCCGCCGGGTCAACTGCGGAAATCGGTGCGTTGCCGCTGGTCGCCACGGAAAGCGGATCGCCCGCGCTGCTCGCGGTATTGACGCCATCGCTCAAAAGAACGATCTGGTTCCCGCCGCCCGGCTGCAATTGCCCTCCGGCGAGACGCAATGCCGCTCCAATATCGGTCGCATCGTCATTCACCGTAACCGATGCGCCGACAGCGCCCGGCGATGCGCTCAGCGGCACATTGACCGACGGATCAGCGCCGAACGCAATCACGCCCACCTGGTCGCGCGGCGCTTTCGCCTTAATCGCCTCGCGCACCAGCGTAATTTCATGGCTTCGCTCGGCGGGGGATATTGAGCGGGATTCGTCCACCAAAAAGACCACGCTTCGGCCATGCGCAAAAAAGTGGACGACGGGCGCGCTCATCGCCCCGATAATCAACGCCGCCGCGCAGCAGCGGACAACCGTCGCCTGGGCGTACTGCCTTAGCCCGGCAGCGCCCGCCCCGCGCCGGGCAATCCACCAGAACAGGGCGGCCAGCACCGGCAGCAGCAGCCAGCAAAGAGGATGCTCAAATGTAATCGAAGGCGTCTGCATGGGCGAGCTCGTTCCCCTCATTATGGCACGCCCGGAATGCCGCTCGGAAACCGGCTAGGAGCCGTCGGCAGCAGTGGCCTCCAACCCAAGCAGAAACGATTCCAGCTCGCTAAACGTTCGGACATACACGTCCGCAACCGGACAATCGCCTCCGTACAATCCACGACGGTCATAGACCACCGTGCCCATCCCGACTGCCATCGCGCCCGCGGCATCCAGCTCCGCGTAATCCCCAACATGGATTACTTCTTCGGCGGGCAAATTCAAGCACTCCAAAGCATGGCGGAAAAGCCGCGCGTCCGGCTTCGTCGCGCCGACCAAGCTGGAAATCGAAAGGCAGTCGAAAAAAGGGCGAATGTCCAGCGAAGCCAGCAAATCGGGCAGATCGTCTTCCCAGTCGGAGACAACCGCCAGCCGGAATCCGCGCCGCTTCAATTCAATCAGCAGCGGCAAAATGCCGGGGCCAAGAACACGGCGATACGGCTGCGCGGCGAACCTTCGGGACAGCGCGACAACCGCATCTTCACCGGCAGGCAGCGAAAGCGCTTGCAGGAGACTAGCCGTACACTGCAGGACCAACTCGGGAGAATCCAAAGCATGCCCGGCTAAGTAAAGGGAAAGACCCAGCCGCTGCATGCCCAAAACAGCGTCCGGCAGCAACTCTTGATCGAAGCGCAACTTTTCCGCATCCAGCGCATCCGCAATACGCCGCTCCATCGGAGGATCGTCGAAAATCAAAGTGTCGCCCGCATCAAAGCTGATCGCGCGAATACGCTCCGCCCCGAATTTCGGAGGAACGCCCGCGCTTTCTGCCGTCAAGCGTATATCACCTGCGCGCTGAACCGTTCCATCTCTTCCATCTGCGGGCTGAACTGCAGCAGCAGCAAATCCACCCCGACCGCCTCGAACTCCGCCACCTGCGCGGCCACCTGCGAGGACGTGCCCACCAGTCCTGAGCGCAATCCGCGATTCGAGACGCTGTAATCCTCCAGCGATACCTGCTGCTCCAGCTGTGTGCCCGACAGCCACTGCTGGTAGTTGTCGTAACCGGCGGCGGACTGACGCACATCCGTAATCCGCGCCAGCTCGCTCTTGGCCTCGGCCTCGGTATCGCGGACAATGGCGTAACCGGCGACTCCGAACTGCATACGCGGCAGTCCGAACCGCTCGCGACGCGCCGACATATCGGCGATCTTCTCCGCGACACGCTCCGGCGGGTCTCCGTGCATGACATACGCGTCGCAGGTCCGAGCAATCAAGTTCTTCGCCGTTTCCGACTCCCCACCCGCGTAAAGCACAGGACGCGGCTTGGAAACCGGCTTCGGCTGGAGCACGTTGTCATGGACGTTGTAGTAGCGACCCTCGTACGAGAAATGGTCCTGCTTCCAAACCCCGTCCAGGACGGCCAGCCACTCTTCCGTGCGCGCGTAGCGGTCGTCATGCTGCTCGAAGTTCACGCCGTACTTCCGCGCTTCTTCCTGCCACCACGACGATACCACGTTCAGCGACAACCGACCATGGCTGATCTGGTCGATGCTGGCCGCCTGCTTCGCCAGCAGCGCCGGATTGTGGAACGTCGGACGAACGGCCACCATCAGCTCGATGCTATTCGTCACGGCGGCCAAGGCGGCGGCTGTACTCCACGCGTCGAGCGACGGCGCTTCCACGCCTTTGATATCGTTCAGATTCAACTCGGCGATCAGCGTCAAATCATAGCCGATCTGCTCGGCGCGGCGCGTCAGCGCGGACGCGTATTCCCATGACGCCTCCATTCGTTCGTCATCGACATTGCGCAGCCAGCCGCCGAATACCGGCATCCAAAATCCATAGCGCATTGGGAATCGCTATCCTTTCCGCGCTTCAGCTTCAAGAAAGTCCGCCAGCCGCGCGAAGGGGTTGAACCCGACCACGTTCGTCGCGTCGGCGACGAAATTTGAAAGCGCGTTGATATCGTAGTAGACAATCGAGCCGTCGCGGTCGTCCACCATGTACTCGATCCCGCCCACCTCGATTCCCGCCGCCTCCATAATCCGCTCCACGTTCGCCACAATTTCCGCCGGCGGCGTGTACCCTTCCACCGTCATCCCCGATTTCGGCGCGTCCACCGCGCAAGCCCCACGCGACAATTCCACTCCACCCCGAGTTTGGCAGATATCCGCCGGGCACAGATTGAACGAGTCGCCGCTGGAGAAAACATTGATCGCGTAGATAAACTTGCCCCCGACTACTTCCGCGCGGGTGATATGCCCGTCCCGCTTCGGCACGAACTCCTGCACCAGCGCGGTCTTGTCGATCCCCATGTCGATACTGCCCGCGTCCACCGCCTCGCGCAGCTCCTCCGGCGTGTCATAGCGCACGATCCCAGCGCCGCTGCCACCGATGTTCGCTTTCACGACCACCGGGTAGCGCATCTTCCCCGCCGCCGCCGGAGCGGCTTCCGGGCTGGAAATGATGATTGCCCGAGGATACGGCAAGCCAAGCTCCTGGAGCAGCGTCAGCTGCATCGCCTTGGACGTCTCGGTCACAAACGCCTGCCGCCCGTTCACGATCCGCGTTCCAAGCCGCTCCAGATGCGCCAAATAGCCCAGCGTGTAAAAAATCCCCGGATGCTCGCTGCGCATGTAAGCCGATGGGCTCATCCGGTTGAACAGCAAGCTGTACTCGCGCCCAGCTTGCGCCGGGTCATAGGAATGATGCCGCGCATCCACTTTGACATAGTTCGTCCCGCGTCGGTCCAGCTCCGCGAACAGCGGGCGGAACCAGTCGGGATGCTCATAATAAATCGCAATCGGGAGTTCGGGAGAATCAGACATAACTTCACTTGCTAATTTCTTTGCCACTAATCGACTGCGACCATCACGTCCGAGGATTTAATCACAGCGTAGGCTTCTTTGCCGGGAGCCAGCTCCAGGTTTTCCGCCGACTCTTTCGTGATTATGGAAACCACTTCCGCCCCGCCTTCCAGCGTCAGAATGACTTCGGTGTTTACGGCACCAACAATCACTTCCTTGACGACGCCCTTGAGCGTGTTGCGCGCGCTAAGTCTCATATTTCCGGTGCTTTTCCTGTAATAGCGTGCCAAGACGACCTTGACCACACTAATATGTGGTGTTCGTTCAGTGGATGGAACGAAACTATAATCAATTCATCGTCAGCATATACGCCAGCCTCAAATGAATTTGCTTGATCGTCCAGTACTGTGACGTCGCTTGCGTCCCCATAATCCGCCCAGACCTCGCCGAGAACACGATCTGTATCAGCATGGATGAACTGATTTGGGGGAACTAAAACCAGTGAGCCTTCTTTCAACATGCACCTCATTGATTAGATACACGATGGGAGAATTTAATTAGCTTATCGCTACCTAATGAACCTCCCCCGGGCCAATCTCTTTTTCCAGCTCGCCGACCAGCTTGGTAGCCTCGCTGTCGGTGGAAGTCTCATAGTAGCAGCGTACCAGCGGCTCGGTACCCGACGGACGGACCAATATCCAGGAGCCGTCAGCGAGGTCAAGCTGCACACCGTCGATCTCCGACGTGCCGGTCACCTGCTGCCCGGCGAAATTGGCCGGAGGGTTGTTGCGC
>CAXSEA010000151.1:0-9157 GCA_964235675.1 uncultured Armatimonadales bacterium | reverse complement strand
CGGCGCTGATTCCAGCGGGAACCCTATCGTCTATTCCGGGCAGCTTCAACCGCCTGGCGGCGCGGTTCCAGCCGGGGCGATCACCAGCGAGGGGTTCAGCGCGGACGGCGCTTGGGTGGAAACCAATTCCAACCCGGTACCGCCGATCTCGTCGTTCGATCCCAGCTACCAGATGGTCACGCAGGATTGCGCTTGCCTCATCGCCGACCTCGATCCGGCGTATGCGGCGCAGCTCGACCCGATGATCGTCAAATCCGCGCTGCTGGAGATGAGCCGGCAGAACTCGGACGGAAGCATCAAAACGACCGGAGCGTCGCGGGTAGGCGTCTCCGGCGAAATTGCGAGAAGCGGCGAAGAGAAGCCGATGGACTACTACCAGCTCCTGATGGCTCAACTTGAAGCGGCGTACAGGTTGGCAGCGTCGAACCCGGTTCAGGCAGCGGCGATCTATGCGTCCGGCGTCAATGCGATGATATCGCAGGGCCGGATTCACGCGACATATTCGACCGCGCTCCCAGCGGCCGCGCTTGCCTATGTCGCGCCCACGCTACCGACGTCCACTGGTACTGGCAGTTCAGGCTCCAGCGGGTCGAGCGGTTCGTCTGGAAGCAGTTCGAGCTCGAGCAGCGGTTCGAGCACGTCCACGACCACAGCCACCACAGCCCCGAAAGCGGTCAGCCAGACGGGCAAGGTGGAGCTGCTGTTCGAGGGCTACGGCGGCTATGGCTTGTTCGGGAGAAATCGAAATCCCGCGCAGGCCGCGCCGCTGCCGCCTTCAAAGTCTGGGCCGATCATCGTATCCACCAGCGGCCCGCTCGCAAAGCCGCGCTCCGGGGTGCTGACCAAGTTCGACACTTCCGCCGGCGATTTGAACATGACGGCGTTTCCGAGCACGGGAGCAGGCGGCGACTTTCCGCTTTTCAACGGCGGCCCGAACAACGTCAATATCACCGCAGGCGGCGACGACACCTACGCCAACATCGGCAGCGTACTCACCATCCCGCCTCTGAGGCTCTTCATCCTTCAGGACATTCTAAAAGGACAATTCAACGTCATGCCAGACTACGATCCCATCTTTACCGGCAAAGCCGCTCCGAGCGTTCCTTACCGCGTCTATATCAACTCCACCGGCACTCCCGGCACAACCGCTACCAGCGCCACCATCGCCCGAGCCGCAGGAGCGAACACGATCCCCGCTATCCCGGCAGGCTTCAGCAGCGTCAACGTCTTTTTCACTCCAGGAGCCGCGACCGACTACCTTGTCGCGCCGGCTGCCGCGAATGCGAGCAATAGCGGAGCCGAGTTTAACTGCAGCGCCAACAATCAATCCGCAACACTCGCTTTCGCAGGCTGGGCCCCTTCCGGTTCGGACACGTTGGGCGGCAATACCGGAACGCAGCAGCCGGCCAACACCAACCTGCTTCAGCCGGGTGGATGGTCCTCAGTCACGAACCCGACCGCTTCGACTCTGGTGTGGAGTTAATGCAAAACGCCGCGATCAAAGGGCAGGCCAAGATGCCCTTGCCAGCTATGATCGCGCTCTGCCTTGGCTTGGCTTTGTCGCAACCGGCCAGCGCTCAAAGCTACGATCCTACATCGCCTTCATCGCTGCCACTCGTCGGCGATGTCACCGGACGGGCGGGATCGAACACCGTCTCCCTACTCCAGCATGTCCCCGTTTCGTCCACCGCGCCGACAAGCGGTCAATATCTGGGCTACAACGGGAGTAGCTGGCTAGGGCAGACATTTCCAGTAGCGACGGCCGCGACTCTCGGGTTGGCCGAAGCCGGCTCCAGCCTGACGGTGAACGCGGGGGTGCTCGGCGTCGCTAATCCGCTCCCCGCCGGAACAGCAGCCGGCCAGGTCGCTTGGTTCAACGGGAATGCCTGGGCGCTGCTCCCGAACGTCACGGCGGACTCAAGCGGCGACCTGACGACCACCGGCGCGCTTGGCGCGGCTTCGTTTGCCGAGAACGGCATCACCGCCATATCCGCGACGGTCTACGGCGTGAACGGCAGCCGCATGTCGTTCAACAACGGCCTGCCGACGACCAGTACCGCTCCCGGCGCGACGCCGGTGAGCAGCGCAACATCGATCACGACGACCTACGGCGGATGGTGGAACTGCAACGCGCCGGCGAGCGGCACCACCTACGCCATGACGCTTCCGGCGGCGGCAAACTGCACTGGGCGCAACTACATCTTCAAGATGGGAGCGTTGCCATCAGGCGATAGCGTGACAGTCACATCGACCAGCTCCTTCCTAGATCCTGTTTCGGCGCTGACCTACTCCACCAGCTACCAGTGCCGGACGTTCAGCTCGAATGGGACCAGCTGGTACATCGTCGGCGGCTACCTTTAAGACAATGCCCACACCTACCTACGAGACCAGACAGGGCGCAGCGGGGGCAACTTTCGAGCGGCGCTTTCGGCTCGATGAGGACAACCCGTTCGACTGGACCACCCCGGCGGCGGCGGCAAAGCTGGTGGTCGCGGCGACTGCCGATGGCCCGCCGGTCTTTATCGGCGTTCAGCCCTACCTGAGCATCGCGCTCGATGAAGGCGACGAGTCGGTTCTTGTCGTGACCTACGTCATTCAACCCGGCGATACGGCTGCGTTCGGACAATTTCAGGCGTGGCTCGTGGTCGGATCGGCGGACGGAACATGGCGGGACGGCGCGTTCCTGGGCGGCTTCGTCATCGAGGAGTGTCCACAGGTGACGATTCCCTAGCCGCCGCATTCCAATAATTTTTCATCTCCCGCGCCTGCCTTCTTCTTGGATTGAAGGGCAGGCGCTTTTGTTTTCGGCAATCCATAGAAGACAAGCGCTTAGGAGGCGCAAACAAGACCCATGAAGCTCAAACTCAACTGGTGGCAGACCTATCTCATCTGCCTGTTTTTCGGAAGCGTCGCCAACTTCGTCAAGACGCTGCAGTCGGCGGCCGTCAACACCTTGACCAATGATCCCAAGGCGAGCCAGCAGACCGTGTGCGATGCGGTCAACGAGAAAGCCGCCGAGTTCATCGGCCACCTGGCCGGGCACAACGCATTCCTCGCCGGAGCGTTCGCGCCGATCTTGACCGGCATCATCGACAATGAAATCGATGCGCTCTACACGTCCGCTTTGTCGGCCATCGGCGGCGCGAACATTCAGAGCAATGCCGCCGCGCAGCAGAAGGCTGACAGCTCGCCTGTCGGAGGCATATTGGCGACGCTCACCGGGGGAGCGCTGTCCGCCAGTGAAATCGAGACCACCATCACCGCCGATAAGACCGGCACTCCCTCCGGAAGCAACACGCCTGTGCTTTCGACCGGTACCGGAGTGAACGGACTGGTGGCCACGGGGGGAGGGTTGGCCGGCGAGTAGTCCCGGCCGTCCGATCTGCCGCCCGCCAGCTACTCCGGGAAGTGTTTCCGGCAGTCGGTCCGATAGGGGCGAAGTATGTTCTTCGCTCCATCGGCGGCTTCATAGTGACTCAGCCGGTGCCGCACTCTTGGGATCTGGTCGGTCACTACGTTGCCAGTATCGCCGTCGAGGCTTGGAACGCGCGTCGGGCGGCCGCATCGCTGCCCGACCATATCCGGGAGAAGCTCAATGAAGCTGGACTGGCGTGATCCTAATCCTATCGACCGGCTGGGGCTGATACTTGCCCTGGCCGGTTTTGTTTCGGCGCTCGCCGTGATCGCGGCGGAGAACAACTGCTTATGAACTGGATTAAAGACGCGCGGCTCACAATCGCGGTACTCGATCCGCGTCCAATCGAAATCGACATCGCGGCATACAAGCTGCTTTGGGGGCTGATCGCCGTTAACCCTTGGTACGATCCGTTCAAGACTGCGCCGCTGCTCTATCTGCCCTATGCTCCATTTTCCGCCATACGCTGGGGAGCTGTATTCCTGCTCTTCGCGGTGTTGCAGCTATGGGCGTCCTGGATCAGCGGCAATCTTTTGTTTCGCCGGTGCGTGACGCTCCCGACCTTCACGATTTTCTTTGTCATCTGGCTCCGCTACATTACTGCCGCCATACAGCACCCCGTCCTTTGGCTTTCGTTTCCGGCGGCCTTCAACACCTGGGCGATGCTGTCTACCGGATGGTGCGTGTACCGCCTTTGCTCCCCGGATCACCTTGGAAACGGCCCCACTGCCCTAGAGAGTCTTCGCCACGCGATTTTCCGGCGGAGGGCAATGGAGGCCGTTCAATGCCACAAGGACTAAACGCCGACCTGCAGTACTGGGTGAGCGGTTTCGTCGTAACGGCGGTGCTCGGCTTCATCGGCCTTCGCAACAAGTCGGCGGACCAGCTCGTGGAGGTCTTGAAGCAAAGCGACCAGCTTCGCCGCGACAACCAGGTGCTCGCGCAGGAAAATGCTCAGGCTCGCGCCGAATGCGCGCAGGCCAAAGCCGAGCGCGACGCTATCCAGCGCGAACTGACCGAATCCCGCGCCGAAGCCACACGGATGCGGGAGTGGGCGACCAAAGAGCGCGACGGCGCTTCCGCCGCCTGCCGAGACCGGGACGCCTGCCGCGAGGATTGCGCCAAGTTCATCACGCAAAACGGCATGCTCGAAGCCGAGAACCGCATCCTGACCGAACAAGTGAAGGATATCGCGGAGCTCAGGAGCGAGGTGTTCGCCATTCACCTGGAAGATGCGAGAAGCAAGATGACTGATGATCCGCCTGCTGCATCGGGCACGTTATAGACCGTTTTGCTAGCCCCGGAGCGGATATGCTCCGAGGCTTTTTTGCGCCTGAAAGGCACCCGAAATGACTAAAGGAATCGACGCCAACCAGAATATCACCAGCCTCGCCGGCGCTCTCGTAGCGACCGGCTTTTCTTTTGCCTGCCGCTATATCAAGCCGGGGGAGCCGGACGAAACCCTGACGCTCGGCGAGGCGCAGCATCTGTCGTCTGAAGGGCTGTCCATTGTCTCCATCGTGGAGATCGGCTCCCCGACGTGCGCGGCTTACTTCACCGCCGAGCGGGGAACGACGGTCGCGGAGACCGTCGTCACCTACGCCGACGAAGTACTCGGCCAGCCTTCGGACACGCCGCTTTACTACACGGTGGATTATGACGCGCAGGAGTGCGATTTTTCGGCCATCCGCGCGTTCTTCGCGGCGGCGCGCGCTCACCACCTAGGGCATGCGGCCAATGGAGGCAACTGGTACAAGCTCGGGGTCTACGGCTCCGGCGCGGTGTGCCGGATGCTCGCGGAAGCCGGGCTGGTGGAGTACACCTGGCTATCCGAGTCGAGCGGGTTCCTCGGCTCGCGGGATTATGCCGGCTGGAATTTGCACCAAACGCGCGAGGGCTCTTTTGCGGGCGTGGATTGCGACTTCAATGAGTCGAAGGGCGATGCGGGCGGGTGGCAGCTGCCGTAGCGGGCAGTCTAAGGCGATAGCGTCCTAGTTCGCACCCTGCGGTTTGGGGCGGGCTTACGTAATTCCATTCGTGCTGCCACATCAGAACGTGCCGGTGAATGCCGCCTTTACCCCAACCGAACTCGCCAGGGCAGTGCGGACACTTGACGCTCAGATATAAGCCTTCGTCTTCCACGCGCTCCAGCGCCGCGTCAAGAATGGGAACAAGGCCGCGCTCCATTTCGCGCTGCCGCTCCTGGGCATGGGTGAACTCCGACCAACCGAAGGGAATTATGTTCGATCCACCTTCCCCTAAGCCGAACCCGTCATCGACCGCGCCGTCCTCGCGCCATTTCCACCGGCGGTACTCCTCGGCGACATAGAGCGCGTCGAGTGGCCGTCCGATGTAGTTGGTCAGCAATACGGTGACCGGCTTCCAATCGCGACCGCATTCGGAGCAGACGGTAGCGCCAGGGCGATGAGAGTTGTAGGAAATGGCGCGCTGCCCCCCGCAATGCTCGCACAGCTTCCACGGCATGTACATGTAATGCGGCGGGCGCGGCGGCTTGGAACGATGACGCGTGTGGGGCTGAACCCTGGGCGAAGCATCTTCCCTGACGACGCTGCACGTCACGATCTCGCGGCGGATCGGTATCCGTTCTATGGGACGCGGGACGAGTTTAGGAACGCCTTCTTCGGAGCGATGGGGCGGCCAGTCAGGCATAAACGCGCATCTCTTTTCGGTAAACGCGAACATGCATTCGCTGATTCAGAGATACCGTGCGGTTTTGAGATTTTCTCAATAAGAGAACAATGCCAGCAATTTTACTGTGAAAGGCTATTGAGTCGATGACCTACCGAGCCGGAGGAAGCGCAAATGATCGGGCAGCTCCGCACACGAAGTTAAAGAGATCGATCCGCGAGTACCTGCTGTGGCACGGCGCGTACATCATCGACCAGATGGGAGGCCTCGGCCAGCGGCGCGGCCTAGCTGACCTGACAGTCTGCCTGCGCGGGCGCTTCGTCTGCATCGAGGTGAAGACCGGCGAGGCGGTGCTCAGCTCCGACCAGGTGAAGGAGAAGGGCAAGGCGGTGGAAGCCGGCGCGCTGTTTATCGAGGCGCGGTCGGTGGACCAAGTGGAGGACGTGCTGTTCGATGCGGGGCTGATCGCCAACCGAACTTTGATGCGATGAAAAAGCCCCCGGACAGAGTTAAATGCTCTGTCCGGGGGCTTTTTCGCGTTTCAACCGACAGCCGCGCGGTCGCGGACGGCAGCCTCGATCGTCTGCACCACTCCGGGCAAATCTTTCTTGATGTCGTGCTGCCAGACTTGGATCACCAGCCATCCTGCTTCGGTGAGTAGAGTCGTGTTCTTGATGTCGCGCTCGATGTTGCGCTCGATCTTGGCTCGCCAGAAGTCGTTCAGCTTGTCCTTCCAGGAATCAAAATCATAGCCGTGCCAGAAGTCGCCATCGATGAAGACGACGACCTTGGCACGGGGAAAAACGACATCGGGGGTGCCGGGAAGCTTTTTGACATGCTTTCGGAAGCGGAGGCCACGACGATGCAAGGCGGAGCGAAGGAGTACTTCGGGCTTGGTGTCTCGACTGCGCACCGCCCGCATAGCGCGCGACCTCTGCTCCTGCGTCAGGTTATCCATCTCCTAAGAGAGGTCGGGCAGAGTTTCCGTGACTATCGTGGGAAACCGAGTCACTTCTCCAAGGGCTTTCAACATTTCCATCGTTTCGGCCCCGCCAAAATCTGCAATTTGCTCAAGCCTTGCGTCGGACTCTCCAGGTCGTGCAGCCTTGAGCAAAGCGGCTAAGTACTCGACATGTGCGAATCGAGCCTCCGTCAACACGTCTATCCACGTCGTTACATGTATTAAGGTTTCATCCACTTTGAAGCCGCCTTTAGCGTGCCCCACCAGAACGCCCCGAACCGTGAACTGCTCACTGGCATAAACGTCCGAGACGATTTCGATGTAGTTCCTCAACTGTCTGTACTCTTCGATCAAAAGGGTTTTGCCGCATTCCGGCCCCTTGATCTCGAATATTACTAATTGGCGCGGCGATGACTCGTCGGCCAAAAACACGAAGTCGGGTTTAAGCTCGCCTTGCTTTTTCGGTAGAAACCAGCCTCCGGCTTCGATATCGGGTTTCTGCTTATCCATGACAAGCGTCTTAATTTCTTGGTTCGCAGTCAACTTCTCCCAGTGGCGACCTAAGAGCCAAGGGAATTGCTGTACGAGCTTTTGCAGGTGCGTCTCGGTCATCTCCGAATCTATCATTTTGCGCATCGCGGTGATCGCAGCGATGCGCTGAGCCATCGTCACTGCTAAATCCAGCGTTTCAGGAACAAGATTTTCTCGAAGCTTTTCGACCAAGTCGACGAATACGCCCGGCACATCTGAGTGAGACCGAAAGACATCGCTCCAGAGCCGTTGGGTGAGCTTTCTCGTGGGCTCGTGCACCCACGCCTGCTTCATTTTAAAGGTGGCGTCGTTCTTGGCATCCTCGTCGTTTCCCAGCGGAGCCAAAATCTCTCCCAGCAAGTCGGCCAGTGCGTCTTCTTCCACTCCTGTGAGCTTCAAATTAGGAGCGACTTCCCGAACGCGCTTTTTGGACTGTTCCCTGGCTTGACTTTGTTTGGACGCTATGAAGCTGTTGATCCAGCTTCGAACCAGCGAATAGCCCCACTCGTAGAACTTCGATGTTTCATCAGTGTCCCAGTCGAGCGACCTGCGGTCCGTAGATACTACGTCTTCCGGCAGCTCATCCAACCAATCGGCTTCGATCACCGCGTACAAGTACCTAGAGTAGATTTCCTTACCCTTGATGCCAAAGAAAAATGGACGATCCTGGGCTATCTTTCCGTGAGCGTACACACCGACGCCAGCGTTTTCAATGGACCACTGTGCGTCGGGCAGGGACACAAAGCCCGCCCAGTAACGAACTTCTCGAGATTTTCCTTCCAGCTCGAGCGTTGCGACGACCGGAGCGTCGTATGCACCAACCCGGAAGTCCTGCAACGGAGGCAACGCGTGCGCTTCGGTGACTTTGACTTCGTTGATGTATACGGAGAAGTCGGCGCGGAGGACTGTGACGGTGAAACGTCTGCCAATAGCGGTAAGCAAGTCATCTATGTTCAGAGATTTTTTAAGAGTCGTGTCGTAGAGGCGCACACAAACGCCGCCGCCGCCATCGGAAACCTCTTTCAAAAACTCCTTGTACAGCGTCGCGGAATCCTCTCCGGAGAACAAGGCTTGAATTTCACTTACAGGCAGTCCATCGGCAATCACCTCCGGCTCGTACGTAGTTTGCTTGTCCCCCACCATCTTGTCTAGGTCGAACCTGATCCAGTACAACGCCGCTTTCTCATCAGTCGAGACCTCCCCGTTGCTTGCCGCCGCTTCGGAACGCCTAAGTTTGTAGTTTGGCACCGATATCACGTCTACCGTCCTGGCTATGCCGAAACCAGCCAGCTTTCCGATTCCTTTACGTCCCATAGGAAGCCGGGCGCCATTGGTTTTTTCATCAGGCTTGCTTCTACGATTTTGACCTATGACCAAGAAGTTCTCGCAGATCTCCTTTCTAGTCATGCCGCGACCGTTATCAATCACGGTGATCTCGGCGCCGCTCACGTGGTTTATCGGCTTGACCTTGATGAATACTTTGGTCGAATCCGCATCCCAGCTGTTCGACACGTACTCGACAATCACGTTTGACGGCTTGTTTTGGTAGAGCTGGATTCGAAGATGCTCGATGACCCGAGTGGGGAAGTCGAGCCGGAATT
>CAXSEA010000150.1:0-9202 GCA_964235675.1 uncultured Armatimonadales bacterium | reverse complement strand
CTTGGCCGCACCCGTAGCATTACCGGGTTGTCAAAATGTTAATGCGCGTAGCTAACAGCGGAGTTTTGCCCGGCTCGCGCGGCAAACTGCTGCTGCCTCGAAGTCAGGGGATAAAGGGAGGAATCCACTCCTTCCAAGCGATATCCGCCGGCAAAAGTCGCGTCGCGGCCAAGCGTGTAGGCGAGGTAGACCGTTCCCGACGCGCCGGACGATGTCCGGTAGCGCTGGATTGCCCATGCCGTCGCGCTGCCACTCGGGCGGATACGCGCGTCCGTAAACCGAAAATCGGTGGTCGCCAAACGGCTCATCGCATCGCGCGTCATGAGATGGTAGTCGCTCGCGTTCATTGAGTAATCGTACTGCCCGTTGAGCCCAACTGCGACTCCAGTACCGTCCAACGGCAAATAACTGTCAATCGCACCGATGTTGTCGCCTGCCCAGGCCTGCTCAATCGGCGCGAACGCCGCACCCCAGCCGTCCGGGAGACTACTTACACCTGGCTGGTCAGTTTCCGACAGCGGCAATAAGTTGCTGGAGAATCCGAAAGGGTCGCTATTCAGCGCGTAATACTGCCCCGAGTACGGATCGAACACGGTAGGCGGAGAGCCGATCACGATATTGGCGTCTTCGGGCGCATAGAAGTATTCCGGAAAGCCGTCGTAGACGCTGTAAGCCGATTGATAGATAACATTCTGATAGCCTGGCTCGCAGTAATACGGAAAGCTATAGCCAGCTCCGAAAAAGTACGACGAGGTGTTTCTGTACCGCTGCCCGCTACCATAAGTAAAGCTCGAAGCGCTATTTGACAGCGCGTAAGTCGCGCTGCTGCTTGGCAAGTAGCCCGGTGTCGGGACGCCATAAGGCGATCCGACAAAACTTGAAATGGGGGCGCTACCAGATGAAAACTGCCCATAAGCTGGCCTCGACGGCGGCGCTTGATTCGGGGCGATATATGTTCCCACTATAGTCGCCCTCATCGGCGCTGCTGTTGATTGGGCACTGCCCGCGGAACGCGTGGCGTAGTATGGCGATACAATCTGAGAATAGGCAGGAACCGTCGTTAGGAATCCGGCTGCCAGAATCAAACTCGCTGTAATTTTCATTGTAGTTAATCTGCGTTTCTACAAAAGGGACACCAATTTTATGATGTCGGCGTTACGGTGACCGTCGTTTTTGCCGAAACGGAAGGGGCAATGTCGTTTTGCTGCGCTCCGCCCGATTGCGTCGAATCGGAGGCGCGCTGCGTATCAGGGTTCACTGTGAGCCCAACATTGGTCGGATCGCCATTCTCGCGGAGAGGATCGATCGTGGAAGTACTGGAAACAACCAATCGCGGCAAATTTTTCAGCGATGCCGTCACTGTGTAAACTCCGGGAGCTACCGGCTTCGCGCCCTGATCCCGTCGATCCCACAATACGGAGTAGGTCAGGACTTGCCCCTTTTTCAGAGTATGGTGAGTAATCAGCGGCTTGAACGTTCGACTTTTGCCGTAGTTCCAAACCTCCGTGCCGGTGGCATCGGTGACAATTAAATCAATTTGCTGCCCGTTGCTGAAATCATATTTTACGGGGCTGCCGCTGTCGTTTGTCACACGGAACGTAAACTGATCCGCCGTCTGCCCAAGATGCCGGACTACTTTGTCGGTAAGCGCGACAGAGCTATACCGTATGGTAGGCGCGGTTGGCACCGAAATGGCTGGGCTGGGACTCGTGCTGACATCCGGCGACGGAGCCGCGCTCGACATCGTTGCCGCTGCCAGCGAAAGCGCGCCAAGCACCGCCATGAAATGCAGATTAAGTTTTGTACGTTGCATAATAAATTATTCCCTCTTGGCAAGCTGCCAAACTTGTTCCATCTCGGCTTGCGAAAGATCAGTTAAGACGCGTTCCTGAGCGCGGGCGTGCTCCTCAATCCGGCGGAACCGGCCACTGAACCGCTCCACCATCCGCCCCAGAGCGTCCTCGGCTTCCACCTTCTGAAACCGCGCCAAGTTGACTGCGGTAAAGAGAAGATCGCCCATCTCCGATTCAACAGCATTCGCGTCGCCCGAGGCAATCGCCTCGCGCAGCTCGGCAATTTCCTCGGCAAGCTTGTCGAATACTCCTTCAATGCTGCCCCACTCGAAACCGGATTTCGCCGCGCGGCGCGAAATCTCCTGCGCCCGCATTAGCGCGGGCAGGGCGCGCGGCACGCCGTCCAGAATCGATTCCCGCGTTTCGTAGCCCTTCTCGGTTTTCTTGATCGCCGCCCAGTTCGCCAGTACCTGCTCGGAGCTGCCCACCTGCACCTCGCCGAAGACATGCGGGTGACGCCGCACCAACTTGGAAGTGACCGCGCGGATAACGTCGCGCATCGTAAATCGCCCGTCCTCGCGCGCAAGCTGCGCATGGAATACGACTTGCAGCAGCAGATCGCCTAATTCTTCGGCATACGCGCCGTCGTCGCCGGAGTCGATCGCTTCCAGCACCTCGTAAGCTTCCTCCAGCAGATAGCGGCGCAGGGAGTCAGGCGTCTGCTCCCGGTCCCACGGGCATCCGCCCTCCGGATTCCGCAGCCGCGCCATGATCTCCAGCAATCCCTCATAGCTGGTGGCAAGCTCCGGGCTGTCGAGCGGCGGCACCAGAAGCGTCGTTAGATGGTCGAACTCGACTCCGGCCCTGTCCACCTCGGCAAGCGTCCGTCGAACCCGGCGCTCCTCACCCGGCACCCCGGCGGCGGTGACAATCGTGACCGGCGCGTCGGGTGGATAAATTTCTAGCAGCGCGAGCTTCACCTCCGACGCCACCGACCTGTCGTAAACCTGATAAACCAGATGCAGCGCGTCCGCCGCAAGCGGCTCGGTCTCCCCGGAATAGTTCGGCGGCGGCTGAATCAGCGCGAGCGCGTCTAAAATGCGGATCGGCGGCTCCGCGCTCTCGCTCGCCTCCAGGACTGCGTCCACATAGGACGCGCTCGGCGCGAATGTGAGGACTACATCCAGATAGGTTTCACTCACCTGCCGCCTCAGTAGCTCCACCGCCGTTTCACCAAAGCGGGGATGCCCCGGCACGCAATATCCGACTGGTTTCGACGGGTCCTGCGTCGCGCGATCGAGCAAATCGCGCGCAATCGACTCATACACCTCTTCAAACGAGTTGAGCGTATCGTACGATTGGTCGTAAGATGCCGTAAAGACAATTCCCTCTTCCATTTCCAGCCAAGCGACGGTTGGATGGCGCAGAGTTCTCGCCAGTATCGGCGCATGCAAGTCGCGCAGGCGGCGAAAAGCCCGGAGCGCGCCGAGTGACAGCGCGTCCGGGCTTCCCGGCCCAAGTCCTATAATTACAATCTCACCAGGCATACTCTAGTGTGCCCGATTTGCTCCTCTCAGCGCAACTTTGTAGACGTTTACTAGGCTGCTCGGATGCCTCCGGCGGCTGCTCGTGCCGGAGGGGCACCAGGCTCAGCCTGGACCGTCTGACGCCAAGCTGCTTCAGCTTGGCGTAATTAATAATAAAGCGTTGATCTCGCTTGACTAAACCCTTCTATTTTTCTCATTTGCCCTGCCGCGCCAGCGGTAGGGCAAATGAGAAAAATGGCCCAGCGGCCACAGAGCGTTCTGAAAAAAGCCGCACGCTATCCTCGCAACGCTATTTATTCTTCACCGGCGCGCTGGGCTGCGGCTGCGTCGGGCCGGCAGCTCCGAGCATGTGAACTTGCATCGCGACGCTCTGGTACTCGGGCTGGTTAATTTTAATGACGGCGGAGTTTACCGCTTGAAATATCTGCTGCTGGACGCTTTGTCCGGCGGCTCCGGCTCTAGAGCGAATCAAGTTCACTCGCACCAAATCGCTGACCTGGTTGAACGGCAACGGCTGGCTTGGCTTGGTGTCGACCACCTGCATCACCCACCACTGACGCTGGACGCTGACAGGTTCCAGGAGATCGCCTGTTTTGGCTTTCAGAAGCTCCGATGCGGCACCTGTGCCAAGTGACTTGATTAATCCCGGATCGAGCCAGCGCGAGAAGTCCGTGCTGTCGGAAGGGTTACCACCTTCGCCGCCCGCTAAATTGACTCCGGCAAAATCCGCCATCTGGCGGCCGCCCTTGATGCCGGAATAGACGTTTTCCGCGTCCTGCTTCGTCGCGCAGGCGATTCGGTGCACATGGACTCGAGCTGGGATGACATACTGCGATTGCGTGGTGTTGTACTGCGCCTGCAAATCGCCGGGAGCGATATTCTCGGCTTTCTGCAGGACGTTGAACTGCGCCACCTGCGGCGCTAAAACTTCCTGCTTGTAGCTGTCGGCCGTATAGCCTTGGTACTGTAGCACCTGCTCGAACGGCATAGGCACTTTCGCTTCCTGCACCATCAGCTGGTCGTTATAGTATTGGTTGAGCTGATCGGCTGTCACGGGGACGCCGCTCGTTTTCGCGAACTGAACCGTCACCGCGCCGACGATCAAATTCTTCAGCGCCGACTGCCCTGCGGGCTCGTTCAAATCAGGGTTGTTTGGGAAGCTCGGCACATGGGCCGGGATAAAGTGCTGCAAAGCGTCGTACAGCTCGCCCGATGTGATCGAATCGCCGTTCACCGTGGCGACCACGTCGCTGCCGCGCATCGACGTGGTCGAGGCAGACGGCTGGGTGCCCACGCCGCTGGAAGTCGCGGCGTCTTGCGAGTGGCTGCCGCACCCGGCGACGAGCAGCGGCGCTATCGCAAGGGCAATCGCCACGGGCAGAGCTGCTTTGCTGCTACCAGTGAGACGTTTTTTTGTTTGAAGTATCGAATTGAAACCAAGCATAAGTTTAAGCTGTCGACTCCTATGTCGCCGCGCCTCTATCAAGTAAATCTTCGCGCGAGCGTTTCCCTTTACGATATTGAACGATAATTGCTATGGCTGACGTTGCCGCCCCCCGCGCATCCGGGCGGCCATTTCGACTTCCGTCAAGGTCAAGGCGGTTTGACGCGCCGCCGAAAGAGCGGTTTCCCCATTCGCGATCAGTTGCAGAGCCCGCTCGATGGCGCTGACCGGAGTACCACCCAAGGTGAGTAGCGGCTCTGAAGCGTCGGCGACATGTTGAGGCGGGCGCTCCGTTGCCGCTACAATGCCTGCGCTCGGTCCGCTTTGGCGATCCGCGCTCGATACCGAACCGCGCGCTTGCTCGGCGAGCAGCGACTCAAGCTGCCGCGTCCGATCGCTCAAACGCTCTTCGATTTTCGCCGCTTCCACTTGTAATACGGAAATAAGCCCGGCAACCGTCTCCCGAACTTCTTGAAGAGACTGCGCCGTTTCGGCTTGATCGCGCGCCGCCGCCGCGGTTAGGTTGCGTCTCGCCAGCGCATAGACCGCGGCGACAAAGCCAAGCAGCGCGAATTCCAGCAGCAGTATTCCGGTTGACATCAGCGCTTATTGTATCGTATCCGGAGCAATCAGCAGTCTGCGCCAGGATGCATCGCCAATTTGCCGCCTGCCCGCATCAATCACGGTATAATAACCTGATGCGAGTAGCGCGCGGTTTTGCTCATCGGCTTACATGGGTAGCACGATATATGCTTTGCGCTCTTAGCGAGGCTACAGCGCTAATCCTACAGCGAAGCGGTTAGATTCGGTCGGAGGCGATATGATTCTGGAGATCGAGGTCGAAAAAACGGCCGACAACATTCCCGTCATCCATCTCAAAGGCGAGATCGACCTGCATACGTGCGGAGGGTTCCGCGATACCTTGCGCGATTTGATCGATGAAAAGCGCAACGACATCGTGATCGACCTCGCAGCGGTGCCTTATCTGGACAGCGCCGCGCTGGGAGTGCTGGTGGATGCGGTTCGACGGGTGCGCGAGTTCGAAGGCAGCATATTTTTGGTGGCCACGACCCCTTTTGTGAGGCGCGCCTTTGAAATCACGCGCCTGGTCAAGATTTTCCAGTTAAGCGATTCCGTCGAGGATGCGCTGAACGCTATTCGGACAAAGCCCGCTCCAGCCAGCCTCTAGTCTAATTTTATTGGAAAAGCCCGTATCCCGGCGAGGATACGGGCTTTTTGTGTAATCCAGGTCCAAATTCAGCGTTTGGATTGCTCGATAAAATTGAGCCGTAGATCGTTAAGAACGCGCTGCAGATCGCGTCGCAGCTCGGCGGGAACACTGGATGGAGTTTGCTCGATTACTGCGATAATCGCTGCGGTGCAGTCGATTGAAAACCGCGCCTGGTCCATATCCTTGGCAGTTTTGCCAGTGCTGGGGTCGGCGATCAATCCCATCTTCTGCCACGCGTCGGAGGCGATTAAGCCGGTGACATACGCGGCAAGGCCGTACGACCCCAACGGGTCGGACGCTTCGTCGTCGCCGCTCCCATCTATCTCGGCGAGGCGGGCATCGGCCACTTCATCACTCTCATCGTCCGTGAATTCGGTGGCGAAGCCGCCAAACGGCTGCTGAACCATGGGTTCGCTCTCGCCGGAGAACGGTGGGGCTGTCTGTGTGGCGGATGGGGGCGGCGCGTCCGCCGCGACGCGCCTTTTATCCACAAACGTAAACGATTCTTCTTCCGGGTTGCCAGTTGCCATAACGCTAAAATCCTCTATTCGACACGCTCTCGGCGCGGAAATGCCCGATATTGTAACACATGCCGCGCCGACGTTCATCGGACGTTAGGCGACACGGCTTCTTTATTCGGAACGCGCGATTTCGCCCAGCAGCATCACCCGCGCCCGGTCGCCCGCGCGCAGCTCGACGACGTTCTCGGGCATCACCAACAGGCTATTGGCCTGCACCAGGCCGCCAATCATGTGCGAGCCCTGCTTGGAAACGGCGCGCGCCACAAGCTGACCGTTGCCGTCGATACTCGCGACCACCCGCTGAAAGCTGCGCCGTCCCGGCTCATGGCGGGTCGGCTCGGCGAGAATGCAGCTCTGCAGAGGCCTCGGGCATTGCTCCCGCGCGTAACCGGCGAGTCTGCGCAGGGCAGGGCGGACAAACAATTCATAGGTGACAATTGTCGATACGGGATTGCCCGGCAAGCCAAAAAACAATGCGCCGCCATACCGCCCAAAGACAAACGGCTTGCCGGGACGAATCGCCACGCGCCAAAAATCAATCGCGCCGCGCCCATCTTCCTCCACCGCCGCTTTGACGAAATCGTAATCCCCCACCGAGACCCCGCCGCTGCTGATAATGATATCCGGCCGGGCTTCCGCCGCCGCGATCAGGGTCGCGCGAATCGATTCCGGCGTATCAACCGCGTGCAGCCGCGCCACGGTCTCGCCGCCTGCTTCCCGCACGAGCGCCTGCAGCGCGTACACGTTGCTGTTATAGATTTGCCCCGATTCCAGTATCGCGCCCGGCGTCGGCTCGACCAGCTCGTTGCCGGTGGCGATCAAGGCCACGCGCGGCGCGCGGTGTACGGGCAGCTCGCCCGCGCCCAGCGACGCGGCCTGCGCCATCTCATAAGCGCGAAGCTGCGCTCCCGCCTGCAAAGCGACATCGCCTCGCCGCATATCGCCGCCGGCGCGTCGCAGATAAGCATTCGGCTCGGCGGGGAGGATGACGGCGACGCTTCCCTCTGCTGAGGCAACCGTATCTTCAACGGGAACGATAGCGTCCGCTCCCGACGGAACCGCGCCGCCGGTAAAAATCCTCGCCGACTGTCCCGGCGCCACCGAAATCAAAGACCGGCTCCCCGCCGCTATCTCCCCGATCACTGCAAGCCGGACAGGCCTCTCCTCGCTTGCCGCCGCAGTGTCCCCAGCCCGAACCGCGTAGCCGTCCATCGCGGAGTTGTCGAACGGCGGGATATCGATAGGCGCGATCAAATCCTCGGCAAGCACCCGGCCCAGGCACTCCTCCACGCGCTGAATAACCGGCGCGAGAGGCTCAAGCGAGGATAATATACGCTCCAGGGCGGCGTCATAAGGAACAAGCACGCTACAACGCCACGACCGCGTTTGCCGCGGAAGTTAAAGCCGTATCAGCGTCATCGTTAGCCCCGGCGACCGCGCCATGGTCGGCTTGGCCGCGCCCTTGCAGCATGGCGACGGCATGGGGAATAATCGGCGCGAGCAGCCCCGCGCCCGATGCCGCGCCGTTGGGACTGCCGGGCAAATTCACGATCAGCGTTGGCCCGCGCGCCCCGGCGACGCCCCGGCTCAAGACAGCGGTCGGAACGGTTTTAACGCCTTCGAGCGCGAGATACATGGCGACATAAGGCAGCGTCTGGTCGAGCACCCGCTCCGTCGCTTCCGGCGTGACGTCCCGCTCCGCCAGCCCCGTGCCGCCCGTGGTCAGGATACAATCGCAAAGCCCGTCGTCCGCCCAGCGCCGTAGCGTGCGGGAAATCAGCTTAACTTCATCGGCGATACACGCCGTCAGCGTGACGGCAAATACCGACTCTGAATTAGCTCGGAGCGCCTCGCCGATAGCCGGGCCCGAACGGTCGGCCATCTCCCCCCGGCTGGCCCGGTCGCTGATCGTCAGAACGCCTACGCGAATCGCCGGCTTTTGATCTGCAGTCACGGGTTCCATCGGTAGTCTCCACTTTTGCCGCCGGTTTTACTCAGCAGCCGCACCTCACCGATCACCATCGCCTTGTCATGCGCCTTGGCCATATCGTAGATCGTCAGAGCGGCGATCGTCGCGGCGGTGAGCGCTTCCATCTCCACGCCGGTCTGAGCCAGCGTGGCGGCGGTCGCCTCGATCAGCACATGAGGCTCCGGCGATTCTACAAACTCGAATTCCACGCCCACATGCGACAGCGGCAAACTATGACACAGTGGAATCAGCTCGGCGGTACGCTTGGCGGCCAGTATCCCCGCGATACGCGCCGTTCCCAGCGCGTCGCCCTTCTTCAAAGCCGATTCCCGCACCAGCCGCAGCGTTTCGGCGCTCATCCGCACCGACGCTCCCGCGCGCGCCTCCCGCCGGGTAGTGTCTTTGGCGGAGACATCGACCATACGCGCTTCGCCGGTGGCTGCATCAATGTGAGTTAAGCTCAATGCTGGCTGACCCCATCCGCCCTCTCGGGCACCTTCCCTGAAAGGGAAGGAACTTCACGTATAGCCTTCGTTGGCTATAGCCTCACATATGAGCCGGTAAGCGCGTCATAAGGCCGTAAACAATTCCTTCCCTTTCAGGGAAGGTGCCCGAGAGGGTGGATGGGGTCAGCCCCCGATCTGCGCCATGATCCGCAAACTGCCCCCCCGCTCGGCTCGGCCCTCGAAATCGGATT
>CAXSEA010000149.1:0-9221 GCA_964235675.1 uncultured Armatimonadales bacterium | reverse complement strand
CTTCGCAATCCGCGCGCCTCGCGACGACGGTCACGTATACGGCGCTGCTCTTCCAGCGCAAACTCGTGCCGGGGCCACCCACTTCCGCGCCGACGCCGATGAGCGCTGAAGAGCGGGACCTTTATACTCAGCCGAGCGAAACGATTGACTACTCAACCCCAGTGTTCCAAGCATGGCTGAATCAAAACCGGCTTCGGCGCTCCCCCGGCGAGCGCGATTTGGATTTTGCATTGCGCGTGTTCCGCCATATCCGCGCGGCATATCGCTACCGGTATGACTTAGCGCAGGATCGTCGCGCTTCGTCGATCTGCCAGTGCTCCACTACCGATTGCGGCGGCTTATCGCAGTTGTTCGTGGCTACGCTCAGAGCCGGCGATATTCCGGCTGTCGCTCTTTGCGGCCGTATCGCGCGGAGCGCCGAAGCGGAATCATCGGGAGCCGCGCCGTCCCTCAGCTTAGGCAACGTGCATGTAAAATCGCAGTTCTATGCGTCTGGAATCGGCTGGGTGCCGGTGGAAATGTCCGGCGCGGTGTACGACCGAATGGCGCCCGAGCGCGAGTACTTTGGACGCACTTCGGGCGATTTTTTGACGCTGTCCGTCGGCAACGACCTACAGCTTAGCCTTGGCAACGGCACTGTCGTCTCTCAACGAGGGCTGCAAGGAGTACGGTTCTGGGTCTGGGGAACGCCAGTATCCGACGACGCGGCCAAAACGGCGTCTACCCCGAGCATGCATGCTACAACGAGCTGGAGCGTGCGGCAGCTTCCAATCTCGACGCTTGGCACGCGGATCGCCGAAGCTTATCGCTGAGACCGCAAGCTTTAATCCAGGTACGACATCTCGTTCCAGCGGGAGCGAACCCAAGCGAGTAAGCCGCGCCGAGGCTGCGAGTAGGACTGAGGCGAGGCGGGCCGTTGTCCGTTATCGGTCAGTAAAGGCGCGCTCGCTGCGTCAGTATCATCCGGCGACACTTCTGTAGGCAGCGTCACGGATTTACCGGCTACTTCGGTCGGCGCTGGGCTTTGCATGCTGAGCAGTGCCTGAGTGCGCGAATGGGAAAGCTGCTCGCGCTCCAAAACTATCCGCAAGTGCGCGATTTCCGCTTTCAGGTCCTGAATCCGTGCGTCTTTTTCCCCAATCAAGTGCTCGTATGCGAGTGAAAGAGGCATCGACGTAGTCGGCATGACGCTACGCCGCGCCTCACCTGCCTTCTGCTTCATCTCTGATGCTTGTGCCGTCGATAACGGTTCCGTTCCAATGTGCGCCGCTTGATACATTGCGTCCGCCGGATCGCAATCAGCCGTTTGAGCTACGCCGAAACCTTCTCTGCCGGGTTCTGACTTGCTAGCCGCATCTGCCTGCATATCGAGCGTCACCGGCAACGCCGACAGCATCGAAAATGATGACTCCGGGGTCTCTGCCCCGCGATGGTCCGGCAGACTTTCCAGCAGAAGACGTAGATCGTCCAAAATCTCGACAGGCACGCGCACGCCTTTGCCGCGTTCCATCTGGTTGATTCCGGTGGCAGCTGTCGCGTCTTGCCCTGATTCCGCTGATGCCGAAACTGAGCGCTTGGCAACTAGCTTGTGCGACACTTGCCCGTGGCTGAGCACGATTCGCAGCCGCGCCTTGTCGGTTCCTAAGCGCGATGCCGCTTCTCCGATGCTGAGTAGCAAACGCTCGTCGGCGCGCTCCGCCGCAGAAGTATCTGCGCGGCTCTCGGCGCTCTCCCGAGGATCTGCTTTTGGTTGAGCCTCTTGGCTGCGGGCTACCGCGTTTGGGCCGACCTTAGCCAGCCGGTTGATGCTGTCTCTTTTGGGGTTTACAGCCATGAATTCATTGTATCGCAAGGCGGGAAATGTTTGCGGCGTTGAGCCGGCGATATGTTTTGCTAAAATGGGCCTCGGGTAACACTGCCAGCATATCCGTGGGCTCACAACTCAGTGAGTAGCCGCGCCAGGAGCAATTTCCTTTATGGAACCATCGCAAGCGAATCCTCAAGCCAACATTTCCGAAGCGGAACGGCTGCCCTCGATCGTGCTCGGAGGCTGCCTCGCGGCATTCGGCCTAGTGCGCCGCACGCCGGGAGCAGTTGTCTTAGGAGCCATCGGCGGCATGCTTTTGTACCGGGGCGTAACTTCATACTGCCCGGTGAATGCTGCGCTTGGAGTCAGCAACGCGCCGTCCGATCACAATCCGAACGCGACTATCGCCCACAAAGAAGGCGTCAAAGTCGACTACAGCGCGACAATCGTGGGCAAGTCGCCAGCTGATCTATACAACTACTGGAAGAACTTCGAGAACCTTCCTACGTTCATGTCGCACCTGGTGGCGGTCACGAACACCGGAGACAAGCGCTCGCACTGGGTCGCAAAAGCGCCGCTGGGACGCACAGTGGAATGGGACGCGGAAGTTATCAACGATATTCCCGACTCGCTGATCGCTTGGCGCAGTCTTGAGGGCGCGGATATCGCAAACGCTGGTGCAGTGACATTTAAACCGGCCACAGGCGGACGTGGAACCGTAGTGCGCGTGGAGATTGAGTATAAATTGCCTGCGGGAAAGCTCGGCGCAACTATCGCTAAGTTGCTCGGCGGCGAAGAGCCGGGTTTACAGGTCGATGATGACCTGCGCCATTTCAAGCAACTGATGGAAGCTGGCGAGTTAGCCACAGCCGATTCTCACGCATAAGTTTCGCCCTCAACATACTCGATTAAGGTTTATACACATGAAAGCACTTGTTTGGCACGGAAAATACGATGTTCGCGTTGACGACGTTCCTGAGCCCAAGCTGGCAAACCCGCATGACGCTATCGTCAAAATTACCACAACGGCTATCTGCGGCTCCGACTTACACCTCTACGATAATGTCATTCCCACCATGGAAAAAGGCGACGTTCTTGGGCATGAGTTCATGGGCGAGGTGGTCGAAATCGGCAGTGAAGTCAAGAAGCTCAAAGTAGGCGATCGGGTTGTCGTGCCGTTTACCATCGCGTGCGGGAAATGTTTTTTCTGCCAGCGCAACCTTTGGTCGCTATGCGACAACTCGAACCCGAATGCCAAGATAGCTGAAACGCTTTATGGTTATTCGCCTTCGGGGTTGTTCGGCTACTCGCATATGTTAGGCGGCTACGCTGGTGGCCAGGCCGAATACGCTCGTGTCCCGTTTGCCGATGTCGGTCCTCTTAAAGTGCCGGACGGTTTGGAAGATGAAAAAGTATTGTTTCTGACGGACATCTTTCCAACTGGATATCAAGCGGTAGAAAACTGCGGCATCAAGCAGGGCGATACAATCGCGATTTGGGGCGCGGGTCCTGTGGGACAGTTCGCGATTGCCAGCGCATTTATGCTGGGCGCGGAGAAAGTCCTTAGCATCGACAACGTTCCTGACCGCTTGGAAATGTCGCAGAAAGTCGATCAGCGTGTCGTTACCATTAACTACGACGACAAGGACGGCTCGGTGCTGGAGAAACTGCGGGAGCATACAGGCGGCCATGGGCCTGACCACTGCGTGGATTGTGTTGGGCTGGAAGCGCACGGCCACACGATTGACGCTAAAATCGACATGGTGAAAGAAGTCGCTCGACTAGCGACAGACCGGCCGCATGTTCTTCGAGAAGCGATCCAAGCCTGCGCTAAGGGCGGTACGGTGTCCCTCGCTGGTGTGTACGGCGGAATGCTCGACAAAATACCCATGGGCGCGGCTTTCTCAAAAGGCTTGACGTTCAAAATGGGCCAGACCCATGTCCATCGCTATCTGAAGCCTCTAATGCGTAAAATCGAGGAAGGCGCGATTGATCCGTCTTTTGTGATTACCCATCGACTGAATCTCAGCCAAGCGCCGGAAGCTTACAAAGTTTTCCGTGAGAAGCAAGACCATTGCATTAAAGTGGTGCTGAAGCCGGACGAATCAGCCACCCAGCAGCTCCCTAAAGCTGTCTAGCCTACCTCTGTTAAGAAATTAATTTATGCCTCGTCGCTACTATGTTCCGGGCACAAAGCCGGCTAGCCCATTCACTACAACTGTTCTAGCTCTCGGTGCGTACTGGCTACTCCGCGAGGCTTACGGACGATACCGGGAACAAGAGCTGCTTGGACATGTAGCGTTGGTGACTGGGGCATCGAGGGGCTTTGGATACCTAATCGCCAAGGAGCTTGGCCACGCCGGCTGCAAATTAGTCATTTGCAGCCGCGACCAGGCCGAGTTGGATCGCGCTGTCGGCGAGCTGGAAACGACTGGGGTGGAAACTTTAGCGGTACGTTGCGACGTCACCAACAAAGACGATGTCGCCGCAATGATTGAGGCCGCGAACAATCGGTTTAGGCGAGTGGATCTGCTGGTCAACAACGCTGGCGAAATTGAGGTGGGGCCGGTCACGGAAATGGCGCGGGACGATTTCGAGCAGGCGATGAATGTCATGTATTGGGGCGTGCTGAACACAATTTTAGCCGTGCTGCCTCAAATGCGTAAACGTCGTAGTGGACGCATCGCCAATGTAACTTCCATCGGCGGCAAGGTTGCTATTCCTCACCTTATCCCTTATTCCAGCGCGAAATTCGCGGCGGTCGGGCTTTCCGAGGGTTTGTCGGCCGAGCTTAAAGCCGAAGGCATTATGGTGACTACAATCGTTCCTGGTCTGCTCCGCACGGGGTCTTATCTCCATGCCGAGTTTAAAGGCAAGCAGGAACAGGAAGCCACATGGTTTACGCTGTCCGACAATATCCCTGGGCTGGCGATGAGCCCGGAAACGGCGGCGAAGCAGGTCGTCCGCGCGATTAAGAGGGGCGAAGCTGAAGTGGTTTTGTCACTCCCTGCAAAAATTTTGACGCTGGCGAATGGCGTCTTTCCCGGTGTGGTGAACTTCGTTTCCACACTGGTTAACCAGATTGTTCTACCTCCCGATCCCGGCGGCGTCAACCGGATGATGACCGGTAAGGAGGTTCGCCAGCAGATGCGGAATGAGCATGCGCCAAGCGAGCCGGTCCTGGAAATGGGCGACAAGCAAGTCAAACAATATCTGGAAGAGCCGGCTGGTCAAAATAGCGGTCGGTAAATATAAGCAAAAACACGCACCCGATTCAGAACTCTGAATCGGGCGCGTGTTTTAGCGTTTGCTGACGAATTAGGCATGCCGGAGCTTAGTCGCGCTGACTATCGCGACGGAGGCAAGGCCGCCGAGTGCGATTCCTCCGAGAAGCATTCTGGGATTGAAATGCTCGAGCAGAAGGCCGGTGAGCATTGAGCCGAGTGGGAATGCCGCGAAGATCAGCAAGCGGAACACCGAATTAACTCGCCCCTGCAACTCGTCCGGAGTGATCGACAGCCGGTATGAAAGCTGGGCGACGTTCCACATTGGCCCGGCCAAACCTTGGACGAAGCTCATCACCCCAACCAAAATTAAGGTCGGAGACACGGCCATGACGAGAGTGGCTGTGGATTGCACGGCGATAACGCTCATCAGCAGCGCGCCGAACGGCACTCGCTCTTTCACCTTCGGCGCGGAGATCGCGCCCAATATGCCACCAATGCCGCCCGCGCTGAGAATCACGCCGATCGTGCCGGGCCCGAGATGAAAATCGACGCGCACCAACTGGATCAGCGTGAGTCCAAACCCTCCAAACACCAGCGCCAGGGAGCCGGCCCAAAACATGATGGTACGTACGCGCACCTGGTTCCAGACAAAATGAAGCCCTTCCCGGACTTCATGCCACAGATTCGGCTTCGGCGAATCGAGCAATGTCGGTGACGCCCGCTCTTGCTGGAACGGAGTGCGCATCATCAGCAATGTGCCGAGCGACGCCAGGTAGCTGAAGCTATCGACGGCAAACGCCAGCATCGCTCCCGCGACAGTGCTGCGCATGGACGCCATAATCAGGCCGGCGAGCCCTGGCCCCGCCGTGCTGGTCGCGGCGTAGCCCATCTCGTTGGCAGCCATCGCGTTCGGCAGCTGCTCTTTTTCCACAACCTGCGAAATCGCCGCAGTCTCAGCCAAATTGAAAAAGCAGAATCCGATGCCTTCGGTTAGTGAGGCGGCATACACGAGCGGCAAGCTCAGGCGCCCCGTCAAAAAAGCAACCGGCAGAGCCGCCATGGCGATCATACGGATCGTGTCGCAAATCAGCATGACCTTTTTGCGGTTCCACCGATCCACGAGCGCTCCCGCAGGCAGGCCGAACAAAATAAACGGCAGCATGAAAAACAGCGGCACTAATCCCGCCTTCGCAGGTGAGTGCGTCAACGCGAGCACGAGAATCGGATAGGCAAGCTCCGACATCTGCGCGCCGAGTATTGATGTATTCTGGCCGCTCCAAAGCAGCAGGAAATCGCGGTTCCGCCAGACTGAAGCGGGCCGGGAATCTATGCTAATGGTGTCTGAGAGTAAATCGCTATGCTCGCCGTTTCGGGCCGTGGGCAGCGGCAAGCTCAGGTTATTGTTTTGTGTTTCCTCCGCCGGTTCCGTAACGGATTGTATTGGAGAATGCGACATATACTCCCTTCCTTTGGAGTACGCCGCGACATCGGCATGGGCATGGGCATCGATGTCGCCGAGTTGTGCTGGCAAAATGAGAGTCCTTCAAATAGCATGGCGCTGAAAACAATCGGCAACTTCGCCGAGCGGTTCGCGGTCTCTGGTGCGCTGCGAGAAAATTGGCGCGCATGTCAACGCTGCGATTGATTAGGTTCGCAGGTCGGCGTCGCCGAGAAAGAAGCGGAAAGCAGATCAACCTTGAAACAAACACGATTGGAGAGGCAGAGTTCCTCATCCGAATCGATAGTCTAGTTCAGGCTCTATCGTCACTTATGAGCGGAGTGGCAAACGACGCAGAAGGCCCTGCGCATCCGACAGCATTATTGCTCCAAAGCTAGAAGATCGAGCATTTCCCGCAACCGGCTCTGCGGCTGTTGTAGCTGCCATGGTGCAGAACGAATCCGCGGCAGTTGAAATGTTAATCTGGATCATCATGGTCGTATTCAGTTTTGAGCTGTGACGATTTGCATAGGAGTAGCCCTGCCTTGGAAGTTCATGCCATTTGGCTGGAGGGCCGCAGTATAGCATATCCACTTCAATGCTTGTCAACAGAAGAATCAAAATACCGCAGAGTGAAGCTGCATTGAGCTATAATAATCCAAGTAGACTCACTCCGAATAAGTAAATTTTGTTAGCCAATATTGATTATTTTAATGGCCAGCTTGAAGATCGCAACTGAATTGAGCTTCTGGTGTCATAACACTTTTACCGTATAAGACAGGCCTGTTCATACTCTGAAACTCCATGTTAAACACTGAAGAGTCGGCAAACAACCCTCAGAACCCTCCGGCGACGGCATCGACTACGGCGCAAACCGCGTCTGCACCCGAGAGCGTGGCAGGCGCGCGTGTCAGCGCGGAAGAGTTTTCAGCGGCGATCCAGGCGTTGGAGCAGCGCAAAGCCGAGGAAGCGCGTCGGTACGCCAATACGGTCGATGTCGGCAAGACGATTCAAGAGTTGAATATCGACGCCACTCCCGAGGACGTGATGCGGGAAGTTCAGGCGCAACGCGCGGCTCGAAGCGGCCCCAGGCTCGCCGGCGTACCGCCGCATTCGCAGATGACCGATGCTCAGGCAGCCAACAGAGAGCAGCTTCGATCCGCGTCGGTCATGCTCAAGGATTACTACGATAAAAATCTCGCGCCGAGCCGGGTGCAGGTTGGCGTGCCGGAAGTAAGGTCGTCCTGGCGTGATCGGCGCTTTCGACGTGGGCCACGATCTAAATGGGGAGTAGCCATCGGGGTAACGGCCTTTATCGTATTTTTGGCTACGAATATTGGACATAACGGTTTTCATTCCATCGCATTCGACGGAGATGATGGAGACTCCGCCTCACATGCAAGCCCAATAAAGTTATCCCAGCTTACCGACGATTCAGAAGGCTACACCGATACGGCCGGTTTGCTCAAAATAATAGCGGACGGAGGATTGGTGAATGCCACCGACCAAAACATCGTGCTAGCCGGCGAAAAAACGAACTCGTCATGGACTATTTCCAAGCATGACGGCAAGCTCTACTTGAAGGGTTACACTCAGCCGAAGAAGACGAGTGATTTGTCGTTGAACCCGTTCGACGTTTATAGCCAAGGCAATGGCGGGGATTTGCACGGCGAGGATGACGACGATATCACCATTCCTTTAACGGGCACTCAAGTCTCGAGCAGTTTCGCAGGCGACGGCTGGTCCGAACTTCAGGTTCAACACATTCAACCCGACTCCCATACCAATGTCGATGATTAACTCACCATTAAGCGCCGTTACGCCATCGTCTTTAGAGCAGCAGGACCCCCGAGTTATGGCCGACGAGTTTACGTCAGCCATAAACCGCATCGAAGCACGCAGGGCTAAAGAATCGGCGCAGTCGAATGGTACGGTAAACGTCGAACAAACTATTCGTGAATTGCATATCGATGCGTCCACCGAGGAAGTGCTGCGGGAAATTTCGTTTATACGCACTGAATCGCAAGAGGCGGCTCAGCGAACACAGGTGATTGCAGAAGAGCGAGTTGCCGCAAAGCGTGGCCGGAGACAGCGTATTGTTTGGAGGGTGCTGGCAGCGTTTGGGTTTATGATGCTTGGGGCCGGGGGGCAACTGATAACCGACTACCATCATCAATACCACGGCAGTGCGACTGCGACGGCTCCGATCGTCACCAGAACTATTGGAGAGCTTGGCAGCGGGCAGGAGATATTTCTAAGCTCCGCGCAGCTGGAATCGCTGATTGGCACCGGCGGAGATCTGCACGATAATAATATTGGCGATATAAAGGGAACGGCCTCGTCGAGCAGCCAATCCATTTGGCCGGTTGTTCGTTCCGGCGACAATCTTTACGTGTACGGCTATGCGGACAAAAAATCGGTTTCTGCCAGCCTTTCGACTCAGCAGATTTCCGCAAGCGGCGGAGACGACGATGATACGGCTTTGGTGGCAGTGCCGTTAAGGGGTGTCGTCGCGCTAAACGTCACGGCGGACTCGCCGCTTAGCTCGGATCAGATTACATTGACACATGTGCCGCAGCATCTTACCGGCAGTCCCGGATAAGATTATCCTACCGGAGCGCTAGTCCGCGACTACCCGACTTCAACAGGGGCATCGCGCGCGACGCGTGCCACGAACTTGCCCATCCGCTCCAGCGCCACTTCGATCTTATCGATGGCCGTAGCGTAGGAGCAGCGGACATAGCCTTCG
>CAXSEA010000148.1:0-9232 GCA_964235675.1 uncultured Armatimonadales bacterium | reverse complement strand
GACGTGCCGGTCACCTGCTGCCCGGCGAAGTTGGCCGGAGGATTGTTGCGCAATGTGTTCATCAGCGCGTTCTTCTTCTCGTTTTCCAGATGCACATCGACTCGGCCCGTGACAAACGTGCCCACCATCTCGTCGATCTCCTGCAGAGTTTGCAGCGGAGTCTTGCCCGTCATCGCGATCTGCTCGACGATAATCAAATCGGCGGCGATTCCATCCTTCTCGGGGATATGCCCCTTCACCGACAAGCCGCCGGACTCCTCGCCGCCGACAATCGCGTCGGTTGTCGCCAGCGCGTTGCCCACCCATTTGAAGCCGACCGGAGTCACCTGCACGCCAAGCCCAAAATGCTTGGCGAGCGCGTCCACCTGATGCGTGGTCGGCGCGGTGCGAACCACGCTGCCAGTCTGATACCGCGTGCTCTGCCAGTGCAAAATCGCCAAGCAGAGCACCTGGTTCGGTGTCAGATATTTGCCGGTGGCGTCCACCACGCCGAATCGATCCGCGTCGCCGTCGGTTCCCAGCCCGACATTTGCGCCGCTCTCCACCACTCGCTGGGCGATCTCCGCCAAATTCTTCTCGTTCGGGTCGGGCAGCGACCCGCCGAAGAGCGGATTGCGCTCGCCGTGGATCGTCGTGACGTCCACCCCGATATTGCGCAGGAACTCGTCGATATAGCCGCGCCCGGTGGCGTACAGCGGGTCGTACCAGATCTTCAAATTGGCGTTAGCAATCGCGTCTAAATTGAAGAGCTTGCTGAGATGCGCGAAATACTCCGGCTTGGGGTCGAACTTCTCCATCAGCGACGTATTGCCGCTGCGGTTGGGGGTGGTTCCGTCGGCTTGCAGCTTTTTCACGCCCGCTGTCAGCTTGTCCGTAATTTCGGGCAGGGCAGGATGGCCGTAATCGGGAATAAACTTAATACCGTTGTATTTTGGCGGGTTGTGCGAGGCCGAAATCATGATGCCGCCCGCCATTTTGCGGTTCAGCACCGTGTACGCGATGACCGGAGTCGGCGTATCACGCTCGGGCAGCAAAACCGGAATGCCGTTTGAGGTCAGCACGTTCGCGACCAATTGCCCGAAATCCTCGGACATGAAGCGCGCGTCCCAGCCGATCACGACACCCTGCTTGGCGTTGCCTTTCTCGTTGATGAAATCTGAGACCGATTGAGCGACCAGCGCTAAGTTATCGAAGATGAACTCGTCGTTCATAATCGCGCGCCAGCCGTCGGTGCCAAAGGCGATGTTAGTGGGGGTTTTCATGTCAGCCATAGGGGAAACCTGTGAATACGTGTTAGGATTTGTTTGGAAACAGCCTGCCAAATCTTGTAGTTGTCAGCCGTTAACGCAAGTGCGCTGCCTTTTGATATGCCGCCACGTCATTGGACTCGGTCGGCATAGCTTCATGCCGCGCGGCTTGCTTCGTTGCCGTATATGCGAATAGCTCCGAATTTAACCAGTGTCGCGCCGGTGCAAACCATCGGCGAAGTGGCCTCGCGCTCCAAGCTCGGGTTCGGCGATGCGCCTTCGCGCGGCGACGGCGTTGAAGGCCAATCGCCCTTCATCGGCGGGACGGCGGGTGTTCCCAACGGCAATCTTACCCCGGACGCGCTGCGGGACGCATTGATGGAGATAGGAATTACCGCCGATTCCGAAACTTTGGAGTTGGCCGAGGCTTTCGCTCGTCTAGGGCTGCCGCTGAACGAGGCCACTTTCGCCGAGGGACGCGCCCTGCTCTCGCGCTTTCCGAAACTGCCCGCCGAGGCCTACGCCATGGCAAAGCTGCTTGACGCGCCCCTCAGCGCCGGCGTGCTGCGCGCCCTGCAGCGGGTGGTCGAAGGCGCGATGGACAAGCGCCCGCTGCCAAGCGACCTTCTCGACGAGCTTTCACTCGCGCTGGAAGGCAGCGACGATCCCCGGCAACTGGCAAAAGAGCTTTACGCGCTTGTGTCGCGCCTCGGGCGAAGCACCGAGCAGCAGCTGGCCTCCGCGGGCGACACGCCGGACGCAAGCGCGCGCGCCCAGCTGCGCCTCGATCCGCGCGCCCAGCTGCTCGGAATCGCGACCAGCAATTTAGCGTCGCTCGACCGCGCCACCCGCGCCGCCGCCGATGCCCACGCGGGCCATATCGAAGGCCAGCAGCTTCTCAATCAGATCGCGCTGCAACGCTTCGATCCGCCGGTGCCGCTTTACTTCGCGTTCCCGTACAAAATCGGCCCCGACCAGACGGCCACGGCGGAAATCCAGGTCTGGACGCGCGACGAGGAGGAAGAAAAGCGACGCAACGCGTCCGGCGAGTTCGATGGCGAGCGCCTCGTGCTGCAAACCATTATCCGCTTAACTCCGCCAAGGCTTGGCCTGCTCGAATTCCGCCTTTCCGGCAAACAAGATGCCACCCTCTCCTGCGAGGTGCTTGCCGAGCAAACTTCCACTCTCCGATTATTGCAGCGCCACTTGCCCGGTCTCGCGTACGGCCTGTCGAACGCGGGCTGGCACATCGCCCAAGAAAGCATCACGCTGGCGCACGCCGACGGCGCGCCGCCGCTCTGGTATGGCGGCGCGTCGCTGGCCCAGCCACGCAGCCGCGTCGATCACAAGATCTAGACAAATGCCCGAACAAGACCACTCTTCTAATCCCGCGCAAAAAGCCGCCATCGCCCTGCACTACGAGCCGGGCCACGCCCTGGTTCCCGTCGTGGTCGCCGCCGGCCAGGGCCACATGGCCGACGCCATCATCGCCGCCGCCCGCCGCCACAACGTCCCCCTCCGCGAGGACAAAGCCCTGGCCGGCGTCTTGGCCGGCCTCGATCTCGGCTCATATATCCCCCCCGAAATGTACCGCGCCGTCGCCGAAGTGCTCGCGTGGGTGTACAAAGTTAATGGCGCGGAGAGTCGATAAAAACAGCATCGAGCGCTGATTCTTTCAAATGATGCGCCTTGTTTTGCCGCGCATTCACCGCATCGATCATACGGCAAGCGATGAATAAGCTGACGATATCGAGCGCCACCGCGATCATAGCGAACGGGGCAGTCGCGTGATACTGCGCGAATCCTTGCCGCATGGCGTGCTGCACGTTGAATCCATCCATAAAGCTGGCAAGGTTCGAAATTAAGACAAATGCCCACCAAACTGAAATAATCGTTGTCGGGTTTTCTTTGGCCCAAGTGTCGCGCTCATGCGGTATCAGGAACGGATTACTTGTGTTCCATGTCTCGATCATGTTTTTATATGGCTTGTAAAGTGACACGATCGGAATTAAGAAATACCCGACAGCCCATCCTGGCGTGTAGCTGTACGCAGGTCTGCCCAGCGCTTTCCGGTTCTTCTCCACGAAGTAGACCCAGCGAAGAAACAATATCGTCATCACGACGGTCGCGGTGATGCTCGTTATGTCGTATATCCACGTGAGCAGAACAACCGTAGGTGTAAACGACTGCCAGCGCAGCGCGCATTCCCAAAGCCATAGCAGAGCCAGGAGCACGGCCATGACTTTAACAGCCTTCGACGCGCCGTTTTGGTGAAAGAACGGCGCGCGCACGGCTCTGGAATCCACGCCGACCGGAGGCGGCGGCCAAACTTCGGATTGCTGGGGCAACTCTTGCGTCATCGGTATCTCCTGCGTCAATCACGACTCAATGCTTGTTCCCCACCCCATTGTCAAACTCCTGCAATAAAAAAAGCCCCAACGCTAAATAAGCGCTGGAGCTTTTACAAACTGGTGGGCCGAACAAGATTTGAACTTGTGTAGGCTTTCGCCGACGATTTTACAGACCGCCTCCTTTAACCACTCGGACATCGACCCACGATGCTATTCAGTTGTTGCCGGCAAGGAAGCGCGCAAAAGCGAGCGCCGACGCGGCCCTGCGGAAGCAGACCAATTATAGCCGCGCTCCCCGCAAAAAATCAACATCATCTTCCTGCGCTTCGCCGATTAGGCTGGAGCCGAAGAAGAGAATCGAACTCTTAACCGTCCGATTACAAATCGGGCGCTCTACCATTGAGCTACTTCGGCGCGGGAAACAGGCAAGCGAATTGACCGGACGAATTATACTCTCGGGCAGGCGATTGGGTCAAGCACGACCGAAACCCGAAATCAGCCGTGTTCGTGCTCGCTCCATAACTTGTTAGAGGGCAGGCTGCGCGGGCACTATTTCCGGGTTGGTCGATTGAAAAGCGAACTGAGGCGTCGCCGACGTGTCCCGCGCGATTTGAGACGCGACGATGGGAGTAAATTCGGCCAGCTCGCTGAAGTGGTTGTAGCCGGGCAGCTCATAGCAATGAACCAGCGGGTTCTTATCCACATACGCCAATATCCGGAGCGGCTTTAAGTTGCTCGGCTGCTCGGTTCCCTCGAAAAGAAACGTGGGAGTGCTGATCGTGTTGATGTAACGATACGGCGCTCGAAGGTCTTTTTCCGTTTTGTCGCTGGTATCGAACGTCAGATTGCCCGCTCCATAGGCAACCGGGCTGGCAACCGCCCCAAACGCGAACACGCCGCGGAACCGGTTCGTGCACTCCGCCGTCAGCAGCGCCAGCGTGCCCCCCGTGCTGTGGCCTCCCAGATAAATGCGGTTCGGGTCCACGTCGCTCCGCGTCGCCAAATACTTGGCGGCTGCGATTACGTCGTCCACCTCGCCATAAAAGCTCTCGTCGTATCCGGCGTTTCCGTTGCCGCCCCTCAGCGACGGGTACATCGTGATAATTCCCGCCTCGCGGAAAGCCCGCGCCGACTGATCGTTTTCGGGCGGTGCGGGCAGCCAAGCGGTGTTGCCGATCAAGCTGTTGCCGAAGCCGCCCACCAGCCAGATAATCGCCGGGTAGCGCTTGCCTGAAGTCGGCGGTGCGGTCAGATACGCGGGATACGAGCCAAGCGGAGCCGGATAATGGACAATCTTGATCCCAGCCGGCGGCGTGTCGATGGCATCGTCGTTGCGCAGTTTAGCGGTGAGCTGCGTGGTATGCCCCTGACGCGCTTGAGCCAGCGTCTGCCCAGCGCCCGCCATGTTGCGTGCCGTCGCGCAACCAGCCAGCAAAGCAAAGGCCACTCCGGTGGCGACAACGGTAACGGCTCGGGGCAAATGAGACTTGCGCAATAATGACGGCGATAAAATCATGGTAGTTGAGTTGTGCCACAAAAAAACACCGGCACAAACGATTAAGTCGTGCCGGTGAATTGATACTGCCTAGTAGCGGTAAGTTTCCGCCTTATACGGGCCTTCCACATCGACTCCGATATAGTCGGCCTGCTTCGGGGTCAGCGTGGTCAGCTTCACGCCGATCTTTTCGAGGTGCAGCCGGGCCACTTCCTCGTCGAGCTTCTTCGGCAGGGTGTAGACTCCCACTTCGTAGCGCTCGCGGTTGCGCCACAAGTCTATCTGCGCCAGCACCTGGTTGGAGAAGCTGTTGGACATCACGAAGCTGGGATGGCCGGTCGCGCAGCCCAGATTCACCAATCGGCCTTCGGCCAGCATGTAGATCGTGTGGCCGTCGGCAAAGGTGTACTGGTCCACCTGCGGCTTGACATTGATCTTGGTCACGCCCTCGGCGTTGTTCAAGCGGTCGATCTGGATCTCATTGTCGAAGTGCCCGATGTTGCAGACAATCGCCTGATCCTTCATCTTCGCCATGTGCTCTAGCGTAATAATATCGACATTGCCGGTCGTGGTGACATAGATATCGCCCAAGCCCATCGTGTCTTCAATCGTCGTGACTTGAAAGCCTTCCATCGCGGCCTGCAGAGCGTTGATCGGGTCGATCTCGGTGACAATCACCCGCGCGCCCATGCCGCGCAGACTGTGCGCCGAACCCTTGCCGACATCGCCGTAGCCGCAGACCACCGCCACCTTGCCACCCATCATCACGTCCGTGGCGCGCTTGATTCCATCCGCCAGCGATTCGCGGCAGCCATACAAGTTGTCGAACTTGGACTTGGTCACCGAGTCGTTCACATTGATCGCCGGCACCAGCAGCTTGCCGTCCTGCTGCATCTTATAAAGCCGGTGGACACCGGTCGTCGTCTCCTCGGAGACGCCGCGCCACGCCGACACCATATCGTGCCACTTGGTGGGATTCTCGGAATAAACCTGCTTGAGCAGATTCTTGATCACCTGCTCCTCATGCGAGTCGGCCTCGCCGTGCACCCAGTCGCTGCCGTTTTCCAGCTCATAGCCCTTGTGGATCAGCAGCGTGACATCCCCGCCGTCGTCCACGACCAGCTCCGGGCCCGTGCCGCCCTGATGGCTCAGCGCCTGGTAGGTGCACCACCAGTACTCTTCCAGCGACTCGCCCTTCCACGCAAACACCGGCACGCCGGTTTCGGCGATAGCGGCGGCGGCATGGTCCTGCGTCGAGAAAATGTTGCAGCTCGCCCAGCGGACATCCGCGCCGAGATCGACCAGCGTCTCGATTAAAACGGCGGTCTGAATGGTCATGTGCAGCGAGCCGGTAATCCGGACGCCCTGCAGAGGCTTGGCGGGCGCGTACTTGGCGCGAATCGACATCAGGCCAGGCATCTCGTGCTCGGCAATATTGATCTCTTTACGGCCCCAGTCGGCGAGCGAAAGGTCGGCCACTTTGTAGTTGTTGTGAGTCTCGGTCGTCGCGGCGACCGGGCGGTCCAGCAGGTTGGTCATTAGAAATCTCCTTGGCTTCATTATAGCCGTTATCAATGCATCATGATACATTGATTCTTCCACAATCCAAAAAACTTTCCGCTTGTATAATGAACCCATGCAACTGCTGAAAGCGCTGCGCCTCCTCAGCGAACCCTCCCGAGTACGGATACTGCGCCTTCTGCAGCGCGAGGAGCTCAGCGTCGCCGAGTTGCAGGAGATTTTAGGCATGGGCCAAAGCGGAATCTCCATGCACTTGTCCCAGTTGCGAAGCGCCGGGTTCGTGGAGATGCGCCGCTCCGGCCAAAAAAGCCTTTACCGGACGACCGCCCCCGCCGGAGCCGAAATCCTGCTGGGCGAGGTCGTCCGCGAAAGCGCCCGCGAGCTGCCCGAAGCCTCGCACGACGACCGTGGCCTGGAGTTGGTCGTCGCCGGGCGCAAAGACACCCTCCGCCACTATTTCGACGAGCTCGCCGGACGCTTCGGGCGCAATTACGTGCCTGGGCGCAGCTGGAAAGCGCTCTGCGAAATTCTCATCCGCCTCCTGCCGCCCGATCTTGTCATCGCCGATATCGGCGCCGGCGAGGCAACTCTATCCCTGCTTCTCGCGCAGCGGGCGCGCCAGGTTATCGCCGTGGACGCGTCCGGCAAAATGGTGGAATACGGCCAGACCGTCGCGCGCGGCAGCGAAGTCAAGAATTTCGACTACCGCCAGGGCGATTTCGAGTCGCTTCCCATCCCTGACAACACAGCCGATGTAGCCATGATGCACCAGGTTCTACACCACGCGATGCATCCCCCCGCCGCGCTCTCCGAGGCCCGGCGGATCTTGCAGCCGGGCGGCAGGCTCGTCATTCTCGACCTGCTCTGCCACGATGTCGAAGCCGCCCGCGAAATGTACGCCGACCAGTGGCTCGGCTTCTCGCGCGTGGAAATGATGGAGATGCTGGAAGCAGCCGGCTTTGTGTCCATCGACGTCTCCGTGGTCGACCGCGACGAGCAGCCGCCGCACTTCGAGTCGCTTATGGCCATCGCCGACAAACCCGCTTAACGCCCCCAAGAATGGCTCAAAATCGGAACACCAGCGGCCTGAAAAGCGTTAATAGAGCATGACTACAAACCAGTCCGATCAATCGGCTTCAGGCAGCGCATCTCCCACAAGCCGCCGCCAATTTTTATCCAATGCGGCGCTGGGCATCGGCGTGGCGGCGGTGGGCTTTGGGCTGTTTGAATCGCGCTCGCTATCCGCCACTGCGGCAAACCGCAGAGTTATGGCCAAGTACAAGCCCTCCGTCGTCCACACCGACGCCGAGTGGCACAAGCTTCTCAGTCCCGAGCAGTACGACGTTCTCCGCGACTCCGGCACCGAGCCTGCCTACCAGAACGCCTACTGGAACAACCACGTTGCCGGCAGCTATTTCTGCGCCGGATGCGCTCTGCCCTTGTTTAGCTCGACGACCAAATTCGACAGCGGCACCGGCTGGCCAAGCTTCTGGAAGCCGATTAGCCAAAACGCAATTCTGACCCTCGACGACGACACTCTCGGCATGGATCGCACGGAAGTGCGCTGCCACCGTTGCGCCAGCCACCTCGGCCACGTCTTCGACGACGGTCCCCAGCCCACCGGTCTTCGCTATTGTATGAACTCGGCGGCGATGAAGTTTGTCGCCACCCCAACTTCATAGTTCGCGCTAAGAGCGCAGAGCGTCTTCCGGCAGCCCGATAGGCAGCGCGTCGGGCCGTTCCACCATGCTGGAAAGCCCGACATGCCGCCCCTTTTCGGACGCGTCGAGTATGCCCAGCATCGCCTCCAGCACATGATAGGCCAAATCGCCCGACGCTCGGTGCGGCCTATACTCTTTAATTGCCTCAGCCATATCCGAAAGTCCCGCGCCCCGGCTGTCTTCCGCGAGGCTATGCGTCAGAGGCCGCTCCCTCCACTCCTTCTCGCCATGCTTCAGCAGCTCGATCGTGCCGTTGAAGTTATTCGGATCAGGCACGCGCAGCGAGCCTTCGGTTCCGTAGATCTCCAGCTCGGTATGCCGATGGCCGCTCACGTCGAACGATGTCACCAGCGTCGCCACGGGCCCGCCGGCAAAATCCAGTACCCCGGCGATATGGGTTGGAATCTCCACCTTGATTTTGCTGCCTTCTTTCACCCCGCTGCCGACTGTGCGCTCGGGAAAGCTCGCCCGCGCCGACCCGGTCACCCGCTTGATTCCGCCCATTAGATTCACCAGCGCCGTGATATAGTACGGCCCCATATCCAGCAGCGGCCCGCCGCCGGGCTTGTAAAAAAATTCCGGGTCGGGATGCCACGGCTCCGGTCCGCGTCCCATCATAAATCCCGTCGCGCCCAATGGCTCACCAATAGCTCCGTCGTCGATCAGCTTGCGGCACGATTGCATCGACGCTCCCAGAAACGTATCCGGCGCGCAGCCCACGCGCAGCCCCTGAGCGCGGGCCGAATCCAGCAACTGCCGCGCCGCCATCAAGTCAATCGATAAAGGCTTTTCGTTGTACACATGCTTGCCGGCCTGGATCGCCTGCACCGCAACTTCGGCATGCGCCTTGGGAACAGTCAAGTTCAAGACAATCTGCACATCGGGATCGGCCAGCAG
>CAXSEA010000147.1:0-9269 GCA_964235675.1 uncultured Armatimonadales bacterium | reverse complement strand
CTGGGGAAGTTGCCGTAGATGGCGTTGCGCGCTTCCGGCAAGCTGCCGACAAAACCGGCGTGGGTGGTGTACTGGTCGTAGAAGGCCATGTTGAACCCGCCGGGGAGCTGGCCGTTCGCCGTGATGTAGTTGTAAAGCGTCGTGACTAAATTATCGACATGCCCTTCTTGGAACGTCTCGTTCATCGAGCCGCTGCGGTCGATGATGAGCGTCAGGGACATCTCGGGGTTGGTCGCCGGGGGCAGGTCGCGGCGGAACTGCACCTCCACCTGCGCCATCGGCAGGCCGGACGGGCCTGGGACGATCTGGTAGGAGGCGTTGCGCGTATAGTTCGCGTTGGGGTTGCCCAGCCCGTGCGGGCGGGTCATGTAGGGGTTGTTTTGACCAAAAAGCGGCATAAGCGTCTAAATCTCCGGCGATGCTGACACTGTATACGACATTATGTTGCGCTTTTCCTGCATTGGTGAGGAATTGGGGCAAAGTTTATTTGCGTAGTCCTTAAGAAGGTGATTTAGACGTGATCCGCCTTTCCGCCGCCGGGGAGGGGGGAACCCATCCGGCGCTATGCGCCACCTTCCCTGTAGGGAAGGAAAAGTCTACGGCCATATTCTAGTACCGTCTTGAAATGCAGCGCCATCTTATATTTCCTTTCCGACAGAGGGTTTAGAAAAAGTCGGTTCAACTGCCCTCCTTGGAAAAGGACAGGAGGGAGGAGATTTGGTTTTGATGCAGGGCTTGTGCTGGGCGGACCTCCCTTAATCCCCTCATAAGATAAGGAGGGGAAACCAGACGGCACTCGCTGGGACTTTTTCTAAGTGCTCTATAGGGAAGCTGGCGCATAGAGCTGGATGCGTTCCTAAAACACCCCATGGAAATGGAGGGGAGTGGAAGCGGCTCTAATTGCGGTATCACGCATGTGCAGGTAGTTTTACGAGGCAAGGCAAAGGCGAGAGGATTTGGCGATATGGAACCACGCAAAGTATTTCACGACAGCATCATGCCGCTCCCGGAGACGGAGGGGCAGACCGAAGACGGCTTGCTGGTGCAAGCCGCGCCAATCCAGCCGAGCGGCGATCTGCTGACGATCCATTTCGCTCTGGCAATCCCCGCGGACGCTCAAGCCAAGCTGGAAGAGGCTATCGCGTCGGGCAAGACTGTTCCGGCAGGCGATCTGCAAAGCAGCTATGCGGCTACCCAGGCCGACGCCGACGCGCTGGAGTCGTGGCTGAAGGAGCAGGGCTATACCATTGAGTTTGTCTCGCCAGACCACACCAGTATCTACGCCAAAGCCGACGCTCCCACCATCGAGAAGAGCCTGGACGTGAAGATGGCGCGGGTGACCACGGGCGGCTTTACCTATCTGGCCGCCCGAAACGCGCCGAGCTTGCCAGAGAATGTCGGGAAGAACGTCACGGCGATTATCGGGTTGCAGCCGTACCGCCAGGCGCGCAAAAACGCGCGTGTCCGCATGCCGAAGGACGGCAACCGCGCCTCGCAGTCATCCGGCAAGGCGCACGGCAAAACCGCGCCGGTGCCGGAGCCGAACGAGGGCGATAAGCCGCCGTACCTCGTTTCCGAGATTATGAAGGCCTACAACGCCGACGGATTACCCGTGAACGGCTCGGGGCAGACGATCGCAATTCTGATCGACACATTTCCGAGCACGTCGGACTTGGAGGCGTTCTGGGCGCACAACTCCGTGCCGTCGAATTTGAACCGAGTGGAGATGATTAATGTCGGCGGCGGGCAGCTTCCCGCGCCGTCGGGTGAGGAGACGCTGGACGCGGAGTGGACCAGCGGCATCGCGCAGGGAGCGACGATCCGGATTTACGCCAGCGGGTCGCTCGCGTTCGCCGATTTGGACCGGGCGATCGACCAGATTATCGCCGATTTGCCCACACAGCCGGGGATGCGGCAGCTTTCCATCAGCTTGGGGCTTGGCGAATCCTATATGGTGAAGGATGAAGTCACCACGCAGAGCCAGAAGTATTTGCAGCTGGCGG
Source organism: uncultured Armatimonadales bacterium (assembly GCA_964235675.1). Classification (GTDB taxonomy): domain Bacteria; phylum Armatimonadota; class Armatimonadia; order Armatimonadales; family Capsulimonadaceae; genus CAXSEA01. The sequence goes on along the minus strand of CAXSEA010000147.1, from coordinate 7,266 downwards.
CCGCGGGCGTGAACGTCTTTGTTTCCAGTGGCGACGACGGCTCCAACCCAAGCTCCGGCGGCCAGGGGACTACGGGAACGAAGCAGGTGGAGTACGGCTCGTCGGACCCGTCGGTGATCGGAGTCGGAGGCACCAGCCTGGTACTGAATACGGACGGCTCGGTTTCCAGCGAAACGGCTTGGCCCGGCAGCGGCGGCGGGACCAGCAAGCTGTTTCCGCGTCCGGCGTGGCAGACGGGCGAGGGTGTCGCCAAAGGCAAGTTCCGGCTGGTGCCCGACGTCAGTTCCAGCGCCGACCCGAACGAAGGCGCGTATGTCTATCTGAATGGCCAGGCGCAGCAGATCGGCGGCACCAGCTGGGCCGCGCCGACCTGGGCGGCGTTCTGCGCGCTGATGAACCAAGCCCGAGAGAATGCCAAGCTGCAGCCGCTGCCGTTCTTGAATCCCCTGCTCTATCCATTGCTCGGCACCGACGCTTTCCGAGATATCGTCAGCGGCAGCAACGGCGGCTTCAAGGCGAAAGCGGGCTACGACGAGGTGACCGGGCTGGGCGTGGCGGACGTGAAGGTGCTGATCGCGGCTCTGACGCAGGCTACCTGAGATGTCTCTGCCCTTTGTGTACCCACCCACCTATCCGTCATGCTCAGAAGCATGCCACCTTCCCTAAAGGGAAGGACTTAAATACAACTTTAGTGCGTGGGGCTATAGCTGCACGCACTGAGGTGACAGGCTCAGCTTTACAGAGAGTTCCTTCCCTTTTAGGGAAGGTGGGCGGGAGCCCGGATGGGGCGGCGCGCTGCCGGTTGTAGCAAAAACGCGTGAGTTTGGCCGCTTCTTTGGCCGACGCCAACGATTTGGCCGTTGTTGTTGATGCCGACGGCGTAGCGAAGGGTCCATCCGGGCGCTTCGCTTGCGAGACAGGCGTTGAGGTCGTAGATATTGCCGCCGCGCCAGAGAGTGGCGCGCGCGCGGCTGCCGCCGGGGTTTGTAGACACGCCGACGATCTCGTCGTGGTCATTGATCGAGCGCGCCTTGCTGATGCCGCCAGCAACCAGCCCGCCCAGATCGATAGGCTGCGGCCTGTTGCCATACCAGAGGACGGCGTGCTGAATCAGGGGATTGTCGGTGGCGGAGTAGCCGACGATCATGCTGCCGCGATTGATCGCGTAAGCGGCGCTATTGCCGCCGCCGGTGAGCGCGCCCAAGTCGACGGGGGCGTGCGATGAGGCGGTTGCGATAAACGCATGTGTCAGGCCATGCGCGAGATCGGCTTTGCCGACGACGTCGCCTTGCGGGTTCAGGCCGAACGCCTCGCTGCTGGAGCCGCCGAGCGTGCCGAGGTCGGTCGCTTTGCCCTGGTTCCATACTACGGCCCGCGCCTGGAGCTTGCCGAACTTTTCGCCGCTGTAGACGTAGCCAGCGGCATCTTGGGCGTCGTTGAGCGCGACGGCGGCGGCGTAGCGGAACGGGCGCGGCGTTTCTAAGGCGGTCACGCCGCCGCTTCGGCTTACGAGCGCCGCATGCTGGTATTTCAGCAGTCCGAAGGCCGACAGCGCCAGATCGCCCCGCGCATTTACGGCCACGGCCCGAGTCGATTTATAGCCGAGGTTGGCGGGGAGCGGCTGCGCGCGACCATCGCGCCATAGGTAGCCGTGAAGGCCCGGTTTGCCGGGAAGCGTCTCGTAGCCGACGATATCGCCCGAATCGGCGATGGATTCCGCCGCGCTGCCGCTGGCGTTCGGCTCGCCCAAATCGACAAGCTCATACAACGGCGCGGCTTGATTTGCAGTCGCGGCATTGGCGATGATCGACGCCGCCGCGGAGATCGTCGGGAGGATGCTCGGGATCGACGCAGCCAGGCAGCAAGCGGCGGCGGCCAGCGCGACAATGGGGCGGCTTAATGGAGCGGGTCGCGCGGCGCTTGTCATGGCCAGCAGACGCAGGCGCAGCGCCGAATAATTGGCGGATAGGCTGCTGGCCCCCAACGGATTGGATGCGCCTGGGCTTCGCCGGCCGATTCGGATGAGAAGCTCCGCGTAGGAGCGAGCGCTCTCGGACGCCGCGCCGCGTATCGCCGCTTGGTCACAGTCCTCTTCGGCGCAGCGGGCGCATTCCCCGGCGGCGACACTCGCGGCTGGCAGCCACCAGAAGGCGGTTTGGCAGACCAGGGGCACCAAGCTTAACCAAACATCGCGTCGCCGGAGATGCCGGACTTCATGGGCCAGGACGCTTCGCAGCAATTCGGGAGACTCGTCCAGCAGCCAATCCGGCAGGAGAATTGCCGACGTGCCCCATTGGGCGGCGAACGGACCGGCGGCGCTCGCGTGTTGAAGCAGCCGGGGCGGGTTCGACGCGTTCCAAACTTCCGATAACATTCCTACCGCGATAGTGTCCGTGACAACCCACGCCGTGCGAATGAGAGCGCGAATACGGCGCGTCGTCATTGTAGAGGCCGTCATGCGCATTGCCATGCCGCACAGCCAGACCAGAAGTAAAATCAGGCCGTAGGGAATCCGCTTTGCGGGCAAATCCTGCTTCATCGGCAAAGGGGGCGGAAGCGGGGCCATATTCGGGACGGAAGCCGTGGCGGTCGGCGGCGGCAGCGTGTCGGCTCTGCCGGAATTGACCAACTGCGGGGAAGCGATTTGCGCAGGCGCGAATTGGTATGAGCTTGCGGAGGGATAGACGTGGGAAATGCGGGCGGCGGGATTGTTGAGCCAGTGAGCGGCGGGGAGCGTCAGCGCGATTTCGATGCTTGGCAGAGGCGCGAGTGCGAGGGCGAAGCGCAGGCAGACGATCCACCAGATCCAGAAGCGCAAGGCGGGCGGCAAGGAGGCGCGGACTTGTCCGCAGCGGAACGTGAGCCAGAGCAACAGAGTCACGACGCTGCTTACCAGCAGCGAGCAGGCCACTCGGTACTCCCAGCCGCTATTTGAAATTGCGTCGATGCTCCAATTCATGGCGGCGAATCGTCAGTCGTCAGCGGTCGAGAAGAGCGCGAAGCTGCTCGGCTTCGTCGTCGCTGAGGCCTTTGCTGTCGACGAGGTACGCGACAAACGGAGTCAGAGAGCCGTCCAGCGTACGGTCCACGAAGCGGCGGACAAGGCCGCTCAAGACGCTGGCCTGAGCTTCGGCGGGCGCGTAGACATAGACTCCGCCGCGCCGCCCGCGCCCACCCGCCGACCCATCCGGCGAATCGGCCTGCTTTGTCCGGGTGAGATACCCCTTTTGGCGAAGCCGCTCGACCACCGTGAGAATCGTCGTGCGCGCCAAATTTTTCTCGACCCCGTAGCCGTCGGCCACTTCCCGGATACTGGCCGGGGCGTGCTCGCTGATATAAGTCAGCACATTCAGCTCCACGTCGCCCAGCTTCGGCCTACCACTCTTGCCCGCGTTTTCTTCAGATGCCATAGTTTGATGGTATTTTACGCCGGACTATCAAAGTAGTCAATACCCGCGCGAAGTTTTACGATTGCCCGTTGTCGATCCAGCCCAGGGAAGTTCTGCCGCCGATCCACATTCCGGTATTGGTGAGGCAGAGGCACTGCGTTTCCGCGCCACCGTAGCGGCGGGGGTCGATCAGCTGCCATAAGGCTTTACCGGGAGCTTGCTCGTAGATCCCAAGCGGAGTCGCGGCGTAGGCGGCGCCGTCAGAGGCGATTGCGATGGAGCGGACGGCGTAGCCACGCGGATTGAGAACTTGGCTGAAACGTGTGCCACGCAGCTCCAAGAGGCCGCCGGTATAGGTTCCGACAAGCACTCGCTTATTTTGGACGCAAATAGAGGTGATCCAATCGTCGGTGACGCCCTGCGCTTCGTGGAACTCCGTATACTGCCCATGATCGTAGCGCAAGAGGCCTTTGCCTTGCGTGCCGATCCAGACCGCTCCGCCGCCGCCGTCGCCGGAACCGGAGGCCGGCTCGGCGGCGATGCAGGTGATATCCTGACCGGCGAGGGGCGCGTCGCCGAAGTGGCTAACGGCAGTGGCCGCGTCAGGCGCAAGCGACGCCCACCCTCCCCAGCCGCCGATATAGATTTGTCCAGCTTCAGCCGCGCAGCAGTAGATATCCGGCCTCGGCAACGCCCGCGACCAGGGGGCGCGCTGCCAGGTTTGGCCGTCGAAGCTGTACAAGCGGCTGTCGGCGTCGCGGCAGTACAAGAGGTTCCCCGCCGCGATCAGAGCGCGGGGATTTTGAACGGGCGCGCCGGTTGGCGCGAACGATGCGCCGCACGCGCCGTCCGGCAGGCGAAGAACGCCCTGGTCGAACGTCGCCAGCCAGGTGCAGCCGTGCCAGACCGCCACCGATTCGATGTCGGCGCTTGGCAGCGCGCCGGGGTCGAGCGGAGTCCAGACGCCGTTAGGCTGCTTCGTCAATACGCCGGATGCGCTGGTGCCAATGACGAGATGGTTTCCAACCCGCGCCAGGGACGTGATCTGCCGGCAGGCGTCGGTGCGGTCTTGTGGGTGCCAGGAGCGGCCCCGTAGGGTGTAGAGGCCGTCGCCGTAGAGTGCGGCGTAGGTATGCTCTTCGGGAGTGGTTTCGGTCAGCAGCGCGGAAACGTGGCTGGCGGGAGATGCTTGTGGCAATGGGAGTGCTTGCCATGCTCCCGACGAGCGCCGCCACAAGCCCGTGGCTGATGCCGCCAGCGCCCCGCCATGCGGCAGCGACGCGGACGCGGTGACCACGCCGCATGCTCCCGGCGGCCTGACGTTTGTTCCGGCGATTCCCAGCGGCTCGCCGCCGCCCGCGCCGGATTCGCCGAGAGGAGTCACGGCGGAGCTGCGCAGGTCGATCAGGCAATTGCCGGTCGGAGTTTCCGCGCGAGCGGCAGTCCCGGCGGGGATCAGACGGAGAACGTCGTTGGACGGGAGCCCATCGGCGGCGGTCCAGCGCTGCGGAGTGGTCAAGCCGCTGCTCCAGTGCAGCACACCGCCGCCGGTGGCGGCCCAGAGACCGCCCTGGCCGTCGGCGGCAAGGCAGCGTACCTGCGCGGTCGAAGTAAATATCCGCTGCGTAGGCGGTGGCTGCGACGGCGGCATCCTATCCAAATCAACGGGGGTGGCGCTCAAGCAGCCGTAGAGCGTGAGGGGGAGAAGCGCTGCGGCCAGCAGCGCTTCCGCCAAATATCTCCTTTTAACGGAGATCGACATTGACTTGCACCTCCGAGCGGTTGTGCGCGCCGTCGTAGCAGACCACGGTAAGAACGGTCGCGCCGCTGGGCCAATCCCGCGGAGCGGCGACAGCGCCCGACCATGCCCCGCCCGGCGCGGACTGATGCATCGCCACGCGCTCGCCCCAAGGCGCGACAAGAACGGCTTTGGCGATGGCGTCGCCGGTGACCTGCACCGACGCGATATGTACCGCGCCACTCGCGCTTGCAGTCTGCTCGCCGAATGCATCCAGCTTGGGCGCGTCGAGCAGGTTAGAGTAGGTGAGTATCAGGCGCGTGCGGCGGCCATCGGCTTGCACGACGATAATGGTTACGTCGTATTCTCCGGCGGGCGTGCCGAGCGGGTAGTCGAAGCGGGTAGTCCAGACGCGTTTGCCGGCGTCGTAGTCGAGATTTTTTGTGGTGCCATCCGGGAAGACGGCGACCACCTGGCGGGCGTCTTCCGGAGCGTTCACGGAGAGGAGTGGATCGCCGCCCCCGCCGCCGATGGTATCGGTGTTCGTGTGGACGGCCTGTTGCGCCTGTAAGAGGCGGTACCGCGCCAGTTCCTCGGCGGGAATCGCCAGCAGGGCCGTGAATTTGCTGACCACGGTGTAGCGGCGACTGAGCGCGACCACTTCGGCTTGGCGGTCACGCGGCGAGTTTTGCAGGGCGGCGATTCGGGTGTCGGCCCAGAGCTTGGCCGCCGGGTTTTCCGAATCAGTGACGCGTCGCGCAGTGAGTTGGAGGCTGGCAAGAATAACTGGGTGGTTGTCGGAGTGGATGGCAAGCCGCAGTTGGCACGGATGGTTGTACCGACCGGTGACGGCAAGCATGTCGGCGCTGCTGCCGTCCGAATCCGTTGTCGGTGTGCCTAGACGCACTCCATGGCCGTTAATTACAGAAACGCGTGGGTGAACCAGCTTCAGCTTGGTATCGATAGTCGCGGCGAACGCGCCGGTGCGCTGTCCACTTGGTAGGCGGCTGAATACTGCTGTACGCATTCCCCTGCGGTCAATATCTACGATATAGTCGGTTCTCGGCAGCCATTTGCCATTTAATTCAACAACGGAGCCGTCTTCGGATGGCTTTAGCTCCGTATAATTAGAATCTAAATATCCGACATACTTTGGACGAACGCCGACAATATCAACTTGGGCATGGACTTTGGCCGGACTAATCACTTCGCTGCTTTGCAGTAGCGGCAGCGTAAAGTGCGCTTCGCCGTATGTAACTGGCATTTGTTGCACCAAATCGACAATCACCCGCAGGTTCTGCTTGGGCAGCACTGGATAGATTTGCGTGTGGTAGTCCTGCTCGTCGGGGCGGTCCATGATGCCGGGATCGCGGCCCCGGCTGGTAACGGCGGTGTAAATTTGCCACGCTTGATCGTTGTTGTAGATCTTGCCTCGGATATAGCGCAAGCCGTAGTAGTAGCCGAAGCCGTCTAGAATCGCGCCTGGGGCAGATGAAAGTTCATGCCTACTTCGTCGGTCTGTGAAAGGCCATCGGCGAAGGTATAGACGATATGCGATATGGCCACCGCGCCGTCGATTTTGGTGACGCTGTCGACAGATTTGAGCGGCAGCGTGCTGTAGGGCACCTCGGTATAGACGTCCAACGATGGATTGGAGCCCGAGTTGTCCTGCGCCAGGACGGCAGGCGGGCAGAATAAGCATAGAATCGCAGCGATAGCAACCGACAAAAGTACATCAACACGCAACTTCATCAGCGGGAACTCCTTAGACTATAATTGTAGTCTTTGCGGGCGGAACGAAACGCGGGAAAGGCGTTCCAGGCGCAGTATAGAACAATACTACATTTGTAGTCAACAGGAGATACAAATTTTGCAGACGCGGAGAACCCATCCGCCCCTATCGGGGCACCTTCCCTGTAGGGAAGGAAATATAAAATAGCGCTTTGTGTGAGCTATATCAACAATAAGGATGTAAGCTTTTCCTTCCCTACAGGGAAGGTGCCCCGATAGGGGCGGATGGGTTGCAGGCAGCGTGATTGCCCGGACTAAGAGATGGAAGGCGTTGGGCCGAGTATCTCGACAGCGTCGCCGACCGATATTTGCTTGCCGATTTCGGACTCCGGCACGCGCGTGTTGATG
>CAXSEA010000146.1:0-9315 GCA_964235675.1 uncultured Armatimonadales bacterium | reverse complement strand
GGCTCCGCTGCGGGGTGAACTCGCTTCGCTCAAACAGGCACTCCTCGCTCCGCCACCCATCCCTCCCCGCGCTTGAGCGAGTGCGACGCGTGTCGGGCTCTTGAAGTAGCGTCTCAGCGCAGCCTTGTCTGTCTGCGGCTCTTGGCACTACCGGTTGGTGGCAACAGTAGGCAAATCGCGTTTTGTAGGCCTGGGGGTAAGGAAACGTCGCTCCAGTTGGAAATGATGAAGTATTGAGGAGCAGCTTCACGTTCCAGCAACAATGTAGTTTCCGCAGATTATCCAGCATAAATCGGTTTCATGAACGCGCGTCGTTTTGATTTGTATCGGTTGCGGATACTGCCGCGACTGCCGTGCCTCACGCGATTTTCCCTCCCGCTCCGCGCCTACTTCCGGAAAAGAATGGGCATTATCTTAACTGAATTAAAGCTGCATTAGAATGCTGCCGATTCAGCGTCTTTTCGGCAATTTATTTCTATTGACAGTGCTGAGCGCGTATGATAAGATACGCATACTTCGGCAAAACTACGGGCTCGCCGTATTCATAGAAATCGGTGCATCCGCGATGGGAGCCGGGGTAACCAGCTCAGGGAGAACGAACTAAAACAGGAGGCGGAAAGTCCCCGCAATGCTACATGGAAAGGTTAAGTGGTTCAGCGATGCGAAGGGCTACGGCTTTATCGAAGTCGATGGACGCAAGGACATATTCGTACACTACTCCGCAATCCAGCTCCGCGGCTACAAATCGCTCGCCGAGGGCCAGGATGTCGAGTTCGAGATTGAGGAAGGTCTGAAAGGACCGCAGGCGGCTCATGTGGAAGTTCGTGAAGAGCTGGAAGGCGTCAGCGACGCCGAAAGTATTCCCGATGAAGCCGCCATCTACACCGAAGGAGTCGCCGCAGCCGCTTAGACCACTTCGCCTTCACCCGCTTTTAGCCCCGAGGCCAAGTGCAACGCTATTATTCATATACTGATGCAAGCCCCTTTCCGCACGTAATTGCGCAGGAAGGGGCTTTATTTTTGCGAGCCCATCCGGCTCTCCGAGCCACCTTCCCGGTCGGAAAGGAAAGGTCTACGGCTTGGTATTCAGGTCGTAAGTCATAGAGCACTATCTTATGCTTCCTTGCCTTTAGGGAAGATGCCCCGAAGGGGCGGAGGGGTTCTTGGGTACCCTCACCTCATGCCCTGCCCTATTTATACAATAGACGCTTTTACCGATGCTCCGTTCGCCGGCAATCCCGCTGCCGTCTGCCTGATGGAGTCGCCTGCCGACTCGACCTGGATGCAGAGCGTGGCACGGGAGATGAATCTTTCGGAGACGGCGTTTCTCACGCGGATGCCGGACGAGGGAGCGGAGCCGGTTTACGCGCTGCGCTGGTTTACGCCTGCTGTCGAGGTGCCGCTGTGCGGGCACGCTACGCTGGCGTCGGCGCATGCGCTGTGGAGCGAAGGGCATGCCGCGCCGGACAGCGCGCTGCGCTTTACGACGCTTTCCGGCGAGTTGACGGCGCGGCGCGTCTCCCCGGCGGACGCTGCCGGGGAATGGATCGAGCTGGACTTTCCCGCAATCGAGCAGCACGCCGTGGCGGTTCCCATGGAGATCAGCGTGGCTTTGGGGGCGCAGCCGATCTCGATGGGCAGCAGCCGCATGTACCTTCTTTGCGAGATGAAATCCGAGCAGGCAGTCCGGGATTTGGCTCCCGACTTCGCCAATTTAGCGCTCGCGCCGGGCGGCCAGGGGCTGATCGCGACAGCCCGCGCGGAAGTATCGGCGGAGGACTGCGGCTATGATTTTGTCTCGCGCTGGTTTGGCCCCGCGCTGGGCATCAACGAGGACCCCGTCACCGGGTCGGCCCACTGCCTGCTCGCCCCGTACTGGGGAGCGCGTCTGGGCAAACGCGAGATGGTGGGCTACCAGGCGTCGGCGCGGGGCGGGATTGTGCGTGTCGCGGTGGAAGGCGACCGGGTGAAGCTGCAGGGCCAAGCAGTGACCATCCTGCGCGGCGAACTGCTGGCCTGACCCCGCGCGGCGCGGCGCGGCGTTGCTGAGTTCCTGCTGTGCCCGATCAACAAAAACGTTAAAGCGCCCCGTCTGAACATGCAGGCGGGGCGCTTATAGCCGGCTTTGAGTATTACCGGATGGCGGTGGGCTGCCAGGTGGTGTCGCTGACTTGGAGCTCGTCACCGCCGAAGCTGGTGACTGTGGTGCCGTTCATCAGCCAGCGCGACAACTCACCGGTGCTCGCGTTCCACCAGAGCAGATCGGAGTGGCCGTCGCCGTTGGTGTCTTCCGAGCCGACCAGATGCCAGTCGGTGTTGGCGACTTGGGTGATGTCGTCGTTGAACGAGAGCACCCGCGAGTTCGCCAGGTCGGTGCTCCAGTAGCTCACCTCGCCGGTTGAGTTGTTCCAAAACAGCAGGTCGGACTTGCCGTCGCCGTCGATGTCGGGCGCGCCGACGATCTGCCAGGGAGAGCCCGCGCCGAGTGTGGACAAGTCGCCGCCGTAGTTGACCACGGTGGTGCCGCTCATGCTCCAGCGGCTGATCTCGCCGGTGGCCGTGTTCTGGAACACCAGCTCCCAGGTGGGCGGGTTGCCGGAAGTGTTGTCGACCACGTCGGCGGCGGCGACCGGCTTCCAGTTGGTGTCGGGCACGGTGTCGAAGTCGGCGTTGGCCTGGATGAGCGCGTTGCCGTCCATGGTCCAGTCGGAGAGCTCGCCGGTCTGATTGTTCCACCAGATCAGATCGGGAAAGCCGTCGCCATTGACGTCCACGGAGGCGACCGGCTGCCAGCCGGAGCCGGGGGCGGGGCCGGCGAAGGTGTTGCCGAGCGAGACGACGCTGGTGTCGTTCATGTCGAAGATCGACAAGGCGTTGGAGGCGGTGTTGAACCACAGCAGGTCCGCTTTGCCGTCGCCGTTGAAGTCGAAGCGCACGCCCGAGCCGGTAACGGTAGGAGCGGGCGGAGCAGTGGGAGGGGGGTTAACGGAGGCGGTTAGGCTGGGAACATTCAGGCCGAACAACACAGTATCGTTGTTCGTTCCTCCCTCAGCGAGTCCGTAAATCTCGCCATTACTGCCTTCGACGAGCGAGTCATTGTAGGGATAGTATCCATCGGGGTTGCCGCTGATGCTAAACGAGTAGAGGCTGGTTTCCACGCCTGACGTCGAGACCTCGAAGATCGCCCCACTATCACTCAGGCCGCCTTCGTAAGTTTCACCGTACAAGTTGCCGTCGGTGCCTAGCATCAGATAATTTCCGCCCGCAGCGCCATCGGCATTGCCGTTATTGTCCGCGGTGAATGAGTAGATCACCGATTCGCTGCCGGTCGGCGTGACCTTGAATATGGCTCCGTTTCCGTTCGCGCCGCCGTAAGACCCCAGACCGTAAAAGTTTCCGTCGCCCGCGAGAACGAGCGCCCCACTGATGTCTTCTGCATCCGTGCCTCCGCCAAAGGAGTAGAACGTTGTCAGCGTCCCTGTGGGAGTGATCTCGAAGATTCGGCCATCGGAATTTGCGCCGCCGCCATCCGTGGTGCCGTAAAGATTGCCGTCGTTGCCGAGCACGAAGCCGCTCTCTGGGTTGGCCCCATCCGTGCCACCAGCGAATGTATGAAGCAAGGTGAATGCACCCGATAAAGTTATTTTATAAACAACTCCATCGCCGGTCGTGCCGCCTTCCTCCGTATCGCCGTACAATGCTCCGTCGCTACCGATCACGAGTGGCGAGAAAGTTGCATAACCATCAGCGTTCGTATAACCGTAACCGGTCCTGGTGCTGAAGGAATACAATGTGGTGAGAGTGCCGCCGATTGTGAATTTGAACACCGTGCCGGCATCGTTCGCCCCTCCCTCCGTGGCTGTGCCATAAAAGTTATTGTCCGGACCAAGGAGGAGGGAGGCACGAGGATTCGAACCGTCCGTACCGCTAAACGAGTAAACCACGGTTACGCTGCCAGACGGCGTCATTTGATAGATTGTGCCATCGCCATTCGCGCCGCCTCCGTTCGTTACTCCATAGTAGTTGCCGTCGGGTCCCAGAGTCGGCGCCTGTTGAGCATCAACCGGATTGGTGCCGCCTCCGCCGAATTGATAGAGCGGTGTTATAGTCGTGCCGTTTTGCGCCTGCGCGTGCGCGGCCTGCGGAGCCATCGTGAGAAGCCCCGCGCCAAGGAGGAGAGCAACGGCCGCGCCGCCGAGGGCCGCGCGGAACCCGCGCGGGGAGATAGATTGCCGAGAATGCTGCATCAATACCTCTTTCAAATTCTTGTTGGCTGACCTGCAAAATAATCGCAAGCGAAAACTTGCCGCGTCGCACTATTGCTCATTCCACAGCGACGGCGGCGGATGCTGAAATATTTACCGGCATGCCGCACGCAAATAAGCCCGGCGAAAGCTTGGTTGCTTTCGCCGGGCTTGCTGTTTCGGCTCAGACGCACGCGGTGCAGGAAGTTACCGAATCGCGTCGGGACGCCAGTTGAGGTCGTTGACTTGAGCGAACGCCGCGCCGTATTGGGCGACGACCGGGCCGTTCATCAGCCAGCGGGAGAGCACGCCGGTGCTCTGGTTGCGCCAAAGGAGATCGGCGTTGCCGTCGCCGTTGAAGTCTTCGGCACCGAGCAAGTGCTGGTTGAGGTCGGGCACCTGAGCGATATCGTTATGATAGGCGAGTACCGTGTTGGCGGTCAGATCGCAGCTCCAGTAGGAGACTTCGCCGGTCTGGGTGTTGTAGAACAGCAAGTCGGATTTGCCGTCCTTGTCGAGATCAGGCGCGCCGACGACGGTCCAAGGCGATCCTGCTCCCACCGAGCCGAACGTGGCACCGTAATTCAGCACGGTGGAGCCGCTCATTTGCCAAATCGAGATATCGCCGGTGCTGGAGTTCTGGAATACCAGATTGTAAGTCGTGCCAGTGTCGTCGCCGACCGCGACGGGCTGCCAGTTGGTGTCGGGGACTGTAGCGAAGTCGGGACCGTATCGCACTACATTGGTATTGGCTAAGGTCCAGAGCGAAAGCTCGCCGGTCTGGTTGTTCCACCACATCAGGTCGGGGAAGCCGTCGCCGTTCGCGGTGGGGGTGGTCACAGGACGCCAGCCGGAGGATGGGGCTACCGCATCGAAGCTCGCGCCATAGTTCAGGACGGTCGTATCGTCCATATCCCAGACAGAGAGACTGCCGGTGGAGTTGTTATAGAAGAGCAAATCCGCGTGGCCGTCGTTGTTGAAGTCGAAGCGCTGCCCTGAGCCCTGGGTGTTGACGAGCTTGAAGACAGTGCCCGCGCTGTTGACGCCGCCGTCGTTGGTTGTGCCGTACAAAGCGCCGCTGCTGTCTTTAATCAGCTCGCAGAAAGGGTTCGCGCCGTCGGTGTTGCCGGAGTTGTCAGCAGTGAACTGGTAGAGCGTGGTCAATTGACCGGTGGACGACATTTGAAATACAGTGCCCGCATCGTTTACGCCGCCATAGCGGGTCGTGCCGTAGAATATTCCGTTGCCGGCGAGCAGAAGCGTGCCGTAAGGGCGGGCACCGTCGGTGTTGCCGGTGCCGTTGTCGGCGCTGAAGGTATAGAGGGTGGTCAGAGTTCCGGCGGTGGTGATTTTGAAGACCGTGCCCTGAGTATTCGCTCCGCCGCGAACGGTGGTGCCGTAAAGATCGCCGTCATCGCCGGGAACAAGCGGCGCTTCGGGGTATTTTCCATCGTTGCCGCTGAAGGTGTAAAGCGTGGTCGGGGTGACGGCGGTCGCATCGTTCGGGGTGAATTCGAAGATTACGCCATCGTTGTTCGCGCCGCCAAGCGACGTGCCGTAGATGTTGCCGTCGGCACTGTTGAGCATGAGGCCGCCGATGGGATTGTTGCCGTCACTTGCGCCCATGAAAGAGTAGATGTCGGTGAGCGTGCCGGAGGGCGTCATTTCGTAGACAGCGCCCATGTTGCTCGCGCCGCCCAACTCCGCGGTGCCGTAGAAGTTGCCGTCGCTGCCCATGACCAGCTGGGTGGTCGGGTCGTTGCCGTCGGTGCCGGTGAAATCATGGAGCGACGTGAACATCGCGGTTGCGCTGCCTGACGGCAGGACCAGTTTGAAAACGGTGCCGTTGTTGTTAGCGCCGCCGTGGTCGCAGGTTCCGTAAAAGGTGCCGCTGGAATCCATGACCAGGGCCGATCTCGGGTTCTCTCCGTCGGTTCCGCTAAACGAGTGAAGAACCGTCTCGGTACCGGAGGGGGTCAGCTGGAAGATGGTGCCGTCATTGTTGGTGCCGCCGTAGTAGGTGACGCCGTAGTAGTTGCCGTCCGTGCCGACGGTCAATCCCTTGTAGGGGTTTGCGCCGTCGTTGGTTGCGCCGAACGAATACAAAGTAGAGTACGAGACGTCAGTCGCAGCCTGCGCGTGCGCGGCTTGCGGCGTCATCGACAGCGCGCCCGCGCCGAGAGCCAGAGCGGCGGCGATGCCGGCTAAAGGCGTTCGGGTTGATTGCCGGCGAGCGGCAGACTTAAGGTATTTTTGGTTAGTTTTCATAGAGAGTACATCCTAGCACTGGATTGAAAGGCAAACGTCGGGCTAGAAGCGGATCAGCAGCGGAAAGGAGCAGAAATGATCCTTTTATTTAGACTCGACGATATTTATCCAGCGAAATCGTGAGGGGATAAGCCGCGCGAGTTTCTTTTCCGTGGAAGTTGAGAGACGGGTGTCGCACCGGCAAGAGACGATGCACAGAACAGACGGCGACAGGCCCTGCTGCACGATGTACCCAGAGTTAGAACCATATGCTGCATTTTGCTTAAATACTAGTCAGAAAACGCATTGCATTACGATGTCTTTGACAGCAGCAAAAAACCGCCTATTGCCCTCTGCGAGGGCAATAGGCGGTTTGGCTCGTTTGCGAGTTCGGCGCTACCGGATAGCGGTGGGCTGCCAAGTCGTATCCGTCACCTGAGCGGACACTCCGCCGTACTGCGTCACGGTGGTGCCGCTGAGCAGCCAGCGTGACTCGATCCCTGAGTTCGCGTTCCACCAGATCAGATCGGGATGACCGTCGCCGTTGGTGTCCTCGCTGCCCTGCAGATGCCAGGTGGTGTCGTTCACCTGAGCAAAGTCGGCGTTGTAGCTCAGCACCTGCTGAGCGCCTAAGTTGCAGCCCCACCACGACACCTCGCCCGTCTGGCTGTTCCAGAACAGAAGGTCGGAGTGCCCGTCGCCGTTCAGGTCCGGAGCGCCCACGCACTGCCAGCCGCTGCCCGCGCCCACCGAGCCGAGCGTGCCGCCGTAGCTCACCACGGTGGTGCCGTTCATCTGCCATGTGGAGATGTTGCCGGTAGCCGAGTTCTGGAACACCAGCTCCCAGGTCGTGCCGGTGACGTCGGCGGCGGCGACGGGCTTCCAGGTGGTGTCGGGAATCGTGCCGAAGTCGGCCCCGTAGCTTGTCACGCCAGGCGGGTTGCCGGCGCTTAAGGTCCAGGCGGAGAGCTCGCCGGTCTGGTTGTTCCACCAGATCAGATCGGGCACGCCGTCGCCATTGACGTCGGGCGCGGCCACGGGCTGCCAGCCGGAGGAAGGTGCGAGCTGGGCGAAGGCGGCTCCGTAGGCAAGCACATTGCTGTCGTTCATGTCCCAGACGGAGAGTGCGCCCGAGCCGGTGTTGTACCAGACAAGATCGGCGTGGCCGTCCTGGTTGAAGTCGAAGCGGGTGGAGACGACGGAGGTGACTGGGGCTACGCCGGAGAGGCTGAGCGCGAAAGTGGTGCCATCGTTGGACGCGCCGCCCTGGGCGGTGGTGCCATAGATTTGGCCGGTTGGCGCGGCGGTCAGGCTTCCGGACGGGTACGCGCCGTCGGTGTTGGCACCGCTGGAATCGTCGCTGAAAGAGTGCAGCGCGGTGAGCACGCCTGCCGGCGTCAACTGAAATACCGTGCCGCCGCCGTCATCGCCGCCGCGCGACGCGGTGCCGTAGAAGTCGCCGTTTGCGCCTATCAACAAGGAGCCGGTCGGGAACGCGCCGTCGGGATTGCTGTAGCCGACAGCCTCGCTGAAATTATAGAGCGGAGTGAATACTCCGGCTGTGGTGAACTTGAAGAGCGAGCCGTAGTTGTCCTGGCCACCGTATTCCGCGGTGCCGTAGAGGGAGCCGTCGGCGGCGAGTGTGAGAGCGGCTTCGGAGGACGCGCCGTCGGTGTTGGTATTGTCGCTTCGGGAGAAGGTATGCAGCACGCTGAATGAGTTGGATACGGTCTCTTTGAACAGAGTGCCGCAGTTGTTGGTGCCGCCGTAGGGAGTCGTGCCGTAGAGGTTATCCGACGCGTCCACCACCAGCGCGGCGACCGGATAAGCGCCACTAGAGCTGTTGCTGCCGTCACTGATTGGGTTAAAAGGACGCATGGTAGTCAGCGCGCCGGCTTGGGTGATTTTGAAAATCGTCCCGGTGCCGTTGAGGCCGCCATATTCGGTCGTGCCGAAGAGATTGCCGCTGGCATCGGCGACTAGGGGCGCTTTGGGGTAGGAGCCGTCAGTGCCGCCGTTGAAGTTGTAGAGCGTGGTCAGCACGCCGGCAGTCGTCAAGCTAAAAACGGTGCCCTCGCCTGCCGTACCACCGCTGGACGTGGTGCCGTAGAGCAGGCCGTTCGAGGCGATGACCAGTCCGGCGTTGGGGTTGGCTCCATCGTTGTTCGCCACCGCGCCGTTCGCGCCGCCGTACTTGGAGCTGAACGTATAGATAGTGGTGACCGCGCCCGCCGGCGTCATCTTGAATACAGTGCCGCTGCCGTTCGCGCCGCCTGTAGACGTGGTGCCGTAGTAGCTGCCGTCGCTGCCGAGCGCGAGGCTGGCAAAAGGATGCGTTCCCGCCGCGCTGCCGTTTGCTGGAAACGAGTAAAGCGGAGTCAGGCTGGGCGTACCTTGCGCGCGCGCGATTATGGGAGCCGCAAAGAGAGAGCCGCAGCAGAGAGCCAGGCTAAACCGGGCAAGCGCTTGGGGGATGGATAATTGCGGAACGGGAACCGGGGAAAATGGCATGGATCAAAATCCTTAGCAAAGTAGTGGGACGGCGAAATCTTTTTTATATAACTACTCTATTGTAGTCATATAGCCAAGCGCCGTCAAGCACAAGGCTGCGGAGAAGCGGGTGATGCCTAGAGGATAAGCCGCCAAAAGGCCGATTTACGTCGCTGGAGCAGATTGTATTTAGCAAGCTGCCAGGGGTTGCAATCAAACGCGCATCAGCCTATCGACCGCATAAGTAAGCAGTCGATAGGCTGATGCGGCTCCGCGACCAATGATTTATCGGATGGCGGTCGGCTGCCAGGTGGTGTCGGGCACTTGCGTGGAC
>CAXSEA010000145.1:0-9321 GCA_964235675.1 uncultured Armatimonadales bacterium | reverse complement strand
GTCGTACCGCGCGGTCAGGTTGCTGTTGACGCGCTCGGCTTCGTAGATCAACTCCCAGGCCCAGGCGGTTTTCTCGTTGAGCCAGATATAGTGGTAGCCTCCCTCGCCCCAGGAGCCTTCCGGCAAGCTGGCCTTTTGATTGTTTTCGGGGTGCTGGTCGAGGTACTCGCCGCAGGTGACGCGGTTCACTTCCGCATGATGCGTCGCCAAGCCCTTGATGACGTGATACAAGAATCGCGGACCCTCGAACCACCAGTGGCCGAACAGCTCGGTATCGTAGGTGGAGCAGATGAGCGAGTCGCCGCCGGGCTTTTGCTGGGCGAGGGTCTCGCGGATCAGATGCACGAAATGGCCGGCGTGGCATTGCGCGCGCTGCTCCGACTGGAAAGGCTCGTAGAGCTTTTTGCCGCCGAAATCGGCCTTATCCTGGGAGATGCGCCAGTAGCGCAGGCCGAGGCCGGACGCGCCGGGGCTGACATGCTTTTTGTGGAATTCGAGGTACCACTCGTCGCCGGGGTAGCCGTGCTCGCCGCTCCAGACTTGCAGCCCGGTGGCGGGGTCACGGGCAAAGACGCTGACTTTGGGCAGCTCATGTCCCGATGAGTTCACGACGTAGCTGTAGTACGGCGAAAAGGCCTCTTTGCTGGACTCGTACTGCTTCTCGAACTGGTCCCAGAGCTGAGCGAGGGCCGAGAAGCGGTCGGCGTACACTCCCGAGCCGCGTCCGCCCTTGAGGAGGTGCGAGTCGGCGAAGAAATACTCGACGCCATTTTCGGCGAGAAACTCCTCGACGCCTTTTCGCAGAACTGGCGTGGGAGTATCGTGAGCGGCTTCGTCAATAACGGTGCTCGTTTCCGCTACGAGCGTGGGCAGAGTCCATTCATAGCGGGGGCGGTAGGCGCATTCGGGAAGCCAGTAGCCGCGCGGCTGCCTGCCGAAGACGCGCCGGTAGCTGTCCACGCCGGTTTTCACTTGCGCCTGGACGGTGGTGTCTTCCGATAAAAGCGGCGAGTAGCCATGGGTGGCGCTGGAGGTCACGATTTCGATGTGGCCATCGTCCTGGAGCTTGCGGAAGCCGCCGATAATGTCGCGGCCGTAGTCCTGCTCGAATTGATTGAGGCGTGTGGCGTACCAGTCTTCCCAGAAGCGCGCCAGATAGGCCATATGGTAGGCTCCCTCGCCGCGAAACTGCTCCTGGTCGGCCTGCGCCTGGCGGACTTTGTCTTTGAGATAGGCGGAAAGCTCGTCTTTGAAGTCGCTGTCGTTGAGCTGCTCGACTAAAACCGGGGTGAGACCGAGCGTAATGCGCGGCGAGATGTTTTCGCTGAGCAGCAGCTTGCAGACTTCGAGCAGAGGGAGATAAGTCTCGCACGCCGCTTCGGCGAGCCAGTCGGTGCCGTGGGGCGAGATTCCATGGGACAAAACATAGGGAATGTGCGAGTGCAGCATGAACGTGAAGCTGCCGATATTGCTATTGTTCGTGCTGCCGCCGCTGGATTCGATTTGTGCTTGTTCGCTCATCGTGCGCCCGTTTCTTCCGCCGCGTCGCGGGATATTTTGCCCGCGCGACGTAGCAGGCGCGGAATCCGTTGAGCGTAGCACCGGGCATCGCGCAATGTCAATGACGCCGACTCCAGCGAAGTGAGCGCGGTGGAGACGACCGGATGCCACGGCTAAAATTTTGTTGACAGTGACAGCTAAATAGGGTAGATTACCTAAAGCGCTTTGCGTTGCAAAGTCATTCTGATGCGAGCCGCCGCACCCATATGTCTTCCATCGAAAACATTCCTCTCGATGACCGTCCTGAATACAACGGCGACAACCTTCAGCAAGACGCTGCCGGCGGGGCGTCGCTTCTGGAGAGTCCCCGGCCTCAAGTTCTGGAAGCGTGTGACAACCTGCGCGCGATCCGCGATATTATGGAGCGCTCCACCAAGCACTCCAGCTTGTCCGGGCTGTCGGGAATCGTTGTGGGAATTTGGGCGATAGTCGGGGTGCTGGCGACGTGGCTGACGGTGGAGCGTGCTTTGTCGGCGGCGCGCATGGATGCCGTGACGCTGGTCGCGTTTGCCGCGACCTGGATCGCCGTTCTCGCTTTGTCGATTGCCACGGACTTTCTGATTACGAAAAGTCGGGCGGCGCGGGTCGGCAAGCAGTTTTTCTCGAAGCTGGGCACGCATGTCGTCGGCGCGGCGGCACCCGGCTTTACGGCGGGTCTTGTTTTCAGTCTGAACATGCTGGCGCACAACCGTTTGAATGAAGTCTGGGGCTACTGGATGCTGGCTTACGGCGTCGCGATTTGCGCGGTCGGCTTGTTCTCCGTGCGTCCGGTGATTTATCTGGGCTGGGCTTTTGTCGTGGCCGGCGCGCTCACGTTGTTTTTGCCGGCGGCCTGCGGGCTGGCGATGATGGCGATTGCGTTCGGCGGCTTTCATATCGCTTACGGCCTTTACACCGGCGTTTCCCGCAGCGATTGGTAATTTCCATCATCGGCTTGGCTCCGGCGAAAAGATTTATGTCCATTTTGATACAACCCGATACCGATTTAGCGCCGCTGCAGGAGACTGTCGGCGGCTTGGATGAAGTGATTCACCAAAAGGCGCGGCTGGGCGTGATGTCGACTCTTGTCGCCAGTGGCGAGGCTGACTTCCGCAGCCTGAAAGACATGCTCGGCCTCACGGACGGCAACCTGAGCATTCACCTGACCAAGCTGGAAGAAGCGGGCTATATCGACGTCCGCAAAGAGTTCGTCCGGCGCAAGCCGCACACGAGCTACACGCCGACCGAGCGCGGCCGCGCGGCGTTCCAAAATTACTTGGCGGCGCTGGAAAATATCGTGCAGACAGCATCGCGCATGGCGGGACTGGCGGCGCAAATCGACGAAAAAGAAGGCGAGTAGTCCCGGCTCGTGCCTGAAGTCTCCCACACGCTCTGGAACTTGTTCCTCGACTTGATTCCCGTCGCGCTTGGCGCGGCGATGGCTTATCTCTGGTGGAAACGCCGCGATTTGCGCGCCACCAAGCCGATATGGATCGGCATGGGCATTCTGTGGCTGGCGTTTTTGCCGAACACGGCTTATCTCGTGACCGAGTGGCGGCACTTTATTCAGTATCTGACCAGCAACCCGGAATACGTTCGCAGCGCGATGCACGACCGCGACGCGCTGTACGATTTTCTGACGAAGGCCGCGTTCTATGTAATCTACTCGGCCATTGGGGTGATTTCTTTTTCGGCTTCGATATGGCCGATTGCGCAAATAACGAAACCGCAGTGGTCGATTAAGGCCGCGTTCTTTCTGCTTTGCGCGCTTGGGGTTTATCTTGGACTGGTGAGAAGATTAAATACTTGGGATCTGCTCAGGCATCCTCACATGGTGCTCAACGCGACTTTGGATGCATTGACCAAGCCGTCCATCGTCTTTTTGACCATCGCTTTTGCCGCCGTTCTTTGGTTCAACTACTGGCTGTTTGAAGTGTTCGTGGACGGGTTGTTCGTCCGAATCAGGCGCGCTCGCACTTTGCGAGGAGCATCGCAGGCCGCATAGACGATCAGGATTTTCGATAGGAAGTAACTATTATGTTTCGACATCACCGCATTCTTTACCGGCGCTTGCTCCGAGGCCAGTCCGTGGAGGAGCTGCTCGACCTGCGGGGCGAGAGCGCTTTGTTTCCGACTCTGCTGAGCTTGATCGACGACGAATTGCAGCGACGCGCCGACGCCTCGGACGAGTCGGCGCGATCTCTGTCGGGCCGCGAAGCCGGCGGCCTACGCCCCTTTGCCGGGCCGGTTCGCAGCGCCGCGCTTTCGTAGCGGAATCATAGCGCGCAAGATGAAGCGGCTGGGCCTGGTATTTTGCAGGGCTTTCGGCGTATCATGCGCGTATGCAGGAGTCGCGCGGCCCCGCCATTCTGGCCGAGGGCCTGACCAAAACTTTCGACGTCGGGCGCGGAGCGCAGCGTCAGACTATCGCGGCGGTCGATCATGTCGATTTGCAGGTCGGCGCGGGCGAGTTCTACGGCTTTCTCGGGCCGAACGGCGCGGGTAAATCCACAACCATCAAGATGCTGACCGGCCTGCTTCGGCCCACCAGCGGCAAAGTCGTGATCGCCGGCTGCGACCTCGCCGCCGATCCGCTTGAAGTGAAAGCGCGCATCGGCGTGCTGCCCGAGGACTTGAACCTCTACGAGCGCCTGACCGCGGCGGAGTTCCTAATCTTCGCGGCGCGGATGCACGGCCTTCCCGCCGCCGAAGCGAGACGTCGCGCCGACGAGCTGCTGCAGCTCATGGAGCTGGAAGAGACGCCCGGCAAGCTGATTATCGATTTCTCGATGGGAATGAAAAAGAAAGTCGCGCTGGCCGGAGCGATGATTCACGCGCCGCGCGTCCTTTTCCTCGATGAGCCGTTCAACGGTATCGACGCTCTCTCCGCCCGCTCGATCCGCGACGTTCTGCACCGCATGACCGCCGCCGGCACGACGATCTTCTTTTCGTCGCATGTGATGGAAGTGGTGGAGAAGCTCTGCACGCGCCTGGCGATTATCGCGCACGGCACGCTGGTGGGCGAGGGCACGCTGGACATGCTGCGGGAGCAGGCCCACGCGCCCGACGCTTCGCTGGACGAAGTATTCTACCGGCTGGTGCGGGGCGAGCCAGCTCCGGTTGCCGGGGAACCTGGCTCAGAAAGCGATGGGCAAGACGCGAACGCCGCGCCGTCGCACGATTTGTCATGGTTGAGCGGCCAGTGAGCGCGCCGACTGCCGCCGAGCAGCGCCCCCGGTTGCTGAAAGTGCTCCTGTGGCTGCGCTGGATTCTTCTGCTTCGCACTTATAACCGAAATCGAAAAAATCTGCTCGGGCTGGCGTTCACCGCGCTGATATTTGGCCCGATTAGTATTGGAGCGGCAACGTTCGTCTATTTGTACGGGCATGATTCGCCTGGCGCGGCGCTACTCATCAGCCGCGCGGCCCTGGCAGTAATCTACGTGATCTGGATCGGCGCGCCGCTGCTTGGCTTCCCGCTGAACGGAGCCAACGACCCGAGCCGCTTGTTCGTTTACCCCGTCCCGCTGAGAACGATACTCGCGGCGGGAGTTCTCGGGAGCGTGATCGAGCCGACGACTCTACTCGCCATTCCGGTGTGCATCGCCGTTGCGGCGCTGTTTTGCCATAGCGCCCTTTCCACGATTATCGCCGTGGCGGCCGTCACTCTGTTTATGCTGCACACGCTTGCGGCGGCGCAGTTTATTCTGCTTTCACTGATTGGACTGCTGCAAAGCCGCCGCTTCCGGGATGTCACAATCGTGCTGCTGCCGTTGATCGCGGTGGTGGCGTATGTCGGTCGCCAGCTGGTGGCGCAGCGCATCATCGGCGGCTCTTATGAGGCGTACGCCCTGGCCGGGCTTTGGAGAATCGTCGATCTTTTCCCGCCCGGATGGGCGGCTCATGCCTGCGCCGACGCAGTGGATGGCCGGTATCTTCCCGCATTCGGACTGGCGTCGGCTCTCGCGGCGGCTGTGATCGTGCCGATTCCGCTGGCTGCCGCCGCGCTGGGCCGGTTGTACCGAGGCGAGCGCGGGAGTTTGCCGGGCGGAGCTCGTGTGCCGGCGACGGCGCGGCGCGGCCTGTCCAGCGCTCCGGCCAGTTCCGCCGGCGCGGCTGCCGAGTTCGGCGGCGGGGATGTCGCCGCGCTGGCCCGCAAGGAGCGGATTTACCTGGCGCGGGAGCCGCAGTACAAAGCGCTGGCGGTGAACGCGGTTTACACGATCTCCGTGATTCTATTTGGCTTCGGGGTCGGTTTCGGTCGCCATGGAAATGCCGCCGACGACCTGCTTCGACAGGCGCAGAACACCATTCAACTGGGCGGCGTCACATTGCATCTTTTGAACGCGATACTTATCGCGCGGGCTTTGCTGATACCGTCGCTGCTGCTGCTGGCGACGACGCAGCTGGTGTTCAATATCTTCGGCGGGGAAGGCAGCGCGATTACCGTGCTGCTGACGCTTCCCACGCCGCGCCTGAAGATAATCTTCGCTAAAAACCTGGTCTACGCCCCGATCTTGATGGCTCTCGGTTTGATAGGCGTTGTAGCGTCGGTGGTGATACTGCACACGGCTGATTTGCTCGCATTGGAGTTGGCGTGGGTAGTGATGGCGGCATTGGTGGTAGTCGGGGTGGGGAACTTGGTCTCCGTGCGCTTTCCGATGCGCATGATCGTGCGCGGGCAGCGGTCGAAAAGCGGCGGCAACGTGGCGTATGGTGGGGCGAGAGGCTGCGCGTACGCATATCTGCAAACCTTTTGCTATATCGGGGCGCTGGCGATGCTCGCTCCGGCGGCGGGGGCGTTTATTTTGCCGCCGGCATTGGGGCATGCCGGGCTTCTGTGGCTGACCGTACCAATCGCGCTCGCTTATGCCGGTATCATCTACGTGCTGGCGACGCGCTGGGCGGCGTCGATGCTGGTACGCCGGGAGCCGGACATGATCGCTTCGCTGGTTGCGGACGAGTGACGCGAAACTAACTCTTTCATAGATAAGGCTGATAAATAAGTATGCGCGTGCTGATGTGCCCGCCGGAATATTTCGACGTTACCTACGAGATCAACGCCTGGATGCGCGTCACGACCAAGCCCGACGCGCCTCTGGCGCAGACGCAGTGGCAGAGTCTGCGGCGCATCTTGGAGCAGGAGATCGGCGCGACCGTGGAAATTGTCGCGCCGCAGCCTGGCCTGCCGGACATGGTCTTTACGGCGAATGCCGGACTGGTCTGGGGCAACAAGGTAATTCCATCGCGCTTTCGGTTTAACGAGCGCCAGGGCGAGGTGCCGCACTTCAACGACTGGTTTACCGCGCACGGCTATGAGCTTTGGGAGATGCCGGACGACGTGCCCGGCTCGTTCGAGGGCGAGGGCGACGCGCTGTTTTATGGCGACGTCCTGCTCGCCGGGTATCGCCAGCGCAGCGACGCGGGCGCTTACGGCGCTCTCGCGGCGATGCTGGGCAAAGCTGTCCTGCCGCTGGAATTGGTGGATCAGCGTTGGTATCATTTAGACACTTGCTTGTTCCCGCTCCGCTCCGACCTTCTGGCTTATTATCCGGGCGCATTCGATACGTACGCGCAGCGCGTGATCGAAAACCTGCCGGGCAAGAAAATCAAGCTTACCGAGCCGGACGCTCTGCGGTTCGGCGGCAACGCCGTGGTGATCGGCGATCATGTGGCGATGAACTCCGGGTGCGAGACTCTCCAGCGCGATCTCGAGGCGCATGGATTTACCGCGCATACGACCGACTTGTCCGAGTTCTTGAAATCGGGCGGATCCGCCAAGTGCTTAACTCTCCTGCTGGAGCATCCCGGCGTGGAGATGGCGTAACTCCACGGGCCGATAATCGTCTGCGTTGACTTCGCTCCCGGCGCGGTGTTACACTCTGCGGGATTTTGCCGGGCCGGGCTGGGCCGCGTCGGCAGTCCGGCTCGTAGGGTTGACTTATCGTCGGCCCATTTCTGGTGGCTTCGCCGTTGAGCAGGAGATAACCTTTCGTGGCAATTAAACGCGCTCTGGTCAGCGTTTCCGATAAAGCGAGTTTGGTCGAGTTTGTGCGCGCGCTCGTGGACATGGGCGTTCAAATTATCTCCACTGGAGGCACGCATAAAGCCCTGGAAGCCGCCGGGCTGCCGGTGACCGGGATTTCGGACGTGACGCACTTCCCGGAGATGCTGGACGGGCGCGTCAAGACTCTGCATCCGAATATCCACGGCGGCCTGCTTGCTGTCCGGGATAACCCGGAGCATATGAGCACCATCGCCGCGCACGGCATCGAGCCGATTGACATGGTCGTGGTGAACTTGTATCCGTTCGCCGCCACGATTGCCAAGCCGGGTGTCACGCGGGAGGAAGCGATCGAGAATATCGATATCGGCGGGCCGTCGATGATCCGCTCGGCGGCAAAAAACCATGCGTCGGTGGCGGTCGTGGTCTCGCCTGCGGACTATTCGATGGTGATTGACGAGTTGCGGCAAAACGACGGGAATTTGAGCCGGCAGACAAAAGAAAGCCTGGCGGCCAAGGCGTATGCCCATACGGGAGCCTACGACGCCCTGATCGCCGGCTATTTGCGTCCTGCCGATGCCGGGTTCCCCGAGCAGCTGCCGCTCGCGCTGAGAAAGTCGCAGGATCTGCGCTACGGGGAGAATCCTCATCAGAAAGCGGCGTTCTACTCGGAGGACGGGCCGCATATTCTTGGGATTCCGAACGCTTTGCAGCGGCACGGCAAGGAGCTGTCGTTCAACAACATTTATGATTTAAACGGCGCTTACGAGCTGGCGCAGGAGTTCGCGTCGCAGTCGGAAGCGGCGGCGTTTGCCTGCGTGATTAAGCATACCAACCCCTGTGGCGCGGCGCTCGCTCCGACGCTGGAACAGGCGTTCCGCGAGGCCAGAGAGGGCGATCCGATTTCGGCCTACGGCGGCATTCTTGCCGTGACGCGCGTTATCGACGCCGCCACGGCGGAAGCGATTACCGGGCCGAGCACCTTTTTCGAGGCCATTGTCGCGCCCGGCTACGACGAGGACGCGTTCAAGATCTTGACCGAAAAGAAGAAGTGGGGCGCAAACCTGATTTTGCTGGAACTCGCCAACCGCGCGGGCGGGGCGGTTTCGGAATCGGGGGACTGGGATTACAAGCGCGTTGCGGGCGGCATGCTGGCCCAGGAGCGGGACGTCAACTCGACTACGGCAAGCGACCTTACGGTTGTGACGCAGCGCAGCCCGACTCAGGAAGAGATCGACGCTTTGCTGTTTGCCTGGAAGATTGTCGGGTACGTGAAATCGAATGCAATTACGGTCGCGCGAGGCACTCAGCTTCTCGGGGTCGGCTGCGGCCAAATGAACCGCGTCCAGAGCGTGCGCCTGGCGGTGGAGCAGGCCGGGAATAATGCTCGCGGTGCCGTGCTGGCGAGCGATGCGTTCTTTCCGTTCAGCGACGGGCCCGAAGCGGCGGCGAATGCCGGGATCACGGCGATCATTCAGCCGGGCGGAAGTAAAAAGGACGACGAGGCGATTGAGATGGCGAACCGGCATGATATCGCGATGGTATTCACCGGACAGCGCCACTTCCGGCACTGAGCCTCTTTGGTTTCGAGACGCGCGGGTGATTTGAGTTAAGAGAATTTAGTAGTAGCCTGGTATTGAAGGCTGGCTCTGGTTCCCCTCCATTTTTATGGAGGGGCTAGGGGAGGTCTGGGGTATCTACTCTTCAGAAAACAAGTACAAACGCATCTAAACGCGCCCGACCTCCCCGAGCCCCTCCATAAGAAGGGGGGGGAGCCAG
>CAXSEA010000144.1:0-9385 GCA_964235675.1 uncultured Armatimonadales bacterium | reverse complement strand
ACGCGCAAATCCGGCGGCGTTCCGGCTATATATTAAGCGCCTCATCTACGTGGCATAATGATGCATTCAAATATCCGGCAAAAGCAATACGTTGAAGGGCCAAGCTTGCTGAGAGCTCGACCCGCTTCGCACTCGGAACTTGTCTTAACGACGGTTCATTACTCTTTCGGAAGAACTAGGCTTAACTAAGGTATGCAGACTGATTCTGTCCAACCTCTGAATATTCTCCAGGTCGCGAGCGGCTTTCCCGCCTGGGGCGGCACGGAGCTGCATATTCTGAACCTTTCGCAGCAGCTTATGCTCAGAGGCCATCGCGTAACCGTGGCGTGCCGTCCGGAAGGCTGGGTCTCCCGCAAAGCCAAGGAAATGGGTCTCACCACTCTGGACGCCACCGTTCTTCGCCAGCAGGATTGGCGCGATTATGACGTGTTTCGTAAATTCTGCCGCGACGAAAAAATAGACGTCCTGCACACGCATTGGAGCACCGATGCGGTAGTGCCTTCGACTGCGGGCAAGTTCGCCGGCGTCCCCGTTCGTCTGATGACCCGCCACTCGCCTTATCCGTTTAAAACGGCGTTTGGACGGTTTATGTTTTCCCATGTGCTCTATAACCGCATACTCGCGGTCTCCCAGTCAGTCGCGAACACGCTCATCGAAAACGGCATCAGCCCCGACAAAGTGATCGTGATCCACCACGGCACCAACGTCGGCGAATTTGAGCAGATTACCGAGAATCCTGATGCAGTGCGGCAAGAGCTTGGTTTTCTGCCGGGCACCGTCACCGTCGGCATTCTCGGACGCGTCGCGCAGGAAAAAGGGCACAAATACCTTTTTGACTCATTGAAGCTGATTCCCGATCTCGATTGCGTCAAAATCGTGGTGGTCGGCGAGGGGCCTCAGCTTGAGGAGCAACGGCAATACGTCGAGCAGAACGGCTTATCCGACCGCGTCGTCTGGGTTCCGTTCCGCTCCGACGTCAACAACGTGATCAACGCCCTCGATATAGTAACTGTGCCTTCCACGTGGCAAGAGCCATGCTCGGCCGTGATACAGCAAGCGATGGCGCTGTCGAAGCCGGTGATCGGAACAAAAGTCGGCGGCACGCCCGAGATGATCGTCGATGGAGAAACCGGCATTCTCGCGGACCCCTGCGACGCCGCTTCCCTCGCCGCGGCGATTCGAACTCTCGCCAGCTCCGAGGCTCTGCGCCGCCGCCAAGGCGAAGCCGGCGCGAAAAGAGTCCGCGCCCTATTTACTCTCGACCGGATGACCACGCGAATCGAGCAGCTTTACCGCCAGGAACTGGCGAAAGCGGGACGGTCCGGCGCAGGCGACCTGCACGCCAAAGCGGAGCCTGTCGCCGTTTAAAGCTGCCCTGCGTCACCATTTGCGCGCTCGATGCGCCATACTGAACTGGTATGGCGCTGAGAATCATGCAAATCGCCTCCTCGTTTCCTAGCTGGGGAGGCACGGAGCTTCATCTGCTCAACCTGTCCAGGGAGCTTCAAAAAAGGGGCCACGGCGTGGTAGTGGCTTGCCGCCCCGGAGGCTGGGTAGAAGGCAAAGCGCGTGAATGGAATCTGGAAACGGTTGGCCTCAGCCTGGCTAAGCAGCATGACTGGAAAATGCTCCCGAAGTTCCGGCGCGAGTTGCGCGAGCGCCGCATCGATGTTCTCCACGCGCACTGGAACTCCGATATTCTAGTTCCCGGCGCTGCCGCCAAACTGGAAGGCGTCCCCGCACGTATTCTGTCGCGCCACGTCCCTCATCCGTTTCGCAGTCCCCTCGCCGGCAAACTTTTCGCGGCGCTGCTTTACACGCGATTCGTCACCGTTTCGGAGTCGGTGCGCCGCGTCATGATCGCCAGCGGCGTACCCCCAAGCCGAGTCGTCACAATCCATCATGGGACAAACATCGACGAGTTTCAGGCGACCACGCGCGCGGCGGCGGAAATCCGACATGAGCTTGGCATCCTCGACAACGAAGTGGCCGTCAATCTCGCCGGACGCATGACCCCGGAGAAAGGGCATGCCGACTTAATCGCTGCGGCGGCGCTTCTGCAAAACGCAGACCTGCCGCTTAAGTACGTTTTCACCGGCGACGGCCCCGAAGCGGCTAACCTGAAAAATCTAATCGACCGGCTGGGCCTGACCGACCGATTTGTCCTCACCGGGTATCGTTCCGATATGAGCGATGTTCTCGGTGCGATGGACATAGTCACGGTGCCATCTACATGGGAGGAGCCGTGCTCCGCGGTGGTGCAGCAGGGCATGATTATGCGCAAGCCCGTGATTGGAACCCGTGTCGGAGGAACGCCGGAAATGATCGTGGAAGGTGAAACCGGGCTGCTGGCCGAAGCCGGCAATCCCGCCGACTTAAGCCAAGCGATACGAGAACTTGCATGCGACCCCGAGTTGCGCGCGCGCATGGGAGCGGCTGGGCGGGAACGGGTCATCGATCATTTCTCCTTGAGCGGGATGGTCGACAAAATCGAAGCCCTTTACTACTCCGAGCTTTCGCGCGGTGCAGCCCACGCGCGCCCGGACGCGGCGCTGCCGATTACATGAGCAGCGAGTCGCCGCCGATGCGGGTCCTGATCGTAAAGCTTTACGCGTTAGGCGACATACTCATGGCCACTCCGATGCTGACCGCCCTAAAACGCGATCATCCCAACTGCGAGATATACTGGTTGGTGGATCAATATTACAGCGGCGCGCTGAGTGGCAATCCGCTGATCCACGAAGTTATTCCCTACGATACCGGGCGATGGCGGCGGCTTATGCGTCGCGGGAATATCATCGCTTATGGCCGAGAATCGTTCGCGCTACATCGCCGCCTCAAGCAGCTGAAACTCGACGTAGTTCTCAATCTCCACGCCGACAAATGGTGGTCCGCCTGGTTCAACGCGGCGCGCAGACGCATCGGCGTATTCTATACGCCCACCGCCGGGAAGCTAGGCTGCTTCTACACCGACTGCGTTTCCCAGTCGAATAAACCCAAGCGGCTGCACAACAGCGAACATTACTTAAATGCGGTCAAGGCTCTAGGAATCGAGCCGCCCTATGACCTGCATCTGCTCTACGCCGTCTCCGAGCACGACAGGCACGAAGCGCTCCGGTTTCTCGAACGCCATGGCATCGGCGATCAATCGCGCCCATTGCTTCTGCTCCATCCGGGGACTTCCCGGTCAAGCAAAAACTGGCTGCCGGAGCAATACGCGGAGCTTGCGCAACGCTCCCCGGAGTACGTCATCGTTATCACCGGAAGCGCTAGCGAGCGTGCGCTTGCCCAGCGCATCGCAAATGCAAGCGGGCGGGGCGAAGTCCTAAATGCAGCCGGTGAATTGAGCAGCCTTGGCGCAACGGCGGCGCTGATTCAGCGGGCGGCGGCGGTAGTCACCGGCGACACTGCCGTTTTACACCTCGCATCCGCTCTGGGTACCCCGCTGATCGGCATCTATGGAAGCACGCGCCCACGCTCGAACGCGCCGCTTTTCGGCGTCTCCGAACTGCTCTTCGACGACACTGTCCCCTGCGCTCCCTGCTACCGTCCCAAATGTCCCTACACCGGCGATGCGTACATGGCCTGCATGAAAGCAGTCACGCCCAGCAACGTCGCCGCTGCAATCGACCGCGTCGCCGCAGCCGGCGGCAAAATACTCAAGGAACAAACTTATGAAAGCACTTCAATATAACGGCCTCAACGTAGGCGGCCCGGATGATCCTCTCATGCTGATCGCCGGCCCCTGCGTGATCGAAAGCCTAGAGCTCTGCCGCCAGGTTGCCGGGGCGGTGTCAGAGATCTGCGCCGATCTCGGCATCAGCTACGTATTTAAAGCCTCCTTCGATAAAGCCAACCGGACTTCCTCAAACTCTTTTCGAGGCGAGGGCATGGAGCAGGGGATTGAAGTGCTGGCACAAATCAAAGCCGAGTTCGGCGTGCCCGTCCTCACCGACGTTCACGAGAGCTACCAATGCCAACCGGTCGCCGAAGTAGCGGACATCCTGCAAATCCCGGCTTTCCTGAGCCGCCAAACCGACCTGTTGCTGGCCGCCGCGGCGACCGGACGCGCGATGAACATCAAGAAGGGCCAGTTCCTCGCGCCCTGGGACTGCCAAAATATCGTGGATAAAGTCGTCGGAGCCGGTAACGAGAACATCCTCCTCTGCGAGCGCGGCACCAGTTTCGGCTACAACACGCTAGTCGTCGACATGCGTGGCCTGCCGATCATGCGGGGAATGGGTAGGCCGGTCGTCTTCGACGGCACCCATTCCGTCCAGCAGCCGGGCGGGCAGGGGACTACATCGGGCGGACAGCGCGAATTCATCCCGCACTTAGTTCGCGCCGCGCTCGCCACGGGCGCGGTCGATGCGCTCTTCCTAGAAACTCATCCCGATCCGTCCCAAGCATTGTCGGACGCAGCCACGATGCTGCCGTTAAACGAGCTTCGCTCATTGCTGGAGCAAGCCGTAGCGCTGCACGCGATGCTTCGCGCGACACGCAACGCCGCATCCAACTAGCTGGCGCAACAAATAGCCACTCGCCAATGGCGAGTGGCTATTTTGTGAATGTTAAAAGCGTTAGCCGATCTGCACTCCAGTTCCGCTCGAATTGATGCCGCCGGCAAGGTTCACGAGGAACGCCCGCGTAAGCTATAGCGCTGTTGCGTTGACTTTCACGAGCCGCACGGGTTATACTTTCGATTGGACATTTTCAACCGCTTATTCAGTACGGAGTCAAATCCAGCACTATGGAAGATCAAGTTGTAGAAGCTTCCCGCGCGTCGGAGTCGGGCGCGAGCGCTTCAAAAGCGGCTGCCAACGGCAACGGCGACAATGGCAGCGCGGCGTCGAACGGCGCACAGTCGAACGGCAGCGCCAATGGAAACGGAAATGGAACCGGCGGCGCTAACGGCAACGGCCATGCGCCAGCCGCCTCCAAGACCTTTACCCCCATCGAGAATCCGGCTGGCCTGAGCCTAACCCGCCAGCAGCAAATCGATCTCTTCTTCAACCTGAAGCGCGTGCGCATGTTTGAGGACAACCTCACCCGCATGTACCGTCAGGGCAAAATCCTCGGCGGCGTCTATTCAGGGCGAGGCCAGGAAGCGATCAGCGTCGGCACCACCTTTTGGCTGCGCCCCGACGACGTCATCTCTCCCATCCACCGCGACATGGGCGCGTTCCTGCTCAAGGGAATGTCGATGGAGCGTCTGATGTGCCAGATTCTGGGGCGAGTCTCCGGCCCGTCCCGAGGCAAGGACTCCTGGTCGCACACCGGCGACATGGCCTACAACATCCTGGCCTCGTCCTCGATGCTCGCTTCCTCCATTCCCATCGCCTGCGGCGCGGCCATGGCCACCCAGATGCAAGGCAAGGATAGCGTCGCTATTACCTATTTTGGCGAAGGCTCGACGGCGCGCGGCGACTTCCATGAAGGCATCAATATGGCCGCCATCTACCGCCTCCCGGTGATCCTGATTTGTGAAAACAATCAGTGGGCCTACTCCACGCCGCCGAACCGCGAAATGGGTGACACTAACATGGCCGCCCGCGCCGCATCCTACGGCATGGAAGGCTTCTCTATCGACGCCAACGACATCCTCTCAGTCACCAAAACCATGCAGGATGCCATCGCCCGCGCCCGGCGCGGCGACGGTCCCACCTTCATCGAGTGCCGCACCTACCGCATGTCCGGCCACTCCGAGCACGATGAGGCTACTTACCGCCCCAAAACCGAGCTTGGCTATTGGGAGCAGCGCGACCCTATCGGTCGTTACCGCGAGTTCTTGGAATCTACCCTCGGCTTCTCCGCCGATGAAGAGCGCCGCATGGAAGAGAAGATCACCAAAGAAATTTCCGACGCCCGCAAGTTCGCGGAGAGTGAGCCTTATCCCGAGGCTCACGAAGCGTTGGAAGGAGTGTACGTCGACTAATGGCAGAAGTCTTATTTTTGGAAGCGATCCGCGCCGCAATCGATGAAGAGATGCAGCGCGACAAAAGCGTGTTCGTCTTGGGCGAGGATGTCGGCCAGTACGGCGGAGCGTTCACTGTCACCAAGGGCATGTACGACAAATTCGGCGACGACCGCGTCCGTGACACGCCTATCTCCGAATCCGCCATCGTCGGCTACGCTGTCGGCGCGGCGCTGATGGGCATGCGGCCCATCGCCGAGATGCAGTTCATGGACTTCATCTCCTGCGGCTTCGACCAGATCGTCAACCAGGCCGCCACTATGTCCTACCGCTACGGCGGCTCGGTCGGCGTTCCGATGGTCGTCCGAGGCCCCTCCGGCGGCGGCATCCACGGCGGCTTGTTCCACTCCCAAACTCCGGAAGCCTGGTTCACCCACACTCCCGGCCTCAAAGTCGTCTGCCCGTCTACACCGTATGACGCCAAAGGCCTGCTTAAAGCCTCGATCCGCGACAACAATCCGGTCATCTATTTCGAGCACAAGTTCCTCTACCGCAACATCAAGGAAAGCATCCCCGACGACGACTATATCGTCCCGCTGGGCAAGGCAGACATCAAGCGCGAAGGCAAGGACATCACGCTCGTCACCTATGGCTGGATGGTCCATCAAAGCCGAATGGCCGCCGAAATCCTGGAAAAAGAAGACGGCCTCGACGTAGAAATTATCGACTTGCGCACGCTAAAGCCGCTGGACATGGAAACCGTCTTCACTTCGGTGAAAAAGACGAACCGCGCCCTGCTGGTGCAAGAGGACAAATTCACCGGCGGCATCATGAGCGACGTCTCCGCGCAAATTACCGAAAACCTCTTCCACCTGCTCGATGCGCCTGTCTTGCGTGTCACCGCGCCCGACACGCCCACGCCGTACGCGCCGCCGCTTGAAGAGTTCTACCTCCCGAACAAAGACAAAATAGTCGCCGCCGCCCGCAAGCTGGCCGCTTACTAAGTCAAATTATATCGAGCGCTTTTTGAATTGCCGCGCCCGATTGCTTGCAGCCAAGCCCGACGCGTCCGCACAATTGAAGTCGGCCGCGTCGGGCTTTTCAATGACGGTATCACGCTAGCAGTTCCGCACCCGGAAACTACGCTACGGCAGACAGGATAAACGCTTTACATGCCAGACATTATCGTAAAAATGCCTCAGCTCGGTGAAAGCCTCACCGAAGGCACAGTCGGCAAATGGCTCAAGAAAGTCGGCGAGCCCATCGTGGAGAACGAGGACTTATTTGAAGTTCTCTCCGACAAGATGAACACCGAGATTCCCGCCGAAGCCTCCGGCACCTTGAAAGAAATCCTCGTTCAAGAAGGTCAGACTGTGGACATCAATACGCCCTTGGCTGTGATCTCCACCGAAGCAGTCGCCGCCGCGACAGCCGAAGCTCCGACTGCCGCCGCAGCCGCCGTCACCACCGCTCAGTCGGAGGGCAAAGTGAACGCTCCCGCCACCGCCGCGCCGTCCTCCAGCAGCAATGGAACCGACACCCACACCGGACTCTACCCGTCCGACCCATCGAACATGATTGCGTTGCCCTCCACCAGCAAGCCAGCGGCACTACCGACAGCAAGCACCGCTGAAAACGCCGCCCGCTGGCGCGAGAAGTCGTCGCCCTTGGTTCGCAGCATCCTCACCGAGCACAACATGGAGCTGAGTGTCCTCGATCAAATTCAGGGATCCGGCGCAAATGGACGCGTCAACAAAGACGACGTTCTTGCTTTTATCGCCAAGGGCGCGCAAGCTCCCGCCCAGCCGCAGCCTGTTGCCCAGCCAGCCGCCGTGCCGCAGCCCATCGCCGCCACTCCGCAGCCTTTGCCGGTGCCGCAAGGCGTCCCGTCCTGGATTCCGATCCCGAGCGACACCGACGCCGAAGTCCAGCCCCTCGCCGGAATCCGTAAGATTATCGCCGAACGCCTGACCTACTCGGAAACAGTCGCGCCGCACGTGACCACTTTCGCCGAAGTAGACGTCACCGATTTGGTCGCGTTCCGCGCCAAGCACAAGCAATGGGTCGCCGACGACTACGGCGCGAACCTGACATTCCTGCCCTTCGTTATTCGCGCTATCGCGTCCGGCCTGAAAGCATTCCCGGCGATCAACTCGTCGCTCATCGGCGACCAGCTCTACACGCACAAGCGCATCCACGTCGCCATCGCCGTCTCGCTCGACCAGACTGGCCTGATGCTCCCCATCATCAAGAATGCCGATCAAAAAGGCGTCATCGAGCTGGCGAAAGAGATCAGCGATCTCGCCGCCGCCGCCCGCTCCAACAAGCTCACGCCCGACCAGATGCGCGGCAGCACATTTACCTTGTCCAATCCAGGCGCGTTCGGCGGATGGATCTCCACCCCCATCATCAATCAGCCCAATGCAGCCATCTTGAACACCGGCACGATCAAGAAAATGCCTTGGGTTATGCCCGATGATTCCATCGTCGCCCGCTCGATCATGTTCCTCTCGCTCTCCTACGATCACCGCATCGTCGACGGCGAGACCAGCGTGAAGTTCCTCCAGCACATCAAGAAAACGCTGGAAAATGTCGAGCGCTCGTTCCTGCTCTAATTCAAAAGAGTCCAGGGCATGGTCTCGGATGCGCTGCCTGGATTTCCCCGCAAAAGGAATCCGGCAGCGCTTTTTATTCGGCTTGTCATTCACTCCAGCCGAGATACGCCGACTTCCAGCCGTACCCTGGTAAAATTGGTATTATGCAAGCCACAACTCTCGCGCAAATTACGCCCGCCGAGGAGACCGACTCCAAATATCAGGTGGACGCGCAAGGCCGCTTCGGTGGCGAATTCGGCGGCCGCTTCGTCCCGGAGACGCTCATCCCAGCCCTGGACGAGCTGACCGAAGCCTACGACGCAGCCAAGGCCGATCCGGAGTTCTGGCGCGAGTTTCACCACTACGCCGACCGCTATGTCGGACGCCCGACGCCCCTCTACTTCGCCGAGCAGATGACCAAAGAGCTGGGTGGCGCGCAAATCTATCTGAAGCGTGAGGACTTGGCCCATACCGGCGCTCACAAAATCAACAACGCTCTGGGGCAGGTGCTCCTCGCGCGGCGAATGAGCAAGCCGCGCATCATTGCGGAAACCGGCGCGGGCCAGCACGGCGTCGCCACCGCCACCGCCTGCGCGCGGTTTGGATTTGATTGCGTGGTCTACATGGGGTCCGAGGATGTCGAGCGCCAGCAGCTGAACGTCGTGCGCATGAAGCTGCTCGGAGCCGATGTCGTCCCTGTCGAGAGCGGCACGAAAACCCTCAAGGACGCTCTCAACGAAGCGATGCGGGATTGGGTCACCAACGTCCGCGACACTCATTACGTGATCGGCACCGTCGCCGGCCCGCATCCCTACCCGACGATGGTGCGCGATTTCCAGGCGATCATCGGCAAAGAGACACGCGCTCAGTTCCAAGC
>CAXSEA010000143.1:0-9511 GCA_964235675.1 uncultured Armatimonadales bacterium | reverse complement strand
ACCTACATCCACGCCGAAGCCTACCCCGCCGGAGAAATGAAGCACGGCCCGCTCGCCCTGGTCGAACCCGGTGTGACAGTCGTCTGCCTCGCTACCCAAACCGCTCTGTACGACAAGATGCTCTCCAACGTGAAAGAAATCACCGCCCGCGACGGCACCGCTATCGCCGTGGTCAAAGAAGGCGAGGAAGGCCTCGACGAGCGCTCCGTAGACGCCCTCATCACCGTCCCTGCCACCCAGCACGACGTCTTCATGCCCCTCCTGGCCATCGTCCCGCTGCAACTACTGGCCTACTACATCGCGGCAGAGTTGGGCCGGGAGATCGACCAACCGAGGAATTTGGCTAAGAGTGTGACTGTAGAGTAAACGCAGCAAGCCACTTACCTTCTACGAGCGGCTGATAATTCTCTGGAGAAGTTTGTACGATTTTTCTTGATGCAGCAACCCTATCTCCGTACCTAGAAATCTGCGAGCTTGTTCTAGTTCTCGGCGGGCCGCAGATTGCAAGCCGATAGTTGGAATTGCATCATTGTCCAACAAACGTACTGCTCTCATTGTTTGGAGAAATGGATTCTTGTCGACGTGCAGAGCTGCCCAGTCCATGCAGTCACAGGCATTGACGTCGATTGCCCCTTGTGTTAAGGTGACGAACTGCTTAGGGCACCAGCTAAGTAATATAGGGTAACGTCCGCTGGACTTGCCGCCTGCCGTGTTCTCGGCGAAGGCCCAAAGCCATGTATCCCATGGCGGCGTCTCCTCGCCATCGTAAAAACCCAGGCTTTCTGCTTGCGAAAGTCCATCGCTTAGATTTGCGCCAGTGTACATTATTGCAAGATAGCCGGTCGTCAGGCCAATGTTTAGTTCTGCCGGTTTTTCGCCAGCAATCGCAAGCAGAATCGAACGCCTTTCTGCAATTTCAAGGATTGCTTCCTGCGCAAGCGCTTCATTTTCCCAGTTGTAAACCCGGTAATCTGGATCCTCTAAGTCGCTGTTGACCGGCGTCATCTCAGGCGTACGGAGACACGTGGCCGGCTCGTTGACATTGCTACGTAATGAGCACCAAGCAATTGTTTCGGCAAGACGAGTATATATAGTTTCGATGTTTGTGTCGTTCATTG
Organism: uncultured Armatimonadales bacterium; assembly: GCA_964235675.1. Lineage (GTDB taxonomy): Bacteria > Armatimonadota > Armatimonadia > Armatimonadales > Capsulimonadaceae > CAXSEA01. The sequence goes on along the minus strand of CAXSEA010000143.1, from coordinate 8,393 downwards.
CAACTGCCCTTTAAGGAGCGTCTTTACTGGCATCTATACCTGTACCGACCTTATTCCCGCATCTCTTCCATCTCCCACGTTTCAAAATCATCGTTTTCGGTCGCTTTCATCAAGGTAGGTGATGCGGCGCGAGTGGACTCCGCCGAATACCAGAGCGCAATTTCCAACCGTTGCCCGGTCTGCGAGTTCTTGAACGTGCCTACCTGGATTAGGTCAGGCTGGCTTTTGCAGTATGCGCCGAAGCAGTGCTTCGAGTCGATCAACGCGGCTCCGTGCTCTGGGTGGGGTTTGTAGATGGAAATCATGGCATATATGCCGATTAGCTCCTTCGCATGTAATTGGACTTGCTGCTCCAGCATAGCAACAATCACCCAGAGATGCCAATAAATATGCCTGCCTCGTTCCGTGCGGGGCAGGTATACTAGCAGGGTTGTTCCACCGCAAGTGATTGGATTTGTGTACGTTTTATGACTTTAATGCTCGATGAGATTCGGGAGCAGCCCGATATAGTCCGCGCGATTATCGAAACGCAGTTCAAGCGTGTCGAAGCTCTGGCCCAGGCCATCGTCAGCCGCAAGATCCGGTTCGCGTATATCGCCGCGCGCGGCACCAGCGACAATGTCGCCACCTACGCCAAGTACCTCTTCGAGATAGAGCACGGAATTCCCACCGCGCTCGCCGCGCCCGCCGTCTTCACGGTCTACGACGCGCTGCCTAACTTCGGCGAGGATTGCCTGGTTCTAGGCATCTCCCGCCTCGGTGAAGGCGCGGACGTGATCGCCGTCCTGGAGCAGGCGCGGCGCAACGGCGCTTTAACTGCCTGCGTCACCACGCGCGAGAACTCGCCGCTGGCCGCCGTCGCCGAGCATAAGCTGATTTCGCCCACCGGCGAGGAGTTCAGCCCCGCCGCCACCAAATCGTTCACCAGCGCCATCGCGATGATCGCTCTGCTGTCCACCGCGCTCACCCCCGACCGCCCCGAGCGCCTGGAGCACCTGCGACGCGCCGCGAACGTCATGGAGCGCACCCTCCAGCTCGACGACGCTATTCGCCATCTGGTCAGCCGCTACAAAAAGATGGAAAACTGCGTCGTCATCGGACGCGGCTACAACCACGCCACCGCACTCGAAGTCGCTCTCAAAATCACCGAAACCGCCTTCATCGGTGCCAAAGCCTACTCGGTGCCCCAGTTCCTGCACGGCCCCGTCGCGCAAGTGCACGAGGGATTCCCCGTCCTGCTGTTCGCGCCCGACGGCAAAGCCTACCAGCATATGGTCGATCTCGCCGCACGCCTTAAAGACAAGCACCCCGCGATGATCGCCTTCGCCAACAACGCCGATTTCCTCTGCCGCACCGAAACCGCCATCCGCGTCCCCGGCCCAGTCCCCGAATGGCTCTCGCCGCTGGTCTACACCATGGCCGGCCAACTCTTCGCCCACTGGCTCTCAGTCGCCACCCACCACGACCCCGATCGCCCCCGTGCCCTGGTCGGCGCGGCAAAAGCTTAAGACCTCCAGACCGCTCCATGGCCGCGGGGCCATTTTTCACAGTTGCGCTGGGTTAAGCTAGCTCAACGCTTTGCTATCACTTCCGGCAAATCGCGGCGAGTTGCCGGACAAAGGTCCAGGCCGAGCCTGGCTCTCCCCGAGCAGGGGCCGCCGGAGGCATCCGACGCTCCTAATCCGCGTCCAGCCCAAGCCGCTTCTGCTGCCGCCAATAACGCTCGCAGACGCTCAGGAAATCGCAGCCGGGGCAGACGTCTTCCAGGTAAACCGGGCGCGCCGATTCCCAATCGGAGCTGAGGATCTGCTCGCCGACCTCGCGCAGACGGTAGTCCCAGTCAGCAATCTGCTCGTCGGATAATTCTACCGTGGCCGAATCGCCGGAGCGCAGGGCGTGGATGGTCGCCATCACGCGGCGCTCGGGATAGTTGCGCTTGAGGATAAATTGGTAGACGCACATCGCCAGGGCGTTCTCCACATCCTCGGCGGTCACTCCCATGCGTCCGGATTTGTAGTCCACGATCTCTAAAGCGCCGTCGACTAAGTGCTCGTCGATACGGTCGATGCGTCCTGTCAGGACGAAGCCGCCCATGTCCCATTTAATCATCTTCTCAGCTAGGAACACGCGCGTCGTCCCGGCCCGTTGCTGCTCGCCTTCGTGGTAGTTGTGCAGCAGGCTAACCGCCATCTCCTGATACTTGGCTTCCTGCACCGCGTCCTCGTAGCCGCCCGAGCGCCAATTCTCCATCGCCCGCTGTGCCAGCGCTTCCGGCCCTTCCACTTCCGCGCCGCCCGCGACATGGAAATCGTGCAGCGCTTGATGGAGCGTCGAGCCGAACGACTGGCCCGCGCGCGCCTTGTGGTAGAAGCGCCCGATCTTATCGAGGTACTCGTATTTGTACATCACCCGGCAGGCTAAAAACGTGCCGATGCGTGTTGGGCTGAGGCGGAGCTTACCGGTGGATGGCGAAGTATTGCGAGGGGAGGGCATGGCGAAAAAGAAAGTTATCGGGAGAAACTGAGAGAAAGAACAAAATGGGCGGGTTTGCGTCCACAATCCGTGTGCTAGGACTCGCTCCCAGGATTTTACCCAGGCGGAGCGCCTATCATCAGGGTGGGAACGAAATCACTGAGCAGCCGCAGGCGATACGCACCGGCAGGCGAGGGCAAGTTAACTCACACCGGGCGAACCGCTTGACGACTCCGATGACGGAGGTCGAAGGAGCAAGCCAGACGCGCCATGACAAACGAATCCGATCTATATATCAATCTGCTGGACGGTCACCTGCGCCGCATGATCCAGGGCTTGAGGCAATTCAACGCTGAATGCTGGAAATGGAGTCCAAGCAGCGCCGCGCCGACCGCGCTGATTCTCGCCGAGCACACGCTCCAGTGGCTGCGCAGCGACCGGATGCATATCGAGCAGCCCGACGCCGAATTCCACGACGATATCCCGGCCGCCGCGCAAACCGGCGCGGAACTGATCGCCGAGCTGGAAGCCGAGCAGGCCAACTGGCGCACGCTGCTCGCGCGGCTTTCCGCCGACCACATGCAAGCGGCCCGCCGCCAGTTCAACCACCCCGAGGCAGGCAATCAGAACGTTCGCTGGTTTGTTTTGAACGCTCTGCAAAACGTGATCTACAACCACGGCCAGCTCGTCGTGCTTTACCTCGCGCTCTCCGCGCCGGGCGTGGCAGCCTGCGCGCCGCCGCTGCCGCAGGTGTATTACGACCAGCTCCGGCAGGGCTGGGGACGCGGCGCGGAAGCGGCATAGACGCGCGGGCGCGGCGTCTCAGCGAAGGTCGTCGGGCAGGCTTGCCTCGGCGTCGGCGAGGCGCAATGCCGTCGCGCCGGCTTCACTCGACGATTCCTTCGAATCGCCGGCCAGCATTCGCGCAATCCGAGCGAACAGATCCGCCTGGTAGCGCATGTTAGCGCTTGCCCTTGGCTTGTAGGCTTTACCGAAGAATTCCGCCGCCAGTTGGCACTGTGCGGCGGCAAACGGCAGGGTTCGTCGCGCCAGGCGTTCGCGCTCGGCATCTGGCAGCGAGTTGTTGGATACATCGCGGGCGAGTAGCCTGAATGCGTCGGCGCCGGCATAGACGCATGGACCCTGCTCGCCCCAGTATCGCGCTCCTTTAGGGTCGATCGTGAGCTTGGCGCGAATCAGCGGAACGGCGCGGGCGATAGCGGTGGCGACCGGGAGAGTCTCACGCGCCTCGAACTTTGCCCGAAGCCCGTACCGCCCGCGCCCTCCTTCGAGGCCACCGGCTTGCCACGCGGCGAGAAAACTTTGCCGCGCCTCGCTTCCGTCGCTGGTGACAAAGCCGCCGTCGGCGGTCAGCCCGGTGGCGGCAAGGTATCGGCCTGGCTCGTTTTCCACCGGCGCGATTGTAGCGAGCAGTTTCTGATCCAGCGGGCCGATCAGCACGGGGCCGAAACGGTCCAGCCCCTCGCTCAAGATCGAAACCGCTTCCACAGCGGCCTCCTCATCCGGCTGATCGTCGGGCGCGTGCCACTCGAACGCGCTCCAGCCGAGGGCTTTCAGCGCGAAGCTGATCCCCTCGAACGTATCCACACTCGGGCCGCTGGGAACGAACCGGCCGGGCGCTCCCGCTTCGAATTCGATATACGTGCGTCCGAAAGGCAGCGTGGTCAAACATTCGAGCAGCGCGGGATCACGCAGCTCGGCGGCAGCGCCCGCATTTTGCAGGCAGAAACTCAGGCTACTGGCGTAAGATGTCACAATGATGTCCGAGACTTTTAGGTTTGCGGGTGCTTCCTCGATCAGCGCGAATGGATGATCGAGCGTAACGATTATGCAACAGTATACAAACGACTCAGCAGTCAGCTATGACGATTGGTACGAGCGCCGGGCAAATCGCACGCGCGGTATCGCCGCCGGACTCGGCCTCGCGATTGTCCTGGGCATCGTGATCGCCGGTTTGATTTGGTGGCATCGGTACACGCATCCCGCGATTGTTCCCGCGCCGCTCGGCTTCGCCACCTACAACGCTCCCGACGGCGGCTTTCAGGTGGCGCAGCCGCTTGGTTGGAGCAACGACGCGTCGTCGTCGATGGCGACCGACAGCGGCGCGAGGTTTAAGCAGGGCGCGTGCAAGATAATCGTGTCGTCGGACTTGTCCGGCTCGCTGATGGCCGATATAGCCCAGTCGCAAAATACCCAGCAGCAAAACATCGCCAGCGAGGCCGGTCTCCCGGCTCCGACCACCGCGCTCCCGCCTGTCGAGAAACTGCACGAAGCCGGCAAGCAAGACATGACGGCGGCTTACCCCGGCTATCTGGAACAGCCGATGCAGACGTTCCAGTGCGCCGCCGGCCCGGCGCGCGTGTCGGAGTTTACGTCAGACACCGGCGGCAGCGCGCCGATCGACCACCTGCACGGCTACCGGGCGACCATCCTCAGCAACCAGCGCCGAATTACAGTCGTGGAAGTCTGCCCGGAGCAGAACTGGTCGATTTTGTCTTCCTCGTTCCAGCACGTTCTGGAAAGCGTCGCGGTGCCACCGCAGCAATAAATAACAGCCTCCTTGCCGATATTATATTGGCAAGGAGGCTGTTATTTATCGAGTGCCGCAGTTTAGAAATGCAGGCCGACCGCGATATCCAAGCTGTCCGGGCGCACGCCGTCGGCAGACCCCGCCGCAAGGATATACGAGCCTTCGACGAACAGGTTGCTCGGCAAATCGACGCCCAGCATCAGCTTGCCGCCAAGGTTGGTCTTGTTGCCGGAGGTATGGCCGTCTCCCAGAGGGCGACGCACTTCCGTGTCGATTGCGCCGATGCCGAAGCCGACATACGGCACGACATGGTGCACGATCGACTGCGCCAGATGCGGGACGAGATAAACTCTGTTGGCGTACATCAAGCTGTAGGCGTTCAAGCGTCCGCCATGGGCTGAAGCGTAGTTATAGTCGAAGTCGGCGCTCTGCGTTCCAGGCAGCACGAACAGCGTGGAGCCGTTGCCGAAATTCAGCGACGCGCCCACATGCAGGCTGTCGCTTCCGACCTGGCGGCGCGCCTTACTGGTCATTTGATCGCCGATGCCGACTTGAACCGAGAACAGCTTTGCTGTTTGCGCCTGCGCGGGGGCCGGCTTGCATGCGGCGGCAATGAAGAGCGCGGCGAAGGCGAGGCCGGCGGCGACAAAAGCGCGCCCGCCGGACCGCCGGATGGAAAATCGTGACATAGTTTACTTCCTTTTGTTGCTTGCCTGAACAGCGGCGTTGCTACGGGCTAACAGCGACGGCGGCGACAATCACGGTTCCCTGGACCTGCCGAGAAATACTGGTGCAGGAACGACTCAGTCGCCGCCAAACGCATCAAAAAAGCTCCGTCACGCTATAGTACAACGCGGCGGAGCCCAATGTTTCAACAATTCACTTCGATTTGATCGCTAGGCGGCTTGCATCCGCAGGCCACCGAACTCCCCACCGTTACCATTACCATCGCTGTCGTTACTTGGCGCGTCCTCGGCGAACGTGGCTGTAGCAGCGGCCATCACCGCGGCTTCGGCGGCGTTCTGGCGCGCTTTGTTGGCGACCGTGTCGAAATAGATTGCGCGCTGCACCTCGCGCAGAGTGGTGACGCCGGACACCACGCGGTCGCAGGCGTCCTCCTGCATCGGGCGGTAGCCGTAGACGCTGGAAAAATTGCGCAGTTCATCGGGCGGGACGCCCACTTGGATCAACCGCTGGATCTCCGGGGTAAGCGGCAGCACCTCATGGACGCCGCTGCGTCCCCGGAAACCCGTGCCGGCGCATCTCGGACAGCCGACGGAGCGCCAGGACATCTCTTGCGCCTCGCCGTACACCGACTTGAAAATGATGTTCTCTTCCGGCGTGGCGGGGCTCTGGTCGCGGCAATCCGGGCACAGCACCCGGACTAGGCGCTGGGCCGTCACACCAATCAGCGCCGACGAAAGCAGCAGCGGCTCGATGCCCATATCCAGCAGGCGCGGGATAGAGCTGGCCGCGTCGTTAGAGTGCATCGTGCTGAGAACCAGGTGGCCTGTCAGCGCCGCTCGGATCGCCGTTTCCGCCGTCTCGCGGTCGCGGATCTCGCCGACTAGAATGACGTCCGGGTCTTGCCGCATCATCGCCCGGAGCAGCGAGGCCAGCGTCAAGCCGATTTTCTCGTTCACCTGCGACTGGCTGATCCCGGCGATCTCGTACTCGACCGGGTCCTCGCACGTCATGATATTGCGGGCATGCTCGCGCATCTGGTTTACCGCCGCGTAGAGCGTGGTGGTTTTGCCGCTGCCGGTCGGGCCGGTGACAATCACCAGTCCCCACGGCTTGCTGATCATGTCCTTGAACAGCTCCAAGTTGCGGTCGGAGAAGCCGAGGTCGGTCATGGTGCGCAGCGTCATCGACGTGTCCAGAACCCGCATCACGATTCTCTGTCCGTGGTGGCTCGGAATCGCCGAGATGCGGACGTCGATGTTGCGCTCCTCGTAAGGAAACGTAAGGTGGCCGTCCTGGGGCAGGCGGTACTCGACAATATCCATTTCCGCCATGATCTTGATGCGGGCGACGACGCCTGGAAGCAGTTTCGACGGAAGCTCGTAGGCGCGGTGCAGCTGGCCGTCGATGCGGAAGCGCACTTCGATATGGTCGCGCATCGGCTCGATATGGATGTCGCTGGTGCGGGTCCGCATCGCCTCGCTGAGAATCTTGTCCACAATCGCCACGACCGGGCGCGCTTCTACCTGCGCGGCGATCACCGTCGAGTCATTGGTGTCGATGCCCGACGGCGCGATACTCGCGGCCTGCCCGGCGAGCTTGTCGATGCTGGTATCCACCTGCACCGCCGGAAATACTCTGTCAAGCTCGCTTGTGAGCGCTTCTCGGGCCGCAAGCACCGGCTTGACGCGCATGCGGACGATCTTCGAGATGCGGTCGAGAGTATCAAGGTCGCCGGGGTCGCTCATGGCGATCACCAGCTGGTTGTTCTCCACCCGAAGCGGAAGCAGCATCTCGCTGCGGCAAAGGTGCGCGGGAACGACCATCAGCGCGTCGCGGGTGGGGCGCTCCGTCTCGTGCTGCCAAATATCGACGCCCATCATGCGCGCGGTCGCTTTGATCTGCGACTCCTCGCCGGAAACCGCAGCCCCGGAATCGCCGGCGCGGGCCGGAAGATAGTATTTGCGCTGCATGCTGAGCGCGTCCTCGAGCTGGGTGCGGCTGATAACGCCTTGCTCGACTAGAAACTCGCCTAAAGGTTTGTAAGTTGCTCTCATAACGTTAGCGATTCGTCGCGCCGCAGGCCTGCCGGGAACGATCTGGGCCCGGCGTCCGTCTTCCTGAAAAAGGGTTGGATAAAGTTGAGATGCGCCCTCGTCAGCGTCGCCGAGGGCGCGGTTGAGCCTGACGCCCGCGCGGTTCGGCTGCCACCGGTAAGATTGTCGGCATAAGCCCGGCAATCTTAAAGGGCGGGTTTTATGGCTGACCTCTCGACGGCTTAGTCCAGGATTCATGCGCACTGTCGGCGAAGTATTCCAGGCGTGTCGATGCAGGTACAATGGTTGTCGACGGTTCTCCTTTGGAGAGAATCAGTTCGCGCCCTTTAAGCTTTGCGAAAGCTTGCGAGCGGCTCCGACGGTGCAAGCCTATGCCATCCTACAGCCAGCCTGATCCGTTTACTCAGATACGCGGAAAGATAATCCGCGCCGGCGCTCCGGTCACGATTTCCGTGATCGCGCTGATCGTGATCTTGTTTCTGGCAAATTACTTCACTGGGGGCGCGGCACTGGCGCAGCTGCTGGGCTGCTTTTTTAATAATCGCCAAGTCCTGCCGCTTTGGGGAATTCTGACTTACCCCTTTATCAACATCGACTTTATTGGCGTTTTGTTCGCCTGTTTGATTTTG
>CAXSEA010000142.1:0-9617 GCA_964235675.1 uncultured Armatimonadales bacterium | reverse complement strand
CCGGATGCTGCTTGGGGCGGCTGTCGCGGGGGCTGTTTTGGCGGGACGGGGACTGGATTGGCTGCTGGCATTTCCAGCCGTCGCGACGAAGCAAGCCGCACGCGTCGGCGTCGCATTTGCGCTGATCGGAGCGACCGCGCTCGATTTGAGCCACTACGACCGTCGGGCGTATCCGCTGGCGTCTGTATCGACAATCGACGCAGCCGTGCAGCGCGCCCATTCTCAAAGTAGCGAAATGAGGAGAATGGGCGAGCGGGTCGTTTATCCGCCCGACAACAAAGCCACCTGGAAGTATTTCGCCGATTACGGCGATTACCGCCGGGAAGATCCGCTTTACATGCCGTCGCTGCTGGCGACGCGCACCACCGACACCGGCATTCTTCTCGGCGTGCCCGACGCGGGCGGCTACGAGCCTGAGCCGCCGCTCGGCGCGGTTCGACGGTACATCGACGCGTACAACGCCCACGAGCAGGGGCGTGGCGACGCCGGGCTGAACGCGCTGGATGTCGGCACGCTGATCTCGTTCAAGCCGGGCGTGACGCCGGGAGCGTCGGGGGGCTATTTCGCGGCGCACCGCATGAGCGAGTGGCGCAACCCCGCGCGACAACTATTAACGCGGGCGCACTTGGGCGATGGCCGCTATCTGCCCGTGACGGATTTCTCTCCGGACCGGATCGCGATAGCGATTCCAAGCGGCGCGGGCGGCGAAGTTCTGCGTGTGGCCGACACCGATGCGCCTGGGTGGTCATCAGTCTTGGTTTCGCCCGGCGGCAAATCAATGCCGCTGCGAGTAACGTGCTCGCCGGACGGATTGCGCGACGTGGCCTTGCCGCTTTCGGCGAACGCAGGGGCGACGCTGGTGATGCGGTATGCGCCTGCGGCGTGGCGCATCGGATTGTTTCTCACCTTGCTGGCCACGGGGTTTGTGACAGGATGCGCGATGTTTGCGGTATCATCTCGGGCACGGGCCTCGAAACCGGTTTAGCGGCGCTTGTCGCGGCAAAATGCAGCTTTCGATTCCCAAGATTCCATATCCCCATTAGCAAGAGAACAACGCAGTTCGACTGGCTTAGGAGAGTCTCATGAGCGCGCCCCGCGAAAACGGCAGCGGCGACGAGGACGAGATGCCAAGTCGAATAACGGATGAGAGTTCCATCGCGTACCGCGTCATTGCCCTCCGGGGCGATCTCGATATCGGAACGTCGGCGCGGCTGCGCGAGCAGCTGAACGCGCTGATTGCCGAAGGCGTCGCCGTGATCGTTCTGGATTGCGCGGCGCTGGAATTTATCGACAGCACCGGCCTCGGCACACTCGTTTCCGCCTTAAAGCAGATCGCGAACCGCGACGGCGTACTCGCTCTCGCCCAGCCGAACGAGCGTGTTCGCCGCGTCCTGCGCGTCACCGGGCTAGCCCGGCTGTTTCCAATTTACCCGGACGTCGATGCAGCTTGCGCGGCGCTCGGCGTCCCCAAAGCCGCTTAACGGCCGCAGCGGCGAGCAGTTATATTTTAAATCGGAAGGATCTTTCTTGATGCGATTATTGACTCGAAGTGTCCCGCTGCTTGGCGGAACAAAGACCGTGGCGGGCGCTCTCGCCCTCGCGACGTGCCTGCTGGCTCTGACCGGATGCGGCAACAGCAGCGGCGGCGGAAGCCAGAAGGGGCAGATTGTAATCGGCGAGTATGGCTCGATGACGGGATCGCAGTCCACGTTCGGGACCTCAACCGACCTCGGCGTGCAGATGGCGCTGGCGGAAATCAACAAAGCGGGCGGAATCAACGGCACCCCGGCGAGCGTGAAGCTCTACGACGACCAGAGCCAGTCCGACCAAGCCCGCGCCGTGGTGACCCGCCTGGTGGACGAGAACAAGGTGGATGCGGTGATCGGCGAAGTAGCGTCCTCGAACAGCCTTGCCGCCGCTCCGATTTGCCAGAGGGCAAAAGTGCCGATGATCTCGCCCTCCTCCACCAACCCGAAGGTGACGCAGATCGGCGATTATATTTTTCGAGTTTGCTTTATCGACCCGTTCCAAGGCGCGGTGATGGCGAGCTTTGCCTACAACAACTTGCATTTAAAGAAGGCGGCGGTATTTTACGACAGCTCGTCGGACTACAGCATCGGCTTGGCGAAATACTTCACGAGCACCTTCCAAAAGCTTGGCGGAACAATCGTGAGCACCACGACCTACCATGCGAATGACCCGGACTTCCGCGCCCAGCTGGCGAACATGAAGCAAGGCAATCCGGACTGCATCTTCGTGCCGGGCTACTATACCGAAGTCGGCACCATCGCGCGTCAGGCGAAGGAGCAGGGACTGAACGTTCCGCTTCTGGGCGGCGACGGCTGGGATTCGCCCAAGCTATTCGACAGCGCGGGCACGGCGCTGGAAGGCTGCTATTTCAGCGACCACTATTCCGTGGACAGCAACACGCCCGTGGTGACCAAGTTCGTCGCCGCGTTCAAGGCGGCGAACGGCGGCGCGGTTCCGGATGCCATGGCGGCTTCGGGCTACGACGCGATGCATGTCCTGGCGAATGCCTATACCGCCGCCGGCAAGCCCGCCGACGGCAACTACGACAGCAACGAGTACCGCGCCAAACTGCGCGACGCAATCGCGGCCACCAAAGGATACGCGGGCGTGACCGGCGACATTACGATTGACCCGAACCGGAATGCGACAAATCCAGCGGTGATCCTTGAAATTCAAGGCAAAGCGTATAAGTACGTCACTTCAATTTCCGCGCAGAAAATTCCCACGTAAACGCTCGAACACTCACTTTTCGCATCCATGCCAATCGACTCACTCACACATCTCCTACCCTCCTTGAGCTTCGCCGCCGCCGCCACGAACGGCGCGGCGCTCAGCCAGGGACAGCTATTCGCGCAGCAGATACTCAACGGCCTCGCGCTCGGGAGCATCTACGCGCTGCTGGCGCTAGGCTACACGATGGTCTACGGCGTGCTGCGCCTGATCAATTTCGCCCACAGCGACGTTTTTATGATCGGCTCGTATATCACGTTCCTGACCGTCAGCAAGGTGCTCGGCTCCGGGCACGAGCCTTCGTGGGCTCTGGGCGCATTGGCTCTGGTGCTGGCGATGCTCGGCTGCGGGGTGCTGGGCGTGATAATCGAGCGGTTCGCCTACCGCCCGGTGCGCAAAGCGCCGCATCTGACGCCGCTGATTACGGCTATCGGCGTTTCGCTGCTGCTGGAGAACCTAGCTGTGCAGCCGTGGCTGTTCGGCGCGACGCCGCAGTTTTGCCCCGCCGTCATTCCCAACGACACGCTGGATTTCCATATTGCCGGAGTGACTCTCAGCCGCAACTCGGCGCTTCTTATTTTAGCGACGGTGATTCTCTTGGCGATTCTTTGGTATGTTGTCGCGCGGACTAAGCTGGGCAAGGCGATTCGCGCGGTCTCGTTCGACCGCGACGCGGCCAGTTTGATGGGAATCAACATCGACCGGACAATCTCCTACACGTTTTTTATCGGCTCGGCGCTGGCCGGAGCGGGGGCGTTCTTGTTCGCGGCGCTGACACATAACCAGATTCTGCCGTACATGGGCATTTTGCCCGGCATCAAAGCGTTTGTGGCGGCGGTGCTCGGCGGTATCGGCAATATTCCCGGAGCGGCCCTCGGCGGGCTGATTATGGGATTGGTGGAGTCTCTGGTGCGCGGCTACGCTCCGGCGGCGCATATCCCATCGAGCTATAGCGACGCCGCCGCGTTCCTGATCTTGATCGTGATTCTACTGGTGAGGCCGTCGGGACTGCTGGGCAAAGGAATTGTGGAGAAAGTATGAGCAACCCGGTTCCCACTCCGAACGAGCAGCCGACCGCCGCCGCGCCGACCACGGGCGAGGACACGACCGCTCCAAAAATCCGGCGTGGCTTCGGCCCGCTGGTTAATTTCGCATTATTCGCGGCGCTGGTCGGCGTCCTGCTGCTAATTAACTTCGGCCTGGACAAGCTGCTCGATCAGAACACATTCTACAACAACTATAAAGAAGATATTATCCTTCGCGCCGGGATTTACGTCATTCTCGCAGTCAGCTTGAACCTCGTGAACGGCTTTACCGGCCAGTTTTCCATAGGGCACGCCGGTTTGTTCGCGATAGGCGCGTATTCCGGGGCGGCAACCGTCTGCGTGGCGCAAGCAACGTTCCTGCGCCATTTCGCGCCCTCCGGCGGCGACCTGCACTGGTTCAACGGCGGAGTTCTACTGGTGCTCTCCATGGTCGTGGGAGGGCTGGTGGCGGCGCTGTTCGGCTATTTGATCGGCCTGCCGTCGCTGAAGCTGCGCGGGGACTACTTAGCGATTGTCACACTGGGCTTCAACCAGATTATCGTCGTGATTCTGAACAGCCTGAACGTTGTCGGCGGGCCGCGCGGCTTCAGCGATTTGCAGGTGGGCAGCACGGACGTGCAGATACCGGCGCTGACTTCGTTCTTCTGGGTCTACTTCGTCGCCGCGCTGGTGATTATCCTGTCAATCAATCTGCGCCGCTCCGTGCGCGGGCTGACATTTATCGCGGTGCGGGAAAACGAGATCGCCGCCGAAGCAATGGGCGTGCCGACCACCAAAGTGAAAGTGACCGCGTTCGTCATCGCCGCGTTCTTCGCCGGCGTGGCCGGGTCGCTGTTCGCGCACGAGCAGGAGTTCTTCAAGCCCGACAACTTCAACTTCCTGACTTCGATCAATATCGTCGTCATGGTCGTGCTCGGCGGGCTAGGCAGCGTGTCCGGCTCGGCGATTGCGGCAGTCGTGCTGATCGTCCTACCGGAACTGCTGCATTCCTTTACCCTACCCAACGGTCAGAGCCTGGAGCAGTACCGGCTGGTGATCTATTCGCTGGTCTTGATTCTGCTGATGCTCGTTCGCCCTAAAGGCATCTTCGGCAGCGACGAGCTTGACGGCGCTTGGCTAAAAAAACAGTGGAACGGCATCAAGACCCTGCCGCAAAGGATTGGGCGTAAGACTCAGGGCAGCACGCCGACGGGGTAGATTTAGAACCTGCCAGCTAGAGTCATCAGCCAGGCTTCTCCCCTCCATTTCTATGGAGGGGCTGGGGGAGGTCGGGAGCGCTTTACGGCAGCTTTATTGAGATCATCAGACAAGAGTTTCAGACCTCCCCCAGCCCCTCCATAGAAATGGAGGGGAGAAAACCTCATTTCACTTTTGAAGCGGAGTCAAGTCCACACGTTGAGCAGCCGCGCCGCGCTGCTTGATTTGCCGCTTATCTCAGCATCGCTGGCCGATGCCTTCCTTCGCCCAAGCGCCCGCAGCGGCCTATCTATGCCGTGCAATATCGCCGCGGAGAGAGCAAATGTCGCGCCGATATAAATGATCCAAGACGTCGCATGCCAGCGGTTGTAAATCAGGATATACACCGGCAGGTGCAGCAGATAGAGCGGGTAGCTCAGATCGCCCAAATAGCTGAAAAGCTTCGCCGGCCCGCGCGCCATACGCATTTTGCCGCCGAAGCAAATCGTCGCCACTGCCAGCGCGATGACGAAGACTCCCGGCTTAACAAAGTATCGGTCCGCGCTCGCCAGCGAGACCGTCGCCGCCAATAAAAGTACGGCGATTTGGAGACGCCGGTCGCCATGCTTTCGGTGCAGGAGAAAACCGGCCAGCCAGGCCCATCCGGCAATCAGCACCGGCAGGCCATAGGGAAGGCTGCGGTAGGGCAGCGCGCTGATCGACGCTACGTGCGGGTAAATCAGCATCGCCGCGGCGGAGACAATTGTCGCGGCGATGATGGCGAGAGTGCGCGTCCGGACAAGAAGCGGCGCGACTAGATAGAACAGCCACTCGATGCTGAGCGACCAGGCCGAGCCAAGCACCCCCGCAACAGGCCAGCCGAGGCATTGCGCCAGCAGCAGGCTAGGCAGGAGATTGGAGCGGAGCGGAGGCAAACCGATGACGCCATTTCTCACGGTCACCCAATCCCGGCACCAAAGATAAGGCAGCAATCCCACCGCGAGGCAGCTGAGATACACCGGATAGATGCGAAACACCCGCCGCTTAACATATCCATCGGGCTCTTTTTGGACGCTGTGGCCGATGGAATAGCCGCTGATCAGAAAAAACGCGATAATCGCCTGCTGCGGCCCCAGCGTCGCCAGCCATTCCAGGAGCGCGCAATGAAACCCCGCCACGGGCGCATGGCTGCCCAGCACGATCAATGCTAATCCAAACCGTAAAATCGCTAGCAGCGCCCAGGGATGCTCGGGATTTAGCGGCGACGCTGGTTGATCAGTATTTCGTTTGAGGGAAGTGGTAAGCTGTTGAACCGGCTCGTATGCGAGAGAGGTATTCGAGTTCAGGGGGGCGATAACTGTCATGGGAAATGAGGACAGCGAAGATTCCGGCAAGCGGCTGATAGTTTGCGGAGCTAATTTGCCGTTAAAGTATACGGCGTCGTGCCGATTCGCGCAAACAGCGGTAGCTTAACGGGACACTTCACCCGCAGTAGCGGACCCCGGCAGCACCATCGAGACAACATAGCCGTCGGACAAGTATCTCTGCGCAACGCGCTGGATATCGGCGGTCGTCACCGCATTTACCGAAGCTTCGAAATCGGTATCGAACCCGCTGCCGCCCGTCTCCCGAAGCGCCACCTCGGAAAAGCCCAGCCAATAGGCGCGGTCCATCAATCGCTCGTGGCGAGTCAGATATGAGCCGATCACGAAGCGCTTCGCCCGTGCCAGCATCTGCGCCGACGGCGGCGCGGCGCACAGCAGCTTCACTTGACTCACCAGCGCGGTCGTGTCGGCTTGCGCGGTATGGCTGATCGCCGACGATTTTACGCTGGACGACAAAATATAGCCGGTCAGATCGGTGACGCCGACATCTTCGCCATAGCTCGATGAAGTCTGATAGCCTAGCCCCTGCTTCTCGCGCAGGTTCGTAAATAGCAGCGACGTCTTCATGCCGCCGAGCAGTGCGTTGATCAGGAGCATCGCGGGATAATCCGGCTCCCCCGCTCCCGGCGCGAGATAGCCGATCATCACATACCCGGCGGTCAAGTCGCCCCGGTACGATTTTACGGTTTTCGGCGCTGCCAGCGGTACTGCCGCAGGCGGCGCGGTGCCCCCACGCCGGGCGGTCGCCCGTGGAAAATCGGACAGGTCGCCGGTCAATGTGGCGATCACCTGCTGAGGATCGATATTCCCGCCGACCACTACGGAAACAACGATATTATCCGCCGTGTAGTATTTGTCGTAAAACGCCTTGACGTCGGCGGTCTTGATGCCCTTGATCGCGTCGGCGTCTCCGATACTGTCCGGGTCGATAGGCGTTCGCGCGTACAAGCCGGCCCTCAATTGGTTATAGGTCTGCTGATAGATATCGTCCGAGCCGCTTTGCAGCTCTTGAAGCAAGCCGTCGCGCGACTGCCGGACGGCGGCGTCGGTGAACACGGAATTTTTAAGCGCGTCGCTCAGCAGATAGATCGCGTCGCCGTATTGCTGCGCCAAGGCGAGGGCGCGAAGCTGCGTAAAGTTGCGGTCCCATGTCACGCCCACGTCGCCGCCTAAATTGCCGACGGACGCTCCTAGAACATCTTCCGGCTCGTTTGTCGTCGCGGACAAAAGCGTGTGCGCCACGCAGTTCGCCAGCCCAGGCCGGAACGCATCCTCGGGCGCGTCCGCCGTGCCGACAAACGCGTCAACCGCCACCAGCGGCGATTCCGGCTCGCTTTGAACCACCAGCCGGATGCCGTTCGGCAGGGTCAGGCGCGTGACCGGGCGCGCTTCGGCATGAGCCCTTCCAAGCGGCGCGGCCAGCAGAAAAGTCAGCAGGCTCCAAAACACGCGATGATACGCCGGACGCTGCGTCATCGCGTCGTTCCCGTCACGACTGAAAACGCGCGCGCGGCCGCGTTACCGCTCGCGTCGCCGTTTGAGCGTGCGGTATCGCCCGGCTGAGGCAGCGCCGCGTTTTCCGGGTTCGTCGGCGGCGTGAGCGTGGTCAAAACATAGTGATCGACGCTCAAGTATTTTTGCGCGACCGCCTGAACTTGCTGCGCCGTCACGGTATTGATATTGTTGATATAGTTCTCATCGTATCCGACGGAATTGATCGTGGCGTAGTAGCCGAGCGAATCCGCCTTGCCGCTCACCGTCTCCGTCTGGAACAGGTAAGAGGCGATCAGCTGCTGCTTGGCTTCGGCAAGCTGCGCATCGGTCAGGGGAGTATCGCGCACGGCGCGGATATGAGCCAGCACGCCCGACTCGACCTCAGCCGTATTGGCGGTCGGCAAGCTCAGCGTAACCGTCATCATCCCAGGGTCTCTTTGCGTCAGGTAATCGGCGGCCACCGCATCGACAAGATGCTGCTTGAGATGAAGATCGTCGTCGAGCGCGTTGCGCCCGCCCTGCCCCAGATAAGTCAGCAAAACGTCCATGACCCATGTCTCCGGCTGTCGGCTGACAGACGGAGCCGGCCATCCGTACACCAAAAAGCTGTTCGGGCTGGGCCGAACCAACGTTTTAGTGACCACTCCCGCGCTCGCCAGGTAATCGCTGAGCGGAGCGGCAAAATCGCTGGAGCTATCGTTATCGGTGCCCGAAGCGACTGCACTCGCCGCCGGTTGCGTAATGGTACTAGCGACGCCGCTCACAGCCGGGTTCGGTTCTTTCCAGTCGCCGAACGCTTTTGCGACCGCCGCCGTCACTTCGTCCGGCGCGACATCGCCCGCGACGACCACGGTCACGCGCGAGGGCCTGTAGTTGTCGTGGTAGAAATCGGCGACCGTGTTGCGCTGCACGGCGTCGGCCTGCGCCACCGTGCCGGTAATCGTCTGCCCGTAGGCCGCTCCGTCGCCGAACAGCGCGGCACGCGTCGTTTGTACGGCGAACGTCGCGGGATCGTCGCTGTTGCCCTGAATCTCGGATTCGATAATCGGGCGCTCGGAATCCACCGCGCTTTGAGCCAAAACCGGGTGCTGCAAAACGTCCGCCAATACGTCCAAGGCTCCATCAAAGCTGCTGGACGGCACCACGGTATAAAAATGCGCCCAATCGTAGGAGGTCGCCGCATCCAGCGATCCGCCTAAATCCTCGATAGCGCCATCAACATCGGTTTCAGCCGGACGGGTCGGCGTGCCGGTGAAGAGCAGATGCTCCAGATAGTGTGCCACTGCTTCCTGCCCCGGCTGCTGCCGCCGCGTCCCGGCATCCACCCAAATATCAATCGCTGCAATCGCCACCGCATGGCGAGGATAGACGATAATCTTCAACCCGTTTGGTAAAGTGGCCGCTGCCACGCCAAACTGGTCGGTCGCCGGCGCGCTCACCCCTTGGGCCAACACGCGCTGCTGCGCGGCAGACACGCAAAAAGCGGCGCAGGCGAAACTCAGCAGCATAGCAAACCGGCTGCCGTATCTATTTCGCGATGGCCGCTGGAACAACTTGGGGCTTACCTATAGGAGAAAGAGAAGAACGCTCTATGGCCGCTGGGCCATTTTTCTCATTGACCGGCTTGCCGGTCAATGAGAAAGGCGTTGGGAAAGGGGATATTAGCCGCGGAAGAACTTCTTTACCTTGTACCAGGTGACGTCGCGGTTCATTTCGGCGATAGCCTCGGTGAGGGGAATCTCTTTCGGACAGGCCT
>CAXSEA010000141.1:0-9640 GCA_964235675.1 uncultured Armatimonadales bacterium | reverse complement strand
GCTTCGCCATCCGAGAAGGCGGACACACCGTCGGAGCAGGCGTCGTCTCGAAGGTGCTTTCTTAAGCGCTAACAGTAGAGTCAAGTTGTAATTTCATGCTGAAAGGGCTGGATGCCTTGCATCCGGCCCTTGCGGCTGTGTATAATCTCAGCCGCAGAGAAAGTTTCGTGAAGCCGGCGAATACGGCTTCAACTTAAAGGATACGAGAAATGGCAAACGAAGCACGAGTAATCGTGAACCTGGCGTGCAACGAGTGCAAAGAGCGCACTTACACGACCACCAAGAACAAGCGAAAGCATCCGGACCGTCTGGAGCTTGAAAAATATTGCCCGCGCTGCCGCGTCCATCGGTTGCACCGCGAAGCCAAGTAAAAGCCCGTAATGCCTGCTGCTACCATTCAATCGATAGCCGCGCTGAGGCTTCGGCATTCCCGCATCGCGTTTATTACCGCTTTTGAGGAAATGCCTGCTGAAAAGCAAGCTTGGAAGCCCACGCTTTCGGACAACAGCGGTCGTTCCGCCCGGCAATTGCTGGAAGAGTGTACGCTGACCAACTTAACCTTTGCTGAAATGCTGCGGAGTGGTGTCGAGCCCGACATTGGCTGGGAAGATGCGATTAGCAAGCTATCTGCAATCGAGTCAGGAGCGCTGATCGAGCAATTTCGCGCAGGTAATGAGGCGCTGGAGACGGTGATCGAAGCGATGAGCGACGATCATCTTGGAGAAACGTTTTTGTGGCCGTGGGCGGAGCGTCAGGTCTCGTTCGCGGAGTTCGTTTTTATCCCGGCATGGCACCTTGATTATCATGCCGGTCAGATAAACTATATTCAGACGTTGTACGGCGATTGGGATGACCATTCAGCGCCTGCATAGCTCGTGGGAGTATAGTTCAGCTAGTAGAGTGGCGGTCTCCAAAACCGTAGGTCCCAAGCTCAAACTTTGGTGCTCTCGCCAAATTGTAAGATGGTACGAGTGAAGTGGCAAGTCTTTATGGTTAGTATTACCTCTACGGCGGCCTCTCTGCTTCGTCGATCTCAGGAAGCATTCTTAAAAGTCTACGAATCGACGCCCGCGGACAAGCTGGAGTGGAAGCCGGAAGAAGGCAATGGTCGTTCGGTGCTCGATGTCATGCACGAGTGCATCGTTGCGGATAAGTTTTCCGCCGCGACGATTCAATCGGGGGCTTTTCCCAAGTTGGATTGGGCGGCGGAGTCGGCACTGGCGGCAACAATTCCGCACGATGAGATTGCAAATTGCTTTCGGAGCGGCAATAATGATTTGCTCGCCGTTATCGAGTCGGTGCCGGACGACCGGCTTGACGTTACTTTTCAATTTCCGGGATCCGAGCGGGAGTGGACAATGGCCGAGTTGTTGTTCTTGCCTGGCTCCCATCTCGACTATCATACGGGGCAGCTGAATTATGTACAAACCTTGTATGGCGACCGCACGCGGCGTTAGCTGAAGTTTAATCTGTGGGAGTATGGCTCAGTTGGTAGAGCGGCGGTCTCCAAAACCGCAGGTCCCGGGTTCGAATCCTGGTGCTCCCGCCACATTTTAGAATGATATGCAGGGCGATTTCACTTGTTGTGAATCGCCCTGCATACGTTTTTGGGGTACGTTTCAAATCATGGAGCTTTTGTACAGCGAAGTCGAACGGATTATCCAAACGGCTCTGAACGAGGATATTGGCCTCGGCGATAGAACTACTGACGCCCTGGTGCCTCCCGATGTTTACGGCACCGCGAAGCTGTTGGCGAAAGCTCCGGGCATTTTGTGCGGCATCGATGTGGCGCGGCAGGTTTTTGAGTCGGTGGACGCGTCGCTGGAGTTTGAAACCATTCTGCCGGACGGCACGCTTGTAGAAGGCAATCGCAATTTGATCGCGACAGTTGAAGGTTCGCTCAGTAGCATCTTAACCGCCGAGCGCACGGCGTTGAATCTCGCGCAGCGCATGTCGGGCGTGGCGAGCCTGGCCCGCCGCTATGCCGAAGCGGTTTCCGGGACCAATGCGCGGGTGGTGGACACGCGCAAGACGATGCCCGGCCTGCGGATGCTGGACAAGTATGCGATTAGAGTCGGGGGCGCTTGGAACCACCGGTTTGGATTATTTGACGGCATACTGATTAAAGACAATCATATCGCCGCTGTCGGCGGGGTGGGGCGCGCTGTCGAGCTGGCGCGGCGGAACGCGCCGCACACGCTTCGGATCGAGATCGAGGCGAAAGAAATGCGGCAGGTTACGGAAGCGCTCGAAGCCGGAGCGGATATTATCCTGCTGGACAACATGCCGCTGGAAATGCTCGCCGAGGCAGTGCGGATAATCGGCGGAAAAGCGATCACGGAAGCGTCGGGCGGGGTGACGCTGGACACGATTCGGGGCATCGCCGGAACCGGGGTGGATTTGATTAGCGTCGGCGCGATGACGCACTCCGCCGTGGCTTTGGATATCAGCCTGGATATTGAGCAAGCCGATGAATGAGATTAGCGCAAAAACCATCGCCGCCGAGCCGAGCGCCGCGATTGTCGCCCCCAATATCCGGCTGCAGCGTAACTGCGAGGGGATCGACTGGCTCGCGGTCAAGCAGATGTACCGGATGAGCGATTTCGACAACGGCCGGCCTCCCGGAATGCTGCGCCGCTCGTTTGCCGGCAGCTACACGGTTTGCTTCGCCGTGACCGACCAGGGGCAAGTAGTCGGCACGGGGAGGGCTATCTCCGACGGTATCGTTTCGGCGACCTTGTTCGACGTTTGCGTCCACCCCGACTTTCGCCGCCGCAGCATCGGGACGAGCATTGTCCGCGCGTTGATGGACAGCTTAGATGGACAGTACGTATTGTTCGTTACCGACGCGCCTGAATTTTACCGCTCCATGAACTTTGGTTTTCGTCCCGAGCCGAACGCCATGGCCGTGCCATGAGCGCGGGATTGATGGGATTTCCCCGTCTGGACTATTACGAAGTAGAATCCACACTGGATATCGCCCGCGAGCAGGCCCGCCGCGGCGGGCCGCATGGAACGTTAATTACCGCCGTGCACCAAACAGCGGGGCGCGGGCGGCGGGGCGCGGCCTGGCATGACAGCGGCGGAAAACCGTCGTTGCCTACGCCTTCTCCAAACGCTCACGACGATATAGCGCCGCTTGAGACTGCTGGGAATGCGAATGCTCTCGTTACCTATATTTTGCGGCCTAGCGCCGACGAACTTCCGCTGCGCGATGCTTGGCGGCTGCCGTTTATCGCGTCGCTGGCCTGCGTGGAAGCGCTACGCGGGATTGGCTTTGCCGAGGCTCAGGTGAAGTGGCCGAACGATCTTGTTCTCAGCGGCAAGAAAGTCGGGGGATTACTGGTCGAATCGGTTGTGACCGAAGAATCCGCTGACCGGGTTTATCTGCTGGGTATCGGAATCAATGTCGGCCAGACGGTATTCCCGCGCGGAACTCAGTATACGCTGGAGCCGACATCGCTTCGCTTAGAGCGTTCGGGGAGCGACGCCGCTCCGAACGCTGTTGACGTGATCGAAGCAATCACAGCGCATCTTGGGCAAGCTTGGCCGCAGTACCTGCCAAAACGCGAGGCACTAATCGACGCCTGGCGAGCGTATCAAATGACGGGGCAGAGACAGGCCGGTTTGGACTCGGCGACAGGCGTGCCGCTGTCGGGGCGGTATGTCGACGTGCGCTCCGGCGATGGAGCGGCGCTGATCTCCGTCGGCGTCGATGACAGCCTCGTAGCCGTGATCGCGTCTCACTGAGCGCGGCTGCCGATGGCTTTAGGGTATAATTTAGGTTCCGGCTGCCGTGCAGCCAAACGTTCAGGAGCGTCAGGTAGCTATGCGCTGGTTTCGCTGGAACAGCTTTACTGTAATTGGTTTGGTGCTTCTTGTGATCGGCGCTTATAGTCTGATCAAGGGCGCAGGGTTTCAATTCGATTCCGGTTTGCCCGCCGAATCCGGCGAATCATGGTTTTATCTGCTGGTCGGAGTGCTCATGGTCTTGAACGGCGTAGTTCAGCCTTTAATGGTTGCATCTGATGAGCCGGTCGCCCGTGCCGGCAATGGCCTCAGCGCTGCGGAGCCGATGGCGCAAGCCGCGAATCGTCCAGTGGGCACCAATATTCCTTAGTTCTTGCCGCCCGATATTTCGGCCGCGCCGACGCGCTGTAGCTTGGGCGTGCCGCCAACAATTTACGCGAGGTATTTTTTACGTTGAATGAAGTCGTTTACTGTTCCGATTGCAAAAAGCCCGTCAAGTCAGTGCCGTCGTGGCTGGCCGGGGTGAATGTTCGCTTTACCTGCGAGTCGTGCCGTCAGAAGCATCCGCGCGGAGTGCCCGGTTTGGAGCCGACGATTGCCGGTCGCGCCGGTTATAACGGTGCCAGCTCAGGAAACGGCGAAGAATCCGAAGCTCCCGGCGAGCTGGTGGAAGAAGAGCCTATCGACGATTTGGACTCCGAGGCCGAGGAGAGCAGCGCCGACGACGAGTAGTTCACGTCCGTTAATGAATCGCGCCGAATAATCAAACGCCGATGGAGGCCGCAACAGCTGCGCCTCCATCGGCGCTTTTTGTCGCTGCTCTAGTCGCCGAGATCCAGCCCTTCGCCGTAGTCGGCGTGGACGACTCGCCAGACCGGCATTGGAAAGATGAGCCACGCCGTGCCCTTTTCCTCGCGCCACTGAAGATGCACCGGGCGGTTGAAGTAGGATTGGCCGCCTGTGCCGGATACGGTTATCGTGCTGTCGGAGGTCGCCGTATTGCCGTTCACACTGATTGTGGGCGGCGTCATGGTGGTTTTCGCGTCCGTCGCGCCGTTGAACCCACGGGCGAGAAATACGCGCAGGCTGGTCGGGTTGAGGCTGCTGCTGTCGGTGTAGTCGGAGGAGATGATAGACATCACTTGGCCGGCGGAGTGGGCGTTGGCTCCGGCGACGGCGTAGCTTAATTGATCGTTGATCGCCGTTTCCGGCGGTTGAGGCCGTGGATGCAGCGCCCAGACGAGCAAAATCGCCACGCAGACTATGATGAAGATAAGAGCGTTGCGAGTGGACGAGCGCATAATTGATATTAGTGCCAGATCGGCGTTGGGACAAGCTTCAGCGCGCCGCCGGAGTAGATCGGCTGCTAGCTTGTCTTGCGCGCGGCGGTCATTTCTTCGTAAATTCCCGTTAACGCGCTAAATTGAACATCGGCGTTGTAGCGGGATTTGACATGCCGCGCGCCCGCCGCGCCAAGCTTGACACGCAGCGCCGGACTGTCGATGAGCCGCCCGATTTGCTCGGCGATCTGCACGCGCTTCAATGGCGGAGCGAGCAGGCCCGTTTTGTTCTCGTCGATCAGCTCGGCGCATCCGTCGATATTCGACGCGACCACGGGCAGGCCCGACGCCATCGCTTCCGCCGGAGCCAGGCCGAACGCCTCGTCGATCGGCATGTGCGCGAGCATGTCCATCGCGCTGAGATACGGCGCGATGCAGGCTTGAGCGCCGCAGAAAATAACCTGATCCAGCACCTGGAGCCGCTTTGCGATTCGCGTCAGCCTGCGCTGCGTGCCCGGCTTGCCTTCGCTGCCGACGAGCAAAAGATACGCCATGCTTTCTCGGAGCCGAGGGGTGGCGAGAGCGCGGATGACTTGCTCCTGGCCTTTCGAGTCCAGTCGTCCGACCATCCCGATCACAAATGTCGATTCGGCGATCCCAAATTGATCTCGAATTTTCGACCGCAGGCTGTTGTCACGCCGGTATTTGGAGGCGTCGACCGCGTTGGGCACGATCACCACTTGCTCCGAAGTCAGCTGCGGGTGACAGCGCATGAGGTTGCGTTGAACGCTGTGCGAGACCGCGAGCACTTTATCAACTAGGGGAGCAAAGAGAAACCCGCTGAGAAAAGCCGGCGAGCCGAGCGCGCGGACAAGATGAAGATGCAGCAGCAGCTTCGGAACGCTGCTTCGGGATTCATCCTTGCGCATCCGGGACACGGCCAATGCCGCAATCACATAGTCGCGCCGGGAATGCACGTGGATAATGTCGATTCGCTCACGGTCCACAATGTCGATTAGGCGCTGGATACCGCCGAAATCGCCGCTGTTGCGGATTGTCAGGGCGGCTGTGGGAATGCCGAGACAGGCGCATTCGCTTTCCACATACTGGCCGGGACGGCAGGCGAAGATAATTTGCTGACGCTCCGGCTGAAGCTCCATCAGCTGCGCCGCCAAACGGACGCTGGCTACTTCAAGCCCTCCGGAGTGGCGCGTCGAGGCGACGTAGAGGATGCGCGGCCGCGCGTGCGCTTTGCGCGGCGCGTGCGGCAAAAGAGCGGCATGCGCGCGCTCTTGCGGATCGGGATGTGGAGCAGAAGCGATATCGAGTGTGGGAGCGGCGGCGGCAGCGGCGTTGCTTGACATAATCGTAAGAACTAAAGCGGTTCAAGCAGGGCATAAAGTTCTCTGACAAGACCGTTAGCTAGGAAAATTGTTTATCGATTCGCGTACCAGCGCCTTGTGAACTGCTGGTAATCGGCGGACGCTTTCACTGCTCGCCACCAAGGCTGATGTTTTTGGTACCACTCCACCGTTCCCGCCAAATTTTGCTCGAACGAGCCTTGAGGCCGGTAACCGAGCGCATTCAGCTTCGACGTGGCGATAGAGTAGCGCCAGTCGTGGCCTGGACGATCTTCCACATGCTTGATGAGATCCGGACCGCGCCCGGTCAGCGCGAGCAGGCGGTGGGTCAAATCGATATTCCGAACTTCGTTGCCCCCGCCGATATTGTACGCTTCACCGGAGGTTCCCTGTTCCAAGGCGATATCGATGCCGTGGCAGTGATCGTCCACATACAGCCAGTCACGCACCTGTAGCCCGTCGCCGTAGACCGGCACGGATTCGCCGTCGATCAGGTTGGTGATAAACAGCGGCATGATCTTCTCGGGGTATTGGTACGGGCCAAACGTGTTGGAGCCGCGCGTGACGACCACGTCCGCGCCGAAAGTGGCATGGTACGCCCGCGCCATCAGCTCGCCGCCCGCCTTGCCGGCGGAGTAGGGCTGGTTGGGCTGAAGAGCGTCGCTTTCGTGAAACTCGCCCGAGGGCCGGGAGCCGTAGACCTCGTCGGTGGAGATATGCAGCAGGCGCAGGCCGGGAGCGGTACGCTGAAAATCGAGCAGCACCTGGACTCCGCCGACATTGGTTTGCACGACTGCGTCCGGGTTCAAGATCGTGCGGTCGTTATGAGATTCGGCGGCGAAGTTAACGATAGCGTCCGCGCCGGAACAGACTTCGTGGACAACGTTTCGGTCGGCGATGGAGCCTTGCGTAAACGAAAAGCGCGGCGATGGCAGCAAATCGGCGAAGTTCGCGGGATTGCCGGCGTAGGTCAAGGCATCCAGCACATGGACATGCGCGTTGGGATGCTCGCGCAGATAGTAGCGGGCGAAGTTGCTGCCGATAAATCCCGCTCCGCCGGTGACCACGATTCGCTGCATAAACAAAAAGCCCCTGCGATGAAGTAAATCTCTGAGGCCGCGCTCTACTTCGAGGCGCGGCTAGTCCGCCAATTATATTCCATCGCAGGGTTGAATTGCTTGCGGCTAAACAAGCATGGTCTAGATTGTGGCTTCGGCGGCGTCCTCTTCGACTTGCTCGGTATACTTGCCGGCGGTATTGGCATAGGTGTCTTCGTCGCCAGGGCCGACCCCGTCAATATCGGCGACATTGCCGCTGGAGCCGGGGAAATCCTTCTGGTCTTCATCGAGGTTGCCGTCGTCGCCCATGTTGCGACCGGAATCCTTGATCTCGTTGTTCTGGTTGTCGTCTTCGTCGGTGCCGACTCGTCCTGCCATTTTTCGTTTCCTTATTTACAAAATATACTGCTCGCCAATGTATCTTAACAAAGACGACAAATGCCTCAGCTGATGACTAATTGGAGACTCACTGTCGTCAAGTTTTTGAACCTGCTGAATTTCTTCCCAGTCATCGCTTAATTGACCCAACATAAGCGATTCTGAACGAGGAGTTTTGTAGACATCGTAAAGCTGCTCCTCGTCAATTTCAAGTTCCGTGCCATGTGTTTCCTTGACATGAGTCAGCAGTCTGTCACAGGCGACGCGCAGCGTGTCAATATTGACTGACATCGTTTTCAATAGCCTGTTCGCTGCACTACTCGAGGATACGCCCGCTGCTGACATGGCCCGGCTCTAAGCGGGATTGGCCGAGAAGGTTGTTGGCGAACACTTTCTCGCGGAACATGTCGAGGCCACTGAGCAGATTCTCGTCCAGATTATAGTCCATGACGCGCGAGACGTAGTTGTATGTTACTTCCACGGGCACGCCGAGGCGCTTGGCTTCGTCTTCGGCGATCGTGTCAAGCTGGGTGAGGCCGTATTCCTTGGCTTTTTGCAGCGCATCGGTGACTTGCGGGGTGATATTCTCCGGACGACCGAGCCAGAGCGCGTAGACGAAGGGAAAGCCGGTGTGCTTGCGCCATGTCGAGCCGAGATCCATCACACGCAGACGCGCGCCGTCGGCGAGCATGCAGGGGTCGCCGATAAGAAGTGCGGCGTCGGCCTGGGCGAGCATGGCGGGCAGGTCAGGTGGCATCGCCAGATGCTGGGGATGGACGTTGTGCACTTCGGCGAGCAGAATCGTGAGCAGCGCCACGGACGTCAGCGAGGACGTGTCCATCGCCACGGTTTGCGCCATGTGGAACGGCACCTGCGAGAATGCCTTCACGGTGACGATCTCGTCCTGGCCGGAGATCGAGACGCCGGGCACCCATGCCATCTCCGGACGGCGGAACGACTCGAACGACGACACCAGCGCGACAGCCACTTCGCCGGTTTCAAGCATCTGCGCGAGCTTGGAGGGCGTCGCCAGCACGACTTCCACGCCGGACTCCTGGCCTTCCGGCGTGTCGAACCAGCGAATCAAGGGTTTGGCGTTGAGATAAGGCACGCTGCCGATAACGACTTTATCGGTCATGGCTACTTAGTCTTAAAAACGAGCACGTCGGCCAGCGTGAAGATGAAAAATCCCATGCTGATATAGCCGTTCAAATTGAAAAAGGCGAAATCGAGCTTGCTGAGATCGTTGGGCTTTACCAGCGACTGCTCGTAGACGACCAGCGCGGCGACCGCGGCGACTCCGGCGTAGTAGAAATAGCTTAAGTGCGCGACGATGCCGAAGGCGATCAGGAGGCCGATCATAATCAGGTGGCCGATGCGGCTGATCGTGAGCGCGCGGGCGTTGCCGTAGCGGGAGGGAATCGAGAACAATCCGGCCGAGCGGTCGAACTCGGTGTCTTGAAGCGCATAGATAATGTCGAAGCCGAATAGCCAAAAGACCACCGCGAAGCCGAGCAGGAACGGCGCGAGCGCCCAGTGGCCGGTGACGGCGATCCACGCGCCCATCGGGGCGATGCCGAGTGCGAGTCCTAAAAACAAATGCGACCAGACCGTGAACCGCTTGGTCAGCGAGTAGCCGAGCGCGATCACCAGCGCCAGCGGGGCGAGCATGAACGCGAGCGGGTTGAGCTCGTAGGCCGAGAAAACCAGCAGCGCGGAGAACACGGCGGTGAAGACGGCCGCCTGCTGAGTCGTCACCTGGCCGGTAGGAATGGCGCGCATCTTGGTGCGCGGGTTTTCGGCGTCGTATTTG
>CAXSEA010000140.1:0-9653 GCA_964235675.1 uncultured Armatimonadales bacterium | reverse complement strand
TATACTGTTGAGTGCTAACCAGCGGCATCGCGGGGCAGCTTGGTTGTGAGACCGGGCCGCCGCTACCGCATGTCCGGTTTCATACTAGGAGTAACCGTTACTGGATGGATTCCCCCTCACGCGATCTTATGACGGTTGAGCAAGCGGCTGAGTATTTACAGCTCAGCCAATCCAGCATTCGTTCCTACATCAGGCAAGGCAAACTGAACGCGTTCCGGATTGCCGGCAAACGCAAAGTCCTGATCCCGCGAACCGAGCTGCTCAAGCTTCTCGAACCGGCCCGTGCCGAAACAATTACCGACGAAGACCTATCGGCTTCCGCCGACACCGAAAGCTAGCGGATTCGCCCGGCATACTAATATCGGACAAAGGCGCGGCAAATAGTAGCGAGCGGTGAAAACGAGCAATCCGTTTTCACCGCTCGCTTTTTTACAGCCGCTGGGTGATCAGAACAGCCGTGACCAGCGCCCACAGCGCCACCGACGCCAGCAACGGCTTGTCCCGCAGCATGGCTTCGTCCGGCTCCTCGCCCTGCTGCTTGACATGGATCAGGTACAAGTAGCGAAATACGCCGTACAAGACAAATGGGAAGCTGGCGAGCAGATAGGGATGGCGGGCGGCGGCGACGCTTTGAATCGTGTACAAGGCGTAGGACATTAGCAGCGCCGACGTGACGATAGCCGTCATCTGGTCGAGCAGCGGCGCGCTGTACTCGCTGATGACCCCGCGCCCCACCTTGCGCCCGCCGAGCACCGCCATCAGCTCGCCGCGACGCTTGGCGATGCCGAGAAAGAGCGCCAGCAGCATCGTGCAAAGCACCAGCCACTGCGAGATGCGCACGTCGATTGCCCAGCCGCCGGCCACTGCCCTTAGTAGAAAGCCCGAAGCCAGCGTCAGCAAGTCTAAAATAACGACGTGCTTCAGCTTCAGTGAGTAAGCCAGGGTCAATATGACGTAGAGAACGCTCGCCGCGCCGAAATGCAGGTTGAGCCGGAACGCCGCCGTGAGGCCGATGACGAAAAGGACCGCTGCAATCAGGCCGGCGGGACGCACGCCCAGCTCGCCGCACGCAATCGGGCGGCGGCATTTGCGAGGATGGGCGCGGTCAAGCTCGACGTCAAGAATGTCGTTGACCAGATAGGTCGCGCCGGAGAGCAGGCAGAAGACCGCGAATGCCAGCAGTGAGCGCAGCACGTCCGCTGGCGTATGCTTGGCGTCGAGAGTGAAGAGGAGCGCCGCGAACAGCAGCAGATTTTTCGTCCACTGCTTAGGGCGCAAAGCGACCACGAGCGCGTGAAGCAGGTTCCGGCGTGGGTGCGCGGAATTCCCAATGATGCCGTCCCCGCTGGTGTCAGCCAAATTTAACGGAGGTGCCGCCGTCAGATTGGGATCGGGTGCAATCACGCTGAACTCACTTGGCGCGGCGTTGCGAAGATAGGCTGCCCAGCAACTGTGTCCAGCTGCGTTTCACGACGATTTATTCTTCTGAAATCGCAGCCTAGGAGTGGCATGTTCAATTCTCTTGGCAAGTTTCTATCCGTCAGTTGAACGTCAGCGACCGTTCGGATAACCCTGAGAAGCTTGCGCCGACGGCCTTCCATATCCGCCTTGAGTCGGAGCGCCGTAGCCGCCCTGAGACGGCGCTGCGCTTTGATCGTCGACATGGATTGTGACCACAGCAGTGGCGGGTGGCTTGATGCCGTCGAGGTCGGAGACGCGCAATGTGACAATATGGTCGCCCGGCGTGCCGAAAGTATAGGACGCGGTCACGCCTTCGGCTTCGGGCACGAAGGGCTGCGCGCTGGGAGAATCGAAGTTCCACTCGTACTTCAAGGAAGACGCGCCGCCTTCGCCGGTGCCGACCAGGGTCACCTGGGTATTCAGCGGAACGGTTTTGTTGGTTCCGGCGTCGGCGGTAATCGGGGCAGTGTCGGTGATTAAGCGGATCTCGCCGATATTAAGGGTCGCGGGAACGTCGGTGCCGATATAAAGCTTGGCGAGCTGGGCCGAGCCGACGGGCGGCGCGGGAATGGCGGACAGGGGAATGCTGGCGCGCAGCCAGTTGATGTCCTCGCCGAGCGTCACCGACATCGGGCGCAGAGTCTCGGAGCGCGAGCCGTTGGCGAACTCATAAATGACATGCAAGCTGCCGATAGCCAGTGTGGGCAGGTCGGCAAGCTCGTCGGGAACGGTAGAAGGCGTCCGAGCGCCGGCTCCCGACTGTCCGTACGGGTTAGCCCCATACGGCACGCCGGAGGCACCCGCGCCGGGCCTTCGACGCCCCGAATATCCGCCGTAGGGCGCTTGCGCGATTTGATATGAGCCAGGAAAGCTCTGGAAGTGGGCGTCCATCGGGCGGAGCGGCGACATCGGAAGCGCGGCGTACTGCTGCGAGGGCGCGGCGGAAAAGATGATTTGCAGGTAGCGGGTCGTCTGCGATTTGAGATCGCCCAGCGCGACCGGCGTGCCGAAGGCGATTTGAGCGCCTTGATATAATCCGGCGGTATCGACTTGAATGGTGTGCCCCGCCGCCGTGTACGCGTCGCCGTCGTGATCGGCGACTGTTCCTCCGCCCCAGGGCGATGCCTGAACCGTGCCCGCGCTGAGAGGAGCGCCGCTGTAAAGCAGAACCGGGTCCAGGGTCGTGCCGCCGGGTGCGGGCGCGTTGCCTGGGTCGGCGGAGCCGCCTGCTCCCGCACCGGTGGACGGCAGGGGAGTGATGGCGCTGCTGCCGGCGGCCTTCGCTTTCGCGGCTGCCGCCGCTTTGGCCTTGGCGGCGAGCGCCGCCTTGTGCTTGGCCGCCGCCGATAATTGGGCGGACGCCGGTGACGGCAGCGCGGCGGCGAACACGGCGAGAGTCAGGGCGGCGAGAGCGGCGATGCTCATCGACCGATGCGGCAGGTTGTAATCACTCATAATTTTTTCGCGCGCGCATGCCAGCGGCGCTCCTCGGGCGGACTCGTGAACAGTGCCTCATTGTACTCCGAAGCGGGGGAATGGCGCAATCATGGCGAATCGGCCCCTTCAGCGTAAGAAACGGCGACGCTTGGAAATATCGGTTATCGCGACAATATGATAAGATGAGGCAGAATCCGGGATTTCCCGCCGGGAGCTTTGCACAATGACCAAGCGGATTGTTTTCGCGTCGTTTTTCGGAGTAGTGCTGATCGCGTTCGCCCTCTGGCTGCGCGGCATTGCCCCGGCGCATTTCAGCGTGCCGACGCCCAAGCCCCCGCCCGGCCCGAACGCTTTCGACGACTTCGCCCGCGCCGTGTCGCTCGAGCGCGACAAGGATCTTGTCGATGGATTAATCAGCCGCAGTATATTCGCCGCGCCGCCTGTTCCTGCCCTTTCGCAGCCGAGCCCGCTGGCGGGCCTGAGCGCGCAGCAGACGCGGCAGGTCGCCGCCGAGAACGCGCCCGCCATTGCGACGCTCCGAGCCGGGTTCGCGCATGCCTATTTTGCTCCGCCCCTTCGGTCGGAGTCGCAGCTGCTCACTTATCTCGCTCCAGACCGCGGACTGGCGCGGTTGTGCCGGTTCGAGGCGGCAGAAGCCGCGCGGCGCGGGGATTGGGTGGAGTCCGAGCGGCTGTCGCTGGATGCGCTGCAACTCGGGGCTGATATTTCTGAACATGGGGCAATCATCAACGACCTGGTTGGGATCGCCTGCAACGCCGTTGGACGGCGAACCGCAGTCGCGCCTATCAATCATCTCGACTCTGCGACTGCCGCGCAGGACGCCAAGAGGCTGGAGAGTTTGAGCCGCGTGGAGGAAACGTCGACAGAGGCTCTTACTCAGGAAAAGTGGGTGGAGGAATCGGTTCTCAACAAAGTTTTGGGCAGCCAGGCTCAGACGAACGCAATGGTGAACAGCGGCTACGCTGGGGGACCGGCGGTTGATTCAGTCCTGGCACAAGCTAAAGTGAACCTGATGTGGATTCGGTATCCCAAGCAGAAGATCGCGCGCGACTACGAGCGGTACATGGACGCGAAAATCCGCACTGCCCGCCTGCCTTATTACGCCGCCAGCCGCGCCCCTCAGATGCCGGTCCCAAGCGACCCGCTATTGCGAATTTTAGATCCGATTTTTGCTCCTCTCTTATTTAAGCACGCCTACGTTCGGACTTTCAACGCTCTGCTGACGGCCCAACTCGCCCTCCGCGCCTACAAGCTTGACCATCAAGGCCAGTACCCGCCCACGCTCGCCGCGCTCACGCCGACGTATCTCGCGGGCGAGCCCGCCGATGCGTTCGCTCCCGGCGACGCGCCCTTGCGCTACCAGCCGGAGCACGGAGGCAGGTCCTATCTTTTATATAGCATCGGGCCGGATGGAATCGACAACGGCGGCGCGCCGATCGTCTACTCGATACCGTCTGGAAGGCCGGTGGTGCAGCCAAACGATACGGGCGACATCGTCGCGAACAAGAATCAGCAGTGAACCCGAACGGATTAGTTTCCGAGCAGCACCTTTTTCGGGTGCAGCAGCCCGTTGTCACCCGGCGCGGCCAAGGCAACCAGTTCCCCTCCGGCGTTGACTAGACGCACCCACTCCGCGCCAGTCCAAAGCCCAGCGTCAGCCTCGCGCCGAACGGAGCGGCCATGCAAGACGTCCTCGACTTCGGCGCTGTTAATCTCGCACAGCGGCAGAAACGAGACTGCCTGGGACGCGCTTATCATATGTGCTTGAACGGCGTCCCCGGAAAGCGCGTCCACCGGCAGCGCGTCTTCGGCGTCGAACGTACCGACTTTCAAACGGCGAAGAACCGTCATATGCCCGCCGACGCCCAGGCGCGCTCCAAGGTCGGCGCAGAGCGTCCGGACATACGTGCCTTTGCCGCATGCCACGCGCATCTCGCCCTCCGGACGGCTCACGCCGCCCTCAAAGCGCAGCAGCTCGATTTTGTCGACCACAATCGTCCGGGCCGTCCGCTCCACCTCGATTCCCTGACGCGCCAGCTCATACAATCGGCGTCCCTCATGGTGCACCGCCGAGACCATCGGCGGTATTTGCTCAATCGTGCCGGTCAGACTCTCCAGCATGCCTACCACGTCGCCGCGCATGATAGGCGACGCGTCCCACTCGCCCGTGACCTCTCCCGACGCGTCCTCTGTAGTGGTGGTCGCCCCCAGCCGGAACTTCGCCCGGTACACCTTCCCCTGCCCCGCCAGCAGATCGGCCAAACGTGTCGCGCCGCCCAGGCAGACCAGCAGCACGCCGGTGGCGTCCGGGTCCAATGTGCCCGCGTGCCCCACCTTCACCGACTTCCCCCACCCTCCCTCGCGCAGGATGCGCCGGACCCGCCCGACTACATCGTGCGAAGTCATGCCCGGCGCTTTGTCGATGTTCAGTACGCCGCTGAGCGGCTTAATATGAGACGGGTTGTCAGCCATATAGGAATTTTCGGATTTGCTCTCAGGCCGCATGGCCTTTTTTCTCGCGCCTGAGTGCCGGCGCACTCAGGCGAATTGCTGCTACTGCGTCCTATCGTACTCGCAAAGGCCCGAAAGCGCTGAAACGGCACGCGCTTTTACGGCTCTGGCATAATAGCGCCATGACGTTCGCACAAATAGACGCCAATGAAGTCATCCGCTTCGCGCTCACCGCGTTTGTCACGCTTTTGGTAGTCGTGGACCCGTTCGGGCTGGTGCCGCTGTTTGCGGGGTACACCTCGGGCTTTTCGCCGGTGCAGCGGCAAGGCATTATGCGTCGGGCGGTTTGGATCGGGTTTTTGGTGGCGCTGTTTTTCTTCGCGGCGGGACGTGTCGCGTTGCAATACCTGGGGGTGAGCGTCTCGGCGTTTTCGATCAGCGGCGGGATTTTGCTGTTCGCCACAGCCTTGCCGATGCTCTTCGGGCAGCGCGGCAGTCTCCAGTCGCCGGAGCGCGGCGAATCCACTGCCGCGGCCTACCGGGCGCGCCGCCCGAAGAGCGACTCCAATGCCGCCGACGGCTCCGATATCGCCGTTTTCCCGCTGGCGATCCCGCTGCTCTCCGGGCCGGGCACTCTCACCACGCTGCTCGTGCTGACATCCCAGGCCGGCTCATGGCCGCGCCTGACCGGAGTAGGGCTCGCGCTGATAGCGGTGTTCGTCCTCGCGGCGTTCGTCTTGAGAATCGGCGACAAAGTAATGGGAATGATGGGCCAAAGCGGGGTGCACGTGATTACCCGCGTCATGGGAATTGTCCTGGCTGCGCTCGCCGTGCAGTATGTCCTCAGCGGCGTGAGCGGCTTTTTGCATTCGGCGAAGCTGTGAAGACCACGTTTGTCTTTTCGAGGCACCATGCCACCCATCCGCCCTCTCGGGCACCTTCCCTGAAAGGGAAGGAATTAAATACAGCCAACGTGCGGCTATAACTGAATGCATTCAGCAGATAGGCTTATCCAGCTTAATGAAAAGTTCCTTCCCTTTCAGGAAAGGTGCCCGAGAGGGCGGATAGGTGGCATGGTGCCTCGAAAAGGTAAACGGGCTTACGCCGTAACCTTCGCGATCTGTTTCTGCTTCCTGCTGATAAATGGCCGCTCGCAAACATAGAAGAAGCAGGCGGCGAAAATCAGCGCGCAAAGCAGCTGAATAATCGTGGAAACGAGATAGGATTGCAGCAGATGGGAGTGCAGCTTGCGGCTGAGTTGAAGCACCAGGCCGATCACCAGCTCGTGGGTCAAATAGAGGCTATAAGAAATCGTACCGATGACGGCGAGCGCTTTCGAGAGTTTTTGCCGGCTGAGGCCGAGATCGAACTTGTATAGCGCGGCCAGAGCCAGCGCGAACACGGTCACCGCCGCGAACTGGACGCGTAGGTTTGGATCGTGCGCCGGACGCAGCGCCACTGCGGCGCAAAGCAGCGCGATAATGCCGAACGCGGCAACGCTCCGGGTCTGACGGCGGTTGGCGAGCAGATCGTACACCACCGCCCCGATACCGAACTGCGGCCACAGATCGAACGGGTAGATCACCGTTCGCGGCGCGGCGAGCAGCCAGACAAGCGCGGCGATTGTCACCGCATGCAGGCCGAGCAGCAGCTTCACTTCGCTGCGCAACCGGCTGAGAGCGGCGAGGCACGCGCCGACCACGACATAGAACGCCACCTCGTAGTTCAACGTCCACGCCTGAACCACGAGATTAGCCTGGCGAAACACCCGCTCCGAAAGCGTGACGGTGGAGAGATACCAAAGCGCCGTATGAGCTAAGGGGTTCTCGCCGCCCACTTTCGAGTGTGCCAGCGCGCCCGATCTCACCAGATGCGCCGAAACCACCCCAGCGGCGAGTGTCAGCGCGACAGTCGCCAGGTAAGGCGGATAGATGCGCTTCACACGCGCGGAAACGTAAGAGCCGAGCGAGTCTTGGCGGCGCAGGCAGACGGCGGCGGCGTTGGCGATGCAGTAGCCGCTGACCACAAAAAAGACCTGCACGCCCAGGTAGCCGTACAGGCCCAGCTTGTACCAAGCCGCCCCTAAGATTTGGGCCTGAGCCGCGCTGTCGGCGGACGCGCACGAATGGAAAAACACGACCGCCAGGCTGGCAATCCCTCGCCATGCCGCTAGAAGCAGGTACGGCTTGTAGTGCGGGTTTGGCGCGGCGGCGGCACTGCCGGCGTTCGTTTCGGCGGGGATGGTCCGCGCGTCCGCAACGCTGGACGGCGCGGGCACCGCGGTAAATGCGCCGGTGCGGGCAATTTCCTGATCGATGTTCGACATGGGATACGGGTAATGAGGGTCAGGGGCTGGAACCTCACGCAGGCCAGCCAAATTGCATTTAGAAACCGAGCGGAATGAGATGCAGCAGAGCGCCGCAGTTCATTATATGCCATGTCCAGGATACGAAGCCACCCAGACTCAGCGTACGGTTTGAGGACTGCGAAGCAAATTGATGCTTTTAGCGATCAATTATCGGCGTCACAGCGATATTTCTGGAGCAATTAGTAGCTGCCCCAGAGCGAGAATCGGCGATATGCCGGAGGGATGTTCGCGAAACGGCTGATCGGGAACAGGGGTAAACTGACGCCACTATGCTATCGATTATCGGCCCTGTCTTCTACCTATATGCCGTTGTCCTACTTGTCGGCGGCGTGTACGGCTATGTGAAGTCGAAGTCCTCGATTTCGCTTGTGGTCGGCATTATGTCGGCGATTTTAGCCGCCGTGGCCGCCCTGCTCGTGCCGCGTTCGCCGCTGACCGGCGTCGGGCTCGGGACTATTCTGGCGCTGGCGCTCGGCGTCGTTTTCTTCCTGCGCTTTCGGACGACGAAAAACCCGATGCCCGCTCTTCCCATGATCGCTCTCAGCGGCGCGGTCTTGATCCTGGGCTTGATTGCTCTGGGCGGCTTGCACGCGGCAGCGCGATAACTTGGCGAGACACCCCTAGCAGCATTATGTGATTTCACAAAAACAAGCCGGTCAGCAGTGATGCTGACCGGCTTGTTCACGATTAGGCTTTATCTATTTAGCCGATGGGATCGCCGCCGGTGATGCCGTAGATTTGGCCCGTGATATAGCTTGCCTCCGCCGACGCGAGAAGAACATACACAGGCGAAAGTTCCACCGGCTGCCCCGCGCGCCCGATAAGAGTATCCTGGCCAAAGGTCTTAAGCTGGTCGGGCGGCATGGTCGCGACGACTAACGGCGTCCAGATTGGTCCCGGCGCGACTGCGTTCACCCGGATGCCGCTCTTGATTGCTTCCTTCGCCAAGGATTTGGTGAAGTTGGCGATAGCCGCCTTGGTGGAGGCATACGCGGTCAGCATCGCGTCGGGCTGGTACGCTTCGATGGACGTGGTGTTGATAATCGCCGCGCCGGGCTTCATCTTCGGCAGCGCCGCCTGCGTGATATAAATTTGCGCGAAGTAGTTGGTTTTGAACGTGTACTCCAGCTCGTCGGGCGGGATCTCCAGCATGCTCATGCGCGGATGCTGCATCGCGGCGTTGTTGACCAAAATGTCGATCTTGCCCAATTCGCTGATCGTGCGCTCGACGATATTTTTGCAGTGCTGAGGGTCGGAGATATCTCCCGGGAGTGTCAGCGCGCGCCGCCCCGCCTCTTGCACCAGACGCGCCGTATCCTGCGCGTCTTTGTCCTCGTTGCCGATTCCCTGGTACGAAATTGCGACGTCCGCGCCCTCGCGCGCGTAGGCAATCGCCACGGCCTTGCCGATTCCGCTGTCGCCGCCGGTAATCAGCGCGACGCGGCCCGCCAGCTTTCCGCTGCCCTTATAAGACTCCTCGCCATGATCCGGCTTTGGCAGGATCATTGCCTCGACACCGGGAAGCTCCTGCTTTTGATCCGGCATCGGAGGGGTCGCGTACTGCGTGCGCGGGTCTTGTAGTTCGGTTAAGTTCGCCATTGTATTCTTGCTCCTATTCAGTTGTCCAAAGATGGATTCGTGGGCTAGTTACCCCGCTGCCCTGGGAGCAAAACTTGGCGCTGTTTTCCGGATGCGCTCGGGCCGCGCGGCCTTTGTTCGCGCGCCGGATTGCTTGCGCAATCCGGCGAGGATTGATGCCGGAAGCTATGTTAAGGAACAATCCATTGCGATTCACGGCAAGTAGGGCAAACTGGCAGTAAAGGCTAAAAGTCGCTCAAACCAATACTGGCAAAAGCTCTGTAGAGGGTTTAGAAAAAGTCCTGAAATAAAGGCTAATTCTGTTCCCCTCCTTATC